>DATLXS010000093.1:0-2715 GCA_035575675.1 Gemmatimonadales bacterium
GAGAGCTGCGGCGATTGTCGTGCTCTCTCCCGAACGGCCACGCCCGGCGTCACAGCCGCGTTCCCTCTCCCCGTTCACGGGGGGCCCTCACCGGGAGGCGGCTGAAAATTTTGCAAAAGTGACCGCTTTGAGCCTCCGCAAGCCGCCGTTGCGGTCAAGCTAATCGATCGCCGAGATAGGGTAGATTGTCGACGTTCGCGAACCCTGAAGAACGGGGTAGGATGCGCCGATAACGGGCTTTACGTGCTAGGCGACATCCGCCGTCACGCCCGCTGACGCCGGTCGTATCAGCCCTCAGCGACGCGGCTTCGTATGATTGGCGATCAGGAGCTGCAGCATTTCGGGAAGCCGTTTAGCTGGGCCCTCGCGGCCGACGCTCTGCATGCTGACGCGCGCGCCTTCGCAGAGGAGGAAGATCTCGTCCGCGAGGAGTTCGGGTTCCGAGAGCCTGGCCTCGCGGCAAAGCGCGATGAACCGCTCGCGGAACCGGCTCTTGAACTCCTCGACGACTCGGCGCGCCGGATGACTCTTATCCGGCAACTCTGCGGCAGCGTTTAGAAAGGCGCAGCCGCGCTCCGCCAGATCGAGCTTCCACGCGCCGAGACCGCGCACCCAGCCGAGGAGCTGTCCCCGAGGGTCCCCGGCATAAGCCCTGGCGTTCTCTTCCCACGCGCCGTCCGTCTCAGCCGCCAATCGGCGCAGGCATTCCGCCACCAACTCGTCCTTGGAGCCGAAGTGACGGTAGAGCGTCATCTTATTGGTCGCCGCCGCCTCGGCGATGGCGTCGACGCCGACCGCGTGGATGCCGTGACCGTAAAAGAGATCGAGTGCGGACGTGAGAATCCGTTCGCGCGGCGCTGCATCGGTGTTCGTCGACGAGCGGGTGGACGCGATTTTGGCGGAGTTGGTACTTGACATGTTAGTTACCGGTCAGTACCTACTGAGAGTTACCGGTCGGTAACATCATATAAGTGCCGCACCTTGAGATGTCCACCCCTTTCAAAAGGGAGCTTCCGATGTTGCGTCCCTGCGGAGAGCTGAGCCTGGCCGATGCCCTGGCGGACCCGTTGATCCAGGCCCTCATGCTGGCTGATGCCGTCGATCCGGCCGAGCTGAGAGCATTGATGCGCGAGACCGCCCGCAGGATCGAGCTCGGGTCTTACGGAGCGCAATCGATCAGCATGCGAGCTGCACCCGCCGCCGATCAGCACTGAGACGCTGGGCGCGATCCGAACGCGCTCGCCGCCCAGCATCGTTTTCCGAGGCCCGGAGAACCCCATGGTGAACTTCTTCATCGAGCGGCCGATTTTCGCCGCATCCGTCGCAATCATCATGGTGCTGGCGGGCCTCATTTGCTTGCCGCTCCTGCCCGTTGCCCAGTTTCCCGAGGTGACGCCGCCGCAGGTGGTCGTATCCGCAACATATCCGGGAGCGAGCGCACAAGTCGTTGCCGATACCGTGACCACGCCGCTTGAGCAGCAGATCAACGGCGTGCCCGGAATGATCTACATGTCGTCGACGAGTGCCAATGACGGCAGCTCGAACATTACCGTCAGCTTCGATGTCGGCTATCCCAACGACATCGCTGCCGTCGATGTTCAGAACCGGGTCTCGGCGGCGACGGCCCAGCTGCCGGCGATTGTCAATCAGGGCGGCGTCACGATACAGAAGAAGAACCCGAACCTGACACTGGCCGTCAATCTCTACTCGCCCGACGGCTCGGTCGACCTCGTCACCCTCAGCAATTACGCCTATCTCCAGCTGGTCGATCCGTTGAAGCGCATCACCGGCGTCGGCGATGTGCAGATCTTCGGCGAGCGGCGCTACTCGATGCGGGTGTGGCTCGATCCGGACAAACTCGCGAAGCTCGGCGTCACTGCCGTCGACGTGCAGAACGCGATTGCCGAGCAGAACATCCAGGTAGCGGCGGGGAAGATCGGCGAGTCCCCGGCGCCGCCCGGCACCGAGTTCACGGTGCAGGTCAATGCCATGGGCCGGCTCAGCGATCCCCAACAATTCGACGAGATCGTGATCCGCGCCGGCACCGGGAGCGCGGCCACCTTGCGGCTCCGCGACGTCGGGCGCACCGAGCTCGGCGCACTCCAGTACACCTCGAGCGCCAAAATCGACGACAAGCCAACGGTGTTCGTTGCCGTGCTGCCGCTGCCGGGCAGCAACGCGCTCGCGATGGATCAGGCGGTGCGCGCCAAGATGGCCGAGCACGCCAAGAGTTTCCCGAAAGGGATCAGCTACGGCATCGCCTACGACACGACCATGTTCGTGTCGGCTTCGATGCACGATGTGCTGGTCACGCTGGTCGAGGCCCTGTTGCTCGTCATCGCCGTCGTCTTTCTGTTTCTCCAGAGCTGGCGCACTACGGTCATCCCCGCGATCGCCATTCCCGTATCCCTCATCGCGACGCTTGCCGTGATGATGGCGCTCGGTTTCTCGCTCAACACCGTGAGCATGCTGGGCCTGGTTTTGGCGATCGGCCTCGTGGTCGACGACGCCATCGTGGTGGTGGAGAACGTGGAGCGTCAGCTCGAGAACGGTCTGGCGCCGCTCGAGGCCGCCAAGGCCGCCATGCGCGAGGTGACCGGCCCGATCATCGCCACCACCGCCGTCCTCGCTGCCGTGTTCGTGCCGGTCGCCTTCCTCCCCGGCGTCACCGGCCGCCTCTACAACCAGTTCGCGCTCACCATCGCGATCTCGGTC
>DATLXS010000094.1:0-2874 GCA_035575675.1 Gemmatimonadales bacterium
GGAACCCTCGGACATCGTCGCCGTCGGGGTGATGACCGACGCCGACGACACGCGCGCAAAGACCCGCGCGCAGTACGGCGATATCAGCTTCAAGCCGGCGCAGTGAGGCCGGGCAGCGGTCCTAGCGCGCCGCGCTGCCTCGTTCGGGACGGGTGTCTGGTGACGGCTGCGCCGTCGAGCCGCCCTGCGGCGGAATCCGGCGCATCGGTACGTGCCAGACCGAGGGCTTGATGCCAGGCTCGCGCCTTCCTGGCGGTGGATCATCGCGATCACCCGGGAACTGCGCTCCCGCTCGAACTGCCCGAGCGCGGCTGAGCGCTGCCGGTCGATCCCGCGCGAGCCGACGAGCTGCAGCAGGAGAACGAGCGCGAGCAGCAGCCAGAACGCGGCGCGCGCGAGATTCGCGACGTGCTGCGACCAGGGGCGCACGGGAGCTTCCATCGTCGAGGCTGAATTGCCGGTTAACCTACTCCGAGTCTGTCTACTTGTCGCCGCGTTCTGCCTGGTCAGGCTATTGTCAAGTCGAGGTCCGGGTGATTTACTGCGTGCATGAACCCGTCCCGCGCGGCCGCGCTCGCTCTCGGCGCGGCGCTCGCCGGTTGCGTCGGCGTCCCGGTCGACGAGCTGCTCGCCTCGACCGCGATCGTCGCCGAGCTCCCGATCGAGGGCGGTCAGTCGGTCGAGGCGGCGCGGTTCTCGGCGGGCCGCGCCGGCGAGGTGCCGCCCGGCTGGAGCCGCTTCATCGTTTCGCCCTTTGCGAGGAAAAGCGACTACGCCCTAGTCGACGGCGGCCCGGGCGTAGTGCTCGAAGGGCGCGCAGACGCCTCGGCCTCGGGGTTCTACCGGCGCATCCACATCGATCCGGCGCGCTATCCGGTGATCGAGTGGCGCTGGCGCGTCCTGCAGACTCCGGCCGACCTCGACCCCCGGGTCCCCGCGCGCGACGACTCGCCGGCGCGCGTGATCGTCGCCTTTCACGGCGACGTCACGCGGCTCGACCTCGGCGAGCGTTTTACGCTAAGGCTCTACCACGCGCTGACCGGCGAGAGGATGCCGTACGCGATCATCATGTACAGCTGGGCGAGCGACGCGCCGGTGGGCACGGTCACCCCGAGCATCTCCACCGGCAAGATCCAGACGATCGTCGTCGAAAGCGGCGGCTTCGGCGAGTGGCGCGAGCTCCGGCGCAACGTCCGCGAGGACTATCGGCTCGCCTTCGGCGAGGAACCCTGGGACATCGTCGCGGTGGGCGTGATGACCGACGCGAGCAACACGCGGGAGAAGGCGCGCGCGCAATACGGCGATATCAGCTTCCGGCCCGAACCGTGACGGTACGAGGAGGCCGGCATTCGGACACAAATTCTTACAATAAGAATCATCGAGTGGCTTGATGGGATTCAACCGCAAGCGCAACCTGTACGTTCCTGTACTCATGAGACGTAACCAGATGCCTACCTTCGATTGTGACAGGAGGTGTCCATGAAAACGTTCTTAAGACATGCATTGAAGCCGCTGCTCGTTCTGCTCGTTTCGGCGTCGGTCGTCTTTGCGCAGACTCCGCCCGCGCCGCGCAAGGCCGCGGCCACGCAGCAGGAGCTCGATCAGATGCTCGCTCCGATCGCACTCTACCCCGATTCGCTGCTGTCGCAGATCCTCATGGCTTCCACTTATCCGCTCGAGGTGGTGGAGGCTGCGCGCTGGTCCAGGGCGAATCCCGGCCTGAAGGGAGAGGAGGCGGTCAACGCGGTCGAGCAAAGGGATTGGGACGCGAGCGTCAAGTCGCTCGCGGCGTTCCCGCAGGTGCTTGCGATGATGGACCAGCAGCTCGAGTGGACCTCACGGCTCGGCGATGTTTTCATCGCCCAGGAGCCGCAGGTGATGGAAACGGTTCAGAGCCTGCGGCAGAAGGCGTATGACGCGGGCAATCTGAGATCGACTGAGCAGGCGTACGTGGTCCAGCAGGGCGACGCCATCGCCATCGAGCCGGCCGCGCCGCAAGTCGTCTACGTGCCGTATTACGATCCGCGCGTGGCGTACGGACCGTGGTGGTGGCCGGCGTATCCGCCCGCGTATTGGGCACCCTGGCCCGGCTACTACGCGTATCCGGGGTACGCGGCGGGATTCTCCTGGGGTCCCGGCATCATCGTGGGCGCGGGATTTTTCTTCAGCTCCTGCGACTGGCGGGCGCGCCACGTCACCGTCGTGAATGTCACCAACGTCTTCGTGAATCGCTCGGGTGTCGTCAACCGGCCGGGGCTCGTGAGAACCGGGCAGCCGGTCATCTGGCAGCACGATCCCGGGCATCGTCGGGGCGTGCCGTATCACATCGCGTCGCTGCAGCAGCGTTTCGGCGCCAGCACCCAGGCCGGCCAGCGGCGCGATTTCCGGTGGCAGGATCCGGCCCCGGCAACGCGCAACAGCTCGCTGAACCGGCCGGAAGTGCACAGCGCCAATCCTCGTCCGCAGATGCAGGGCATCGAACGCCCGTATCCGCGCAGGGACGGCCGTCCCGACGGGCGGAGCTCCACCAATCCCGGCGCCGCGGCGCGTCCCGAAATCCGTGCCCCCATGACCCGCCCGCCCGTCGCCGCGGCCCCGCAGGTCCACGCGGGGCCGGGCAACGTTCCTCGCATGCAGAACCCGGCGCCGCAGTTCGGTGCCGGCCGCGGACAGGCTGCAAACCGCCCTGGGCCTTCCGCGCCGAGAGCTCCCGGCGAAGGGCACAGCCGCTAGATCACGCGTCATGCGCGGCAACGGCCGCGGGCAACACTGACAACGGTATCGGGCGTTCCGCCGATCGCAGATTCAGCCCAGCGCCGCGATCTTGGCGAGGAGATCGCTCTCGTCGACCGGCTTCACCACGTAGTTCGTCGC
>DATLXS010000095.1:0-7129 GCA_035575675.1 Gemmatimonadales bacterium
GTATTGTGGCCTCGTGTCTGATGACGCAGCCTGCCGATGCAATCGCCGTGTAACGGCCGCTGTGCGTCTTGGACGGGCTCGCCCCGACGCACTCGAATTCGCGGATCGGGCGGTGTCATTTGAAGAGGTGCGAACGGCGGTGCGGCGTGCCGGGGAAGCGCGGCGCGCTCTGGAGGTCCATCGCACCAGTCGGCCGCGTGAATCTTCCGTGGAACTTGCCCGACGGATCGTCGCGGCGATCGCCCCGGATCGAGGGTGACTCGAGTTTGACGCCTTGTCAGGCCATCGTGTCGTTGAATAGAACTCAACCGGACGCCACTTTCACGACAATTTTTCCATTTGCCTGGTTCGACTCCATAAGCCGGTGAGCATCCCGAATCTCATCGAACATAAAGGTTCTGACGGGCTTTGCCTGGTAAACACCGTTCGCGGCGCGATCAACAATCTGCTGGAAAGGGATGTCGGACAGGGGAAACTCAGGTGTTCCGAACACGAAGCTGCCAAAAAAACTGAAGTGCACGCCGCTCGGCACCTGTAGGAGTGGATTGAACGATTCGAGCGGCGAGAGACCACCGAGGAATCCGGCCTGACACACCCGCCGATGCCGCCGTACCATCGCGAGCGAATCGAGCAGCGTGCTATTGCCGACGAGATCCAGTACCGCGTCAATGCCGGCCGGGTGACTATGCCGGACCCGGCGCGAGAGGTCATGCGCGTCGACGAGAGCGGTTTCAGCCCCCAGTGACTCCAGCTTCACGCGCCGCTCGGGGCTGCGTGTCGTGGCGATGACCCGGGCGCCTGCGTGCGGCGATGTAAAGGCGTTTCTAGCGACGGACGTCCGCCCAATCCCCCTGCCTGATATCAGCCCTCGACGTGATCGCGGCGACGGTTTGCCGTCAGCGCGAGTGGGCTTTTAGCACGTTGATGAACGCCTGCAGAGCTGCCGGCATTTGACGCCGGCTAGGATAGTAGAGAAAGAATCCGACCGAGCGCGGCATCCAGTCTTCCAGCAACGGGACTAGCCGCTTGCCCGCTATGTGCGGCCCAACATAGATAGCCGGCACGCGAGCGATTCCAAGGCCGTCGAGAGCGGCGCGGATGGCAAGATCGCCATCGCTGGTGATCAGGGATCCCGTGACGATCACCTCCAGACTCTTCCCGCGCTTTTCAAAATCCCACCGGTGTATCACCCCGCTCGCAAAACGCTGTCGTATGCAATTGTGGTCCCGAAGCTCGTCGGGCACTTTCGGTCGAGGACGCTTGGCCAGATAGTCCGGTGACGCAACGATCGTCGGCCGCGCATCCTCACCGATACGCACCGCGATCATATCCTGCTCGACGCGATGGCCGGGCCGGATGCCGGCATCGAAGCGGTCGCGCACGATATCGATAAGCGCGCTGTCGGTGACGATTTCCAGAGTGATGGCCGGGTGAGCCGTGAGAAATTCGGCGAGGATCGGCTCTATTACCTGCTTCGCCGCGGGGCGCGGCACCGTGAGGCGCAGGTGCCCAGCCGGCTTGTCACGGAAGACGTTGATCGAATCGACCGCCGCCTCGAAGCTCTCGAGTGCCGGTCGCAACTGCGCCAGGAGGCGCTCGCCCACCTCCGTCGGAGCGACGCTGCGCGTGGTCCGGTTGAGCAAGCGGACGCCGAGCTTTTCCTCGAGCGCCCGAATGGTTTCGCTCAGTGTCGAGCGCGAGACGCCGAGCTGACGCGCCGCCTTGGCGAAGCTCGAGCGCTCGGCAACCGCCACGAAGGCGTTCATCTCGGCAAGCCCCAGCTTTCGCATTGGTCGGAGACTCCGAATGGGCCATGCGGATCATGCCCGATTGCCGAACCACTGACAAAGCCTTAATTGTATCGAGTCAAGTGTCCCACGCGCCGACCGAGACAGTTGCAGAGATCATCGCGCCGATCGGGCCCGCATTTTTTAAAGGAGAACGAGATGGATCAGGTTTCGCGTTACCACCCGTTACTCGTGGCGATGCATTGGGTGCTGGCCTTGCTCATCATCGCGGCGCTGGGGCTCGGGGCCCTGGTGATGGCCAAGATCCCTAACACCGACCCGTTGAAGCTCGAGGCGCTCCGCAGTCACATGAGCGGCGGTGTTCTCATCCTGATCCTCATGCTCGTTCGCCTGTTCGTGAGGACGCGGACCCGACATCCCGCTCCCGCCACGGCCGGTGATCCGTTCCTCGATCGCATGGCCTGGGCCTCGCATCGGATGTTCTACATCGCCGTATTGGGGATGGCCGGCAGCGGGCTTTTCATGGCCGCGCAGGCCGGATTCTTCAGCATCGTCTTCGGTAGCCACGGCTCGTTGCCACCCGACCTCTGGGTCTTCTCGATGCGGGCCGTGCACTACGCGTTTTCGCGTCTGCTGATGGCTCTGATCGCCCTCCATGTCCTCGCCGCGCTCTACCACGCCCTGGTGCTCAGGGACGGGCTGCTGCGGCGGATGTTCTTCGGGCGCCGCGTCCTAAGGGCGAACGCCGGCGCATCCATCCTTGAGCGTCCGTTTTCTGGAGTATGACCCATGAGCTACATGATGCCCGCCCAAGCCTGCGCCCAGCTCCTGAGTCTGATCGTGCTTGCCACCGCCGCGCGTTGGTACCTGGTCCCGTGGCTGAAGAACCGCACACGCGCCGACGCGCTGATCGCGCTGCTCTGGGTGCATGTATTCCGCTATGTGGCGCTGCAGGTGTTCTCCGCGCAGCGCGATGGCTTTCCGATCTCCGATAGCGGCGCCATGGAGATCGTGATCGGCGACGTCGCCGGCGCGGTGATTGCCTTCGCGGCGATCGCGCTGCTCCGATATCGCGTGCGTCTGGGCGTTCCGCTCGCCTGGCTGCTGGCCCTGGAGACCGTCTACGACACGATCACCAACATTCAAGGCGGCGTGCGCGAACACCTCATGGGCGCCGCGAGCGGCGTTACCTGGATGGTCCTGACTTACTTCGTCCCGATAGTGGTGGTGAGCTGCGTGCTGCTCATCTGGCAGCTCTATGCGCGGCGCGGCGAGGCACTCGATCCCGCACTCGGACGCACACCCCGCCCGCACGCCGCCGCTGCGCTGAGGAGTTCATAGACCGCCAGGCAACCGATCGATGCTGATCCGCAACTTAGACGGCAACCATATGAAGGCGCAGGCGATCAAACCGAGCGGCTGAGCCACTTGGAAAGTCGTGCGGGTCCCGCGCGGGCTCGGTCCCTGCGGTTCTAATTCATTGGACTCGACGCCGCTTCGCGGCGCGGCTCAATTTAGCCGTTAAGCTGCGACCGGGTACATGCAGATCCCAGAGGGCTTGCCCCACAGCATCTGGCGGCGTTTTGACGAGCCAGAAAGGAGTCGCACCGGCATTGATGAGCACATGTCCTCCGCAGCCGCAGTCCCAGTGGTAGACGACTATCGCGCCCGTGACTCGCGCGAAGCACGGCTACGCCGAAGGCGTGTGAATTCTGAGAATTCCCACGAGCGTACCGCCAGTATTGCGCTGCAACCGTTACGGCCGGTGAGCGGCAGGCGCGTCAAACGACGGTGGGAACAGCGCACCGCTGAGCAAGTCCTCGCACCTTTAGCTGAATGTGCCGCCGAATTGCTCGCCACTGGTGAACTTAGCCTCGTAAGGCGCTGTGAGAATGAGCAGTGTGTTCTTTGGTTTTATGACCGCACGAGGTCTCACCATCGGAGGTGGTGCAACATGGCCACGTGCGGTAACCGCCACAAGGTCGCAGCATTTCGCGAGCGGCGACAGCGCCGAGGAAGCACAGGAAGGATCGGTTGACGCCGAGGTGTAGCGCGGCCGCCGCTCACGTCGAAACGTTGGGCGGCTGATCGAGGAGCCAAACGATGCCTGAGACCACCGCTCAAGCAGCGTTCCCATCGGTTTACCCGGGTGCGTCCGTTGCATCAGCATGCAGGATCGAGAACCAAATGAGAGGAGCACTATGCGCGTCTTCATCGTTCATGCCCACCCGGAACCGCAGAGCTTCAACGGCGCGATGACACGCGAGGCGACGCACGCGCTGAGAGCAGCGGGACACGACGTTGCCATCTCGGACCTCTACGCGATGGGCTTCAACCCGGTGTCGGACCGCCGGAACTTTGTGACTATGCACGATTCGGCGTACTACCGGCAGCAGAGCGAAGAGACCTACGCTGCCGCGCACGACGGATTTGCGCCGGACATCCAGGCGCAGATGGACAGGCTCTTCTGGTGCGATGTACTGGTTCTGCAGTTCCCATTGTGGTGGTTCGGATTGCCGGCGATCCTCAAGGGCTGGATCGATCGTGTCTTCGCCTCGGGCGGTCGCACTTACGGCGGTGGCAAGTGGTACGACCGCGGCGTCTTCCTCGGCAAGCGAGCGATGTGCTCCGTCACCATCGGCGGCGAGGCGCCGATCTATTCCGAGCCTGGGCTGAATGGTCCCATCTCTTCGATCCTCTTTCCGATCAATCACGGGATGCTCTATTTCACCGGCTTCACCGTGATCGAGCCCTTCCTCGTGCACGCGCCGGTCCGCATCACCCATGACGAGCGCGCGGCATATCTTGCCCTCTATCGGGAGCGCGTGCGTGGGCTCGCCTCGGCACCGACAATCTCCTATCCGAAGCTGGCGGATTACGATGCCCGCTTTGTGCTGAAATCGCGGTCGCGTTCACAGATCGAAGGGCAAGGCGATCCCCTATCCAGTGGCACGTGGCACAGCGCTTTGTTGTAGGCCCATGCGACTCCCGATCGTCATGCGTCCGGCGCAGCGCGAGCACTTACCCGCTATTCGCGCGATCAATGCGGAATCTGTCCCAGGAGTCTCACTGTTGAGTGCGCGCGACTTGAACCGCATCACCGAAGCGGCTTCCATCGTCGTTGTGGCCTTACTAAACGAGAACGTCGCCGGATACTCCGTAGGATATGCAGCGGACGCGGCTTATGCCGGAGAGGAGTTTCAATGGTTCCTGTGTCGAGGTCGCGATTTTCTCTACGTCGATCAGATCGCAGTCGCTGTCTCGCATCGAAGTCGAGGAATCGGCGCAGCGTTATATCAGGAGCTTGCGCAGTTCGCCGAGCGTAACCAGCTCCGGTCGCTGGTGTGTGAGGTGAATGTCGAGCCACCCAACCCTCGATCGATGGCGTTTCACGCGCGACAAGGATTCGACGAGGTCGGCCGTCTGCTTACCACCGACGGTCGATATGTGGCGTTGCTGCAAAGGCGCGGTCAAGCTCCTCAGTGAGATTGCGACAAGTGACGCCTTGCTTCGAAAGTTGGGTGGCCCACGCAAGCGAGACGTGCCACGTTCTGCGGGATAACTTGTCAAGCGAGCTTACCCAGAATGCGTAGCAGCTGATCAACTTCGTCGCCGCTCAAGCGGCCTGAGAAGCGTCTAGCAATTGCTCGTCGGTAGACCGGCCACATTCGTTTTTGCAGGTCCCGGCCTTGTGTTGTTACACGCACGTACTCTCCGCGCGCGTCGTCATCTACAGGCTGTCGATCGATGAGCCGGCTGGCCTCCATTCGGTCCAGTAGGCGCGACAGGTTGTACTTCGCGAGCAGCATCCGGTGGTGAAGGTCACGGTGGCGCAAGCGGCCGTCCGGCTCGCGCACGAGCTCAAGCAGCACGTCGTACCACACGAGGGGCGGGAGCGCCGCCGCCTTAAGGTCTTCCTCTACAGCGCCAAGTAACGACTGTTCCACCCGAACAAAGCGCGCCCACGCCCGGATAGCCACTTCGCTTGGTTTGGCTTCACCCACAGGCTCAGTGTATACCGGTCGTTGCATTTGCATCAACAGGCTGATATAGTTGTAAATGCAACGACAGGAGAAATCATGTGATCATCGATTCACGGCTGGCGCCGTACGGCGCGTTGACCCTGCGCATCGCACTGGGCGTTATGTACTTGGCGCACAGCGTGGTGTTGAAACTTCTTACCTTTGGTCTCCCGGGAACGGCTGGTTTCTTTTCCAAGGTTGGTCTCCCGGAATGGCTTGCGTATATGACGTTCGCCGCGGAGGCGGTTGGCGGAGTGTTGCTCGTGCTCGGTATTTGGACGCGCTGGGTCGCAATCGGGCTGGTTCTGCCCGTCGCGGGAGCCATCATCTGGGTCCATGGAGCGAACGGCTGGGTGTTTACAGCGCCGGGCGGCGGCTGGGAGTATCCGGCGTTCTTGATTGCTGCGAGCGTCGCGCTTGCGCTGCTAGGAGATGGCGCCTACACGGTCCACCGACAATGAACCCCTTAGGAACAGAGGTCGAGTTGTACCGGACCGGAGACGGAATTCGGGCGGTCGTGAATGTCTGCTTGCACTTTGCTGGCCCAACTGGAGTGCAAGGGCAAGCAGCTGGTATGTCCGTGGCATCGTCTAGCATCGAACCGTCAGGGAAATAGGGCAACGACACAGCGAACCCCAACTCTCGACGTCGGCATTCCTCGCACAGGGGGCATGCTGATTCCGCGCCACCTGATCGGTTCGAGCGCGACCGGCTTGGCAGTGCCGCTTTCGGCCCCGAGCTTCGCTGGATAATCGATAACCCTGATTGAGGTGACACCCGATTTAGTACGGCCCGTAGCTTGAGTCCGCGGCTCAAGTGAGCTTGGTCCCGTTTTGGCAGCTGTCGGAACCCAACCCGCGCTCGATTACCCGCCAGATCTCTCGCGGATTGCTTCTTCACAGAAAATGCGAGTCACTCTCTCCGGGGCCCGATCTACTTTTCGGCTCAAGCAGGTAACATGCCCTGTTGGTCGCGATGACAGTTCGGTTCGGTGCTGAGCTGATTCCAGGAACCGAACCTTCAGGAACCGAACTTTTCGTTACCCCCAATTTTTACCCGCTACGGTGCGTTCGCTAGGCTCCCCCGGGAGCGCTGGTTGCCAGCACGCCGATCGCGATCGCCGCGCTGCGAACGTCCTGCGAAGACGTATAAGAATCATCTATGATGCGCGGCAAAGTTCGAGTCCGATCTCGAGTGCGCAAGCAATTGAAAAATATTAAGAAAATCAACCTGGTGCCCGGGAGAGGACTCGAACCTCCACGGAGTTACCCGCTAGTACCTGAAACTAGTGCGTCTACCAATTCCGCCACCCGGGCGGGCGAGGAAGGCCGCGAAATGTACGCACTGGGTTCGGGGGCT
>DATLXS010000096.1:0-6699 GCA_035575675.1 Gemmatimonadales bacterium
GGCAAGGCCGGCCATCGCGTGTCCCATAGCGCATTCAATCTGCGGGCCAATGCCCGCGACCGCGTCACCGAGGTTGGTGGCGGGCGGCTGCTCGCACCCCCGCGCGCTGGCGCCAACGAGCATGCCGGCCAGTCCGCCGAGTCCAGCTCCCAGCCCGGCATGTCCGTGTTTCACCAACACGGAGTCCATGAACGCTGTTGGCACGACGCGCTCCCGATCGTCCGAGCTGAGCACCAGGCTGTCGACGTAATTCCGGGTGAGAGATCCGCGCACCCAACCTTGCCCCAGAACATGCACCCGGATGGCATTGCCTGGCCGCAGCCGCGCCAAGGCCGCCATTTGCGCGGCAGTTCCGCTCAGTGAAGGAGCGGCGAGAGAGTCGCGCTGGGCACCCGCGAGTGTTGGCGTCGTCAGGGCGAGCAGGACCACCAGTGGAGCTGAGTAACGCATAGCACGCTCGAAAGTGATGAGGACACGCCAAGGTGGGCCGGCGACGTCAAGGCAGTGTCAAGGAGGCTCGTCCCTACGCTTGCTGGGTTGACCGCCGAGTCCCAGCTTTTGGGACCCTATGCTAACCGTCGTCCTGCTCTCGCTCTGCGCCCCCGCCCCCCTCGCACAAGGCCCGACAGCCACGGTGCGCACCGTCGCTACTCCCCCCGTCATCGACGGCCGGCTGAACGACGCCGCCTGGCGCGACGCCACCCCGATCACGGGATTCATCCAACGCGAGCGGCTCGAAGGCGCCCCCATCACCGAGCGCACTGAGGTCCGCATCGTCACCGACGGCCAGGCGCTGTACGTCGGCGCGTGGCTGTACGACACCGATCCCTCGGGGATCGTCCCCGGCGAAAAAGTGCGCGACGGCGACATCTCCAAGAGCGACTACTTCGGGATTCTGCTCGACACCTATCACGACCGGCAGAACGGATTCGTCTTCACGACCACGCCGGCGGCGATCGAGTACGACGCGCAGGTCGTGAACGAGGGCGAGGGTGGCGGGATTCAGCTTCCGGGGCAGACGCGCGCCAGCGCCGGGTCGCTCGGCGGCTTCAATCTCAACTGGGACGGCACGTGGACCGTGGCCACGTCGGTAGACTCGGCCGGCTGGTATGCCGAGTTCCGGATTCCCTTCACGACACTGCGCTACGCGGCGGGTGAGCAACAGACGTGGGGGCTCAACCTCGTGCGCTCGATCCGCCGCAAGAATGAAGAATCGTTCTGGTCCTTCGTTCCGCGCCAGTTCTCGCTGATGAAGATCTCGCACGCGGGAACGCTCACGGGTGTGCACGTGCCGGCGCGGCGAGTGCTGACGGCGACGCCGTACGTGCTGACCGGCGTCGAACGCAACTTCGCGGTAGACCCGGAGGCGAAAAGCCGCGGCGATGTGGGTGGAGAGATCAAATACGGCGTGACGCCCAGCTTGACCCTCGATCTGACATACAACACGGACTTCGCGCAGGTCGAAGTCGACGAGCAGCGCACGAATCTTACCCGCTTTCCGCTGTTCTTTCCGGAGAAACGTCCCTTCTTCCTGGAAAACGCCGGCATCTTCTCGGCGGGCACGCCACAGGCGGTCGATCTCTTCTTCACGCGTCGCATCGGCATCGACACCCTGGGGCAGCCGGTGCCGATCCTGGGTGGCGGCCGGGTCACCGGTCGGGTTGGGGCCGTCACCGTGGGCGCGCTGCAGATCTTCACCGACCGGGCGACCACGCAGGGGGCGATGTCGTACTCGGTGCTGCGGCTCCAGCACGAGCTCGCCGCCCGCTCCCGCATCGGCGTGATCGCCATCCAGCGCACGGCCACCGCGAAATCGGGAGACTGGAATCGCGTCACCGGCGTCGACGGCCGCATCGGCATTCATGACGCGTGGACGATCGACTGGTGGGGCGCGGCGTCAGCCACACCCGGCCGCGACCGCGACGCGTCCGCATACAGCGCGCGGCTCGCCTACCAGACCGGCTCGTGGAACAACCTGGCGCGGATCATCCAGGTCGGGCGAGACTTCGATCCGGAGGTGGGGTTCTTGAATCGCCCGGACGGGTATCGTTTTTTTGAGAGTACCGTGATGTGGATCAAGCGGTATGCCAACAGTACGTTGGTCAAGGAATGGCATCCGCACGTCGGCTACCGGGGCTATTACGGGCTCGACGGTTTTCGGCAGGAAGATCGCATCCACCTCGACATCACCGAATGGTCGCTCGCGAGCGGGGCCATGGTTGGCCCCGAGGTGAATATCGAGCACCAGGGTCTCCAGCAGGCCTTCGCGATCGCGCGCAACGTGACGTTGCCGGTCGGGTCGTACGAATACACGTCGCTGGGGTTCGACTTCGGGACCAATCCGAGTGCTCCCTTTTCGGTGTTGTTGCGCGCCGACGTCGGCGGGTTCTACAACGGGTCGCGTCGCGGCGGCAGTGTGACCCTCTCGGCGCGCCACGGGAGCTCCCTCTCGGCCTCGCTGCTCACGGAGTACAACGACGTGCGCCTGGACCAGGGCAACTTCACGCGCGTGGTGATCGCGCCGCGCGTGGCGTACTTCTTCACACCCCGCATCATGTTCCAAACGCTCGTGCAGTACAGCAATCAAGTGAACGCGTGGACGGCAAATGCGCGCTTCGGCTGGCTCGGCACCGCCGGCACGGGATTGTTCGTCGTCTTCAATGAAGGACAGGAAGCGGATGGATTCTTCCGGTGGAACCGGCCGCAGTCGAGATCGTTGATCGTGAAATACACGCGGCAGTTCGGCCGGAGCGGCTAGGGCGACGTCAATTTCCCGGGTCGAAGCGGTACTGATGGGTCGGTGCGGTCACGAGAACCGTCGGCGCGGTGACAGACGCCGTGAACGAGCTCGGGTGACGCGAGTCGACGAGATCTATCGTATCGGGCTTTGCGCTGAAGGTCCCGGAAGAAACCACGATGCTGTCGGTGGTGGACGCGCCACCCTCGTGGTCGAGCCGGCGGATCACGATCAGGGCATACGCGCCCCGATCGCATGAGAGCAGCAGGTACCGCGTGCTGTCGGAGAGGGTAACGGTGTAGGTGCGGGTGTCAACGAATGCGCCGTTGGGGACGCCGTGTACGCACGCTCGAGACATCGGGCCGGCCGGAGTGAACACGGTGTCCCGATAGCGCGCCGGACCGTGAAACGTGAGCGCTCCACCTACAACGGTGACGCGCACACCCGCGCTGTCGCTGGCGCAGCACGGCGGCGGGTTGCCATCCTCGGCCGTCAGCGTGTAGTGCGCGATGACGGGTCCGACGCCTTCCAGCGAATCGCTCGACGACGTCACCAGATCGCTGGGCGACGTCACCGCACACGCAGCCGAAAACAGGAGCGGGGTCAACAGCAAGATCCTACGTTTCATCGCCATTCACCCCGTTATACCCGCGTTGCCCCGGTTTTCGTCACAGCGCGCCGTAGGCCCGAATTCGCTCACCCGGTCCCGCGGCGCGCGCCTGGATGAGCGCCGCGCCCGCATGCTCGATCAGACTCACAGGCTCGATGGGCGTCTCATGCAGGTTGGCCGCGGCTTCGTAGCCGGCGTGGACTTGCAACGGGGGCACGCCGGCGGGTCGGGGTCCGGCCGTCTCGATCACTCGCGACAGCCGCCGCGCCATGCTCAAAGCGTGCTCAGGCGACGTGGCAGGCGCGAGCACCGCGAAGGCACCTTCTGTGAGATCCCCGATCGCGTCTGATGCGCGTGCGCTCGCTTGCAGGACGGTGGCGGCGTAGGCGACGGCGCCGGGCGCGTCCTTAGGTGCTGGCTCGATGCCGAGTGCCACACAGGCGAGCGGCGAGCGGCGGCGGAACGCGTCCGCAGTGAGCTCGCGCGCACGTCGCTCGAGCCCGCGACGTGTGTACAGCCCGCTCACCGGGTCCATGGAATTGTGCTCGAGGGCGCGCTCCAGGTCGAGCTTGAGGCGGGCCATCGCGTCGAGCTTCAACCGCAGCTCCTCCGGAGCCAGCACGACGCTCAAGTAATCCCAGGCGCCTGCTTCGAGCGCGGCGCGGCGCTGCCCCTTCGTCGGCGACAGCGACGCGATCATCATGACCGGCATGTCCCACGCCACGCGATTCTGACGCAGCGCGCGGCACACGGACACGGCGTCCAGATCCGGGAGGTCCGTATCCAGCACGACGATATCCGGTCCCACTGCCGCCGCCCGCTCCAGGAGTTCACGCCCGCTTGACACGAATTGGACGCGATAGCCTTGCGGCTTGAGGAGGGTCGCAAGCGCCTGCCTGAGCCGTGTGCCGGCAACGCTGACGGCGAGCACCACCGGAGGACGAGAGAAGGGCGTGCGAGGAGCCATGAGCGGCAATGTGGCACTAGTACCACACCACGAGAAATCAGGGAAACCACTAGCCCACCAGGGAAGACCTACGGCACGGTCACGAAGCTGGGTGCCAGTCGCGTCCTTTCCCTAGCGCCGCAAAACACCTGGCTTCCACCGCAGGATCGCGTCCTCGACGCCCTTGAGATGTGCCCGCATCCGTTTCACGCCTAACGCCGCGTCGCGCCGCTCCAGAGCCTCGAGGATCGCGACGTGGCCTTCGTGGTCGCGCTCCCGCGAAGCGAAGATTTTGAGAATCAGGCGCTGTTCCTCCGTAAACAGGTCGCGCAGGACGTCGAGCAGCTGGACCAGCACGGCGTTGCCGGAGGCCAGCGCGATCTGGCGGTGGAACGACATGTTCACCGTATGTAAGACGTCGTCGTCGGCGAGGTTCTTCCCTGCGGTGGTGAGCAGGCGCCGCATCTCGCGCAGATGCTGGGCGGTGGCCTTCTCCACGGCATCGGCGACGGATTGCGCCTCCAGCGCCATGCGGGCCCGAATGAGATCCAAGAGCAACTTCTTGGTCATCATCCCCGGGTAATCCGGGCTGGCCAGCACCAGGACCTCATCGCTCCGGCTCACGTACACGCCGGAGCCGTGGCGGATCTCCACGACGCCGATCGTCTCGAGCTTCTTCAGGGCTTCGCGAACGGTCGGGTGGCCGACGCCGAACCGCTTCGCCATCTCCATGATCGACGGCAGGCGATCGCCGACGCGATAATGGCCGCGCTGGACCATGCCGCGAATGCGGCGCGCGAGCCTGTCGGAGAGACTTTGCTTCTGTTCGGGCGCGAACGCCGTGCTGGGCGCGTCCCTGACCGCTGATCGCCGAGGCATGCTGAGCAACCTCCTGCTGAAACCTACTTAGCGCGTGGCGGCTTGCCGCGCGACTCCGATCACGGCATCGAACGCCGGCTTGGGGCGGTGCAGCCGGTCGAACAGCAACGGGTAATTCGTCCGGCGCCGCACGGGCCAATTGTTGAGCCAGGAGTCGCCGTCGCTTACACCCCAGAAGGTGACGCGGGTGATAGCGTCCGCGTGCCGCAGATACACCGCAAACAGCGCCGCGTAGCGTCGCGCGAGCGCCTGCTGCACGGAGTCGGGCAGGGAGTCGGAATAGGGGTTCAGATCCGGCGGCAGCACGTCAATGTCGAGCTCGGTGATCATCACGTGCACACCGAGCGCGGCGAAGGCCGCGATCGTCGAATCCTGCTGCGCCGGCGTGGGCCAGTCCATGCGGTCGTGACCTTGCAGGCCGACGCCGGCGATGGGGACGCCTTCGGCCCTGAGCCGCCGGACCAGGTCTAACGCGCCACGCCGTTTGGGCGCGTTCTCGAGCGAGTAGTCGTTGTAGTACAGCTCCGCGCCGGGATCGGCTTCGTGCGCGAAGCGGAACGCCTGCGCGATGTAGTCCTCGCCGATGATCGCAAGCCACGGTGTCTGCCGCACCGTGCCGTCGTCGTTCAAGGCCTCGTTCACGACATCCCAGCCCTTGATGCGGCCGCGGTAACGGCCTACCACCGTGTGGATGTGGTCGCGCAGCCGGGCGAGCAACGTGTCGCGGCTGACGGGGTTGCCACTCGAGTCTTGGAACACCCATGGCGGCGTCTGATTGTGCCAGACGAGCGTGTGCCCCACGATGAACATGCCATAGCGCTCGCCGAACGCGACGTACTGGTCGGCGGCCGCGAAGTCGTAGCTGCCGGGCCGCGGATGCAGCGACGCCCATTTGAGCGCGTTCTCCGGCGTGGTCGCGTTGAACTGTGCGGTGACGATGGCGACCCCGAGTGTGTCACGCCCGGAGAACTGCGCCGCGTTGAGAGCTGCCCCGACCAGAAAGGCGCCGTCGAACGCTCCGCGCAGCGTGCCTCGCGTTGGCGTAACCTTGGGAGCTTCGACGACATCCAGCGGGACACTGCGAAGGTCCGTCGAGCTGCCGCCCACCATGACGTCGAACCGTCCCGGTTCCACTACGCGCTTCATGTCGGGGCCATGGTAGGCCAGGTGCTCCGGCCCGAGGTCGAAAGTGACCGTCCGGGTCTCGCCAGGCTGCAACGTCACGCGCCGGAATCCGCGCAGCTCGGCGACCGGCCGCGTGGCCCAGCTCACGGCGTCGCGGATGTAGAGTTGGACCACCTCGTCTCCGGTCCGCTTCCCGGTGTTGGTCACCTCGACCGCAACGCTCGTCCGATCCTGGGGCCCGATCCGAGCGGGCGTCACGCGCAGGTTCGCGTACGCGAACGTCGTGTAGGACAGGCCGTAGCCGAAGGGAAACAGCGGCTCCGTGGTGTCGAACAGGTATCCCCGGCGGGCCGATGGCTTGCGGTTGTAGAACATGGGAAGCTGCCCGACCTGGCGGGCGAC
>DATLXS010000097.1:0-11234 GCA_035575675.1 Gemmatimonadales bacterium
TGCCCATGCGCCGCCGGCGCGCCCGGCGGGAGGAGCACCGCATGCTCCTCATACTGAGCGGCCATCGTATCAGCGTCGCCGGCGTTAAAGGCCTTGACCCAAACGTCGTCAACGGCGTGAATTGCCGCCACCTCGGCTGCCGGATCCGCGGCGGATGATGTGATGCCACCGACCACAAGTACAACCGCGAGACCGTACAGGTGCGTCGCTTTCCTGAATGTCTTCATCGAATTGTTCCCCCCTGGCTAACGGGCAGCGACTAGGTGTTGACGCCATGCCCTGCAACTGAATTCGCTGCCGCGAGTTCACAAGCACCAATCGCAGTCGGTGCTCAATCGTTGATCGATCTGCCGCTGCGGAATCATCGTAATTTCCCCGAGGAAAATAAGCGCTGCAACTGGTCACGACCATCGGAGGACTCGTGATCGATCGGGCGGCTGCAATCTAAGCTATCGGTGTCAGCTCGCCCAGGACTGTTGGGATCAGCTCGCTCACCGTAGGATGAATGCGAACGCCGTGCTCTACCATTCTGTAGGGGAGGTGGGCGTACATCGCATCCACCAGGGAATGCACTGCTTCGTCACCCCCGACACCCAGAACTGCGGCGCCAAGAATTTGCTTGCTGTTCGCATCGACCAGTACCTTCATGAAGCCTTGGGTTTCGCCTTTCTCCCGCGCTCGAGCGACGTCCGTCATGGGCATGCGTCCGATCAGGATGTTGTAGCCTGCGCGCCGTGCTTCGGCTTCACTCATGCCGAGGCGACCCAGCGGAGGGTCCGTGAACAGCCCGTAGATCGGTATCCGGTCGCTGACCTTGCGATTCTCGCCATTCAGCAGGTTGTCGGCGACGATCTCGTAGTCGTTATAGGCAGTATGCGTAAAAGCGCCGCGGCCGTTGCAGTCGCCGAGGGCGTACACGTTCTGGGCGCTGGTCTTCAATGTCTCGTCGACCTTGATGTAACCGCCCGCGTCGACCTCGATGCCCGCTTCCCTCAGCCCCAGGTCATTCGTATTCGGCACGCGACCGACAGCGAGTAGCACGTGCGTGCCAGCGACCGCTGGTGCGCCGAGGCTGCACTCTAGGCGCAACAGAATGCCCTCTCTAGCCGGCTCGAGAGCCAGGCACTTCGCATTGAGCCGGATCTCGATATCTTCTGCCGCGAGAATGTCCCTCAGCGCGTCCGAGACGTCTGGGTCTTCTCGACCGATCAGCCGGGGTCCCGTCTCGATGATCGTCACTTGGCTGCCGAAGCGGCGGTACATTTGCCCAAACTCGAGCCCAACGTAGCTGCCTCCCACGATGAGCAGGTGCTCGGGCAGGAAATCGATGTCCATCATGCTCTCGCTCGTCAGGTAGGACACCTGCTCGACACCGGGTAGGTTTGGCACATTCGGCCGTCCACCGACGTCGATAAATACCCGGTCGCCCGTCAGCGTATCCGGACCCACTGTGACAGTGTGTGCGTCGAGGAACCGGGCGTGCCCCGTATAGACGGTCGTATTCGCAAGCGAGCGCAGCCACTTCTCGAGGGACTTGGTTGAATGCTCCACCAGCGCGTCCTTTCTCGCCTTGACGCGGGCCATGTCCGTTTTCACGGGTCCACCAAGTTCCACGCCATAGTCCGCCGCTCTTTGCGCAAGCCGGGCTACGTAGGCACTCGCAACCAGTGTCTTGGTCGGAGTGCAGCCGTTGTTGACGCAGGTGCCGCCAAATTTCCCGCGCTCGATGATGCACACCCGCCGCCCAGCCGTAGCGAGACGCTCGGCAAGGGAGGGGCCCGCCTGCCCAGTGCCTATGATGATCGCGTCGTAGCCGTTCATGTGTTCCTCCTGGCCGCGCGGTTGAACGGGGCATTACCGCCGTGTCTTCCCGACCTCGCGCGCAATCGCGGACAACAGCTCATGCCACACGGTGTCAGTTTGAGGAGCCACCGAGTAATACGCCTGCCCATTCGTTGCAATGCGAATCATGGTCGCTTCCCCCGGATGAGTCCTGATCTTTGTGCCGGGCGATACTTCTCGCCGAAATCCGGCTGCTGCGTGGCGTCGACGGAACTCGGCTGTTGCGCCGGGACCGGCGCCGCGTTCATGACGACGGCGACGAGCGCTCCGGAGGCGAACGTGAGCGCGCTGATTGCCGCGATCGCCATAGCGGCGCCGAACAAGTCGGTCATGACTCCGGCAGACAGCGCGCCGATGGCGTAGCCAAGGTCGCGCCAGAAGCGATAAACGCTGAGCGAACGCGCCCGCCACGAGGGATGGGACGCGTCAGAAACCGACGCGATCAGCGTCGGGTAGACCATGGCAGTGCCGAGGCCGAGAAACACGCTCGCGAGGAACCACCAGCGAAAGCTGTGAGTGATTGAAGTCAGTAGCAGCCCGCCAGCCTGGACCCACATCCCGGCCACGATCAGGCCCTTTCGGCCCCAGCGGTCACTTAAAGGCCCCGTGACTGTCTGACACACACCCCAGACCGCCGGGTAGATCGCCTTCAGAATGCCGATGCGTTCGATACCGAGGCCGAAGCCGGCAAAGAACAGCGGGAAGATCCCCCAGCTCATGCCGTCGTTCAAATTGTTGACGAGCCCTGCCTGGGACGCCGCGAACAGATTGCGGTCGCCGAATGACGCGCGCCGGAAGATCTGCCCGAAGTTCACCGCCTCAGCGGTTTCGGCGTGACGGGAGATCTCCAATCCGACGTGCTGGCCGGTTTCGCGCACGAGCAGCGCTGAGAAGCCCAGTCCCAGTGCCGCGAAGGCTATACCCAGGTAGAACGGCGCCGGCCGCAGACCGTAATGCTCGGCGATATACCCGGTCAGGAAAGCTGTAACGCCGACGGCGAGATAACCCGCGAATTCATTAAGGCCGACCGCCAGCCCGCGCGACTTGGGACCGACCAAGTCCACCTTCATGATGACGGTCATCGACCAGGCGAAGCCCTGATTGATGCCGAGCAGCGCGTTCGCGGCGACCACCCAACCCCAGCTGGGCCCCCAGGCGAGCATGAACGGAACCGGTAAACCGACCAGCCAGCCGAACACCAGCATGTGCTTGCGGCCGTAAGCGTCCGCGAGATGCCCGGAGACCAGATTGGAAAACGCCTTGACGACGCCGAAGGTTACGATGAACGACACGATGATCGTGGTCGAGGTTATCCTGAACACGTTCGCGCCGAGAAGCGGGACCACAGTCCGTTCCAATCCGACCATGCCACCGACGAACGCGTTGGTGGCGACGAGCAACGCGAACTGCGGCCAGTTCTCGCGCAAGCCGAGCCGGACGGTGGGCGAGCCGGAAGCCGTGGATCTAGCCGACATGATTTACTGACTCGGACGCTCGGCGGCCTCGACCGCAATGAACGCGGCGTCGACCGTCGTCAGCAGGCCGAGCCGGGAATCGATGGGCGCGAGAATGCGCGCCAGCAGACCGACAGCCGGGTTGTGGATAGCGCCGCGGACCGCCGTGACGGAGAAACCCGCCTGCTCAGCCAGAGCGCGCAGCGCAGTCGCCGTGCGGAATGGTGCAGATCGCCACATCAAACGATGCATCGATGAGCACTCTCATGGTCACTACTGCAGGACTCATCGATTGCCCAGGCGGGCATCTGCCGCGCGGGCCTTTGCAGGCCACGCCGCTGCACGCCCCGCGTTGGCCGCACGAAGTGCCGCCGCGTCCGGCGGCGGCGTTGGAATATCGGTCAGCATGAGGCGGACGAACTCGACTTCGTCCTCGATCTGAAACGCCGCATTGTGTCGTTTCTCGAAGCCGATCGTGGATATAGGCTTGCCGCTCAGGTGACGACCGCAGAGCGACCCCGAGAAGGCCCCTGGCAGGACCTCCAGGTAATCGGGTAAGGCCTTCAGGCGTCGGAGGCTCCGGAACAGGATGCGGGCTCCGTCCTCGGGCGTCGCGGCAAGCTCGGTCCGGCCCACATCGCCCACCATCAGCGTATGGCCGGTCAGCACGAACCACGGGTCGTCCGAGCGGGTCCGATCGGTGACGATTACGGACATGTGCTCGGGTGTGTGTCCCGGCGTGTGGAGGATTTCCGCCGTGACGTTACCGAGCGTGAGCACCTCGTGGTCGCGAACGCCCCGGAACGGAACCGTCGCGTCGGCCTCAGCGAACAGCACATACTCGGCGCCCGTCGCTTCTGCCAGCCGTGGCCCGCTCGAGGCATGGTCCGCATGAATATGCGTGTCGATGACGTAGAGAATGCGCATGCCGGTGTCCTTGGCTGCACTGACGTACGGCGCGATGTCGCCCACCGGATCGACCACGGCAGCCGTGGCCTGGCCTCCGCAGCCAAAGAGGTAGGAGATCGCGACGGGATCGGTGTGCAGGAACTGGCGCAGGATCATGGATACCTCCGCGTATCGCGAGGCCCGCCATCCGCCGGTCGCGAGCTTGACAGGCAGGCTCCGTATCATTCAATAATTACGTTGAATGATTGTTCGAATGGGGCGGTATGTCAAGCGAGAATCCGAAGCGCACGCTCTTCGCCCGCTTTGCCGAGATTGCCAAGGCACTCGGTCACGGGCGGCGGCTGGAAATTCTGGAGTTGCTCGCCCAGGGGGAGCGCAGCGTCGAGGCGCTCGCTGAGCGAGTAGGGCTGTCGATGGCCAACGCGTCGCAGCACCTGCGGCTGATGCATCGGACGGGTCTGCTCGCCTCGCGGCGGGACGGCAAGCGTATCCTCTACCGGTTGAACGATTCGTCAGTCCTGAAGCTGACCGCAGCGCTGCACCGCGTGGCCGAGCGCAATGTCGCGGACGTGCGCGAGGTCATTAGAGGTTACTTCCACGAGCGCGATGCCCTCGAGCCAGTGTCGCGCAAGGAGCTCAGTCAGCGCCTCCGGGACGGCCTCGTCACGGTGCTGGACGTCCGGCCTGAGGATGAATACGCCGCCGGTCACGTGCCGAAGGCCATCAATATTCCGTTGCGCGAACTCACGCGACGCCTGCGGCAGATACCGAAGAACCGCGAGGTCGTCGCCTACTGCCGGGGCCCGTACTGCGTGCTCGCGTTCGAGGCAGTTGCCATTCTGCGTGAGCGGGGCTTCAAGGTCCGGCGCCTCGAGGACGGATACCCCGAGTGGAAAGCCGCTGGTCTGCCCACTGATTAGACTCATCGGCCCCTAGCGCCCGGCACATCGGAACCTTTTTCCGCTCGATCGGTCGGCGTCTGGCTACCGCCGGTACGGCGAGCTTGAGCTCTCGCGACTGCACTTCATCCGGCGCGCGCAAGCGTTGGGATTTAGCTTGAGGGAAGTGCGTGATTTGTTGTCGATCTCCGCGCAGCGCGATGTGGCCCGCATCAAGCGCACCGCACAGACGAAGCTCGCCGACATTGACCAGCGCGTCCTCGCGCGTCAACGGATACGCAACGGTCTGGCGACTCTCATTGCTGCGTGCCCGGGTCATGGACGAGCGGCGGACTGTCCCATCCTGAACGCCCTGAGCGGCTAGGAGCTCGAATGAATTCGCCCCAACCCAAGCTTGTGGAAGAGTCTATCTTGCAAACGCCGCCTGCCGGTAGATCGTGCGCCGCCGGTTCCAGTGCCGCGTCCGGCGAATTGAACGACACGATCTACACGTGTCCGATGCATCCGGAGATACGCCAAGCGGGCCCAGGGACCTGTCCGATCTGCGGCATGGCGCTTGAGCCATTGATACCGCCGGCTTTTGATGATGACAGCGATGTCCGAGCCGTCAAACGCAAATTCTGGATCTGCGTGGCGCTGAGCGTGCCCGTAGTGGCCATCGCAATGCTGGCGCATATAATGGGTGCGCACGTAGCGCCCGCGAGCGCCCGTATCCTGCGCGCGCTCGAGCTGATTCTTTCCGCTCCGGTCGTGCTGTGGGCCGGGGGCGATTACTACCGACGCGGATGGCGCGGCGTTAAAAACCGCGCGCCGAACATGTACACGCTGATTGGTCTCGGCGTACTCGTCGCCTATTCCCATAGCCTTGTCGCGACGGTTGCGCCACAGGTATTTCCACCCGCAATGCGCGATCAACACGGCATGGTCGGCGTGTACTTCGAAGTCTCTGCCGCGATCATCACACTCGTGCTTCTGGGTGAATGGCTCGAACTCGCGGCGCGCGGACGCACGAGTACCGCAATCCGTCAATTGATGGGTCTTGCTCCTAAGAGCGCACGGCGTATTCGCGCTGACGGGACCGAGGAGGATGTTCCCCTGGAATCGCTGCTGGTGGGAGAGCGCGTGCGCGTGCGCCCCGGGGAGAAAATCCCGGTCGATGGACGTGTGATCGAGGGGCGATCGGCGGTGGATGAATCGATGCTGACCGGCGAACCACTGCCGGTGGAAAAGGGGCCGGGCGATCCTGTCGTGGGCGCTACGCTCAATCAGTCGGGCGGCCTCCTCATCCTGGCAGAGCGAGTCGCCGCGGACAGCGTGCTATCACGAATCGTTGCGCTGGTAGCCCAAGCCCAGCGCTCGCGCGCCCCGCTACAGCGATTGGCCGATCGAGTTGCGGCTAGGTTTGTCCCGGCCGTCATCCTGATCGCGTTGCTCACTTTTGTAACCTGGTGGATCCTCGGACCCGAACCGCGTCTGGCTTATGCGCTCGTCAATGCGGTCGCGGTGTTGATTATCGCATGCCCCTGCGCCTTGGGGCTGGCCACACCGATCTCGATCATGGTCGCGAGCGGACGCGGCGCGCAGCTCGGTGTGCTTTTTCGGGATGCCAAAGCCATCGAGGCGCTGCGCGAGATTGACACCCTCGTGCTCGACAAGACCGGCACACTCACCCTCGGCCACCCAGCACTGGACAGCGTTTTTGTCATCGCTCCCTGGAGCGAGCAAGAAGTGCTTTTCCTCGCCGCTGGACTTGAGCGTGCTAGCGAGCATCCGATCGCGCGCGGGGTCATCGACGGCGCGACGGCTCGGGGAGTCAGCCCCGCGGAAGTCAACGATTTTCAATCCGTTACCGGTCGTGGGGTCATGGGTCGCCACGGCACTCGATCGATTGCGCTGGGAAATCGTGCGCTCATGCAGGACATCGGCGTCTTAGTCGAGCCGCTGCAGCGAAGCGTCGACGCCCTGTGTCGCGCGGGCCGTACGGTTATGTTTGTCGCGGTGGACCGCTCGCTTGCGGGTGCCATCGCCGTCGGCGATCCACTCAAGGACAGCACGCCCGCGGCCATTGCGGCCTTAAAGGCCGAACGGGTCCGCATCGTGATGCTCACAGGGGATGCCCGGGTGACCGCCGAAGCGGTCGGGAAAACGTTGAACATCGACGAGATCATTGCGGAAGTGCAGCCCGACGAGAAGGCAGCTGTCATCGAGCGCCTGCAACGTGAAGGGCACCGAGTCGCGATGGCGGGCGACGGCATTAACGATGCGCCCGCTCTGGCGCGCGCGGACGTCGGGATCGCGATGGGCACCGGAACCGATGTGGCAATGGAAAGCGCGCAGGTCACGCTCGTCAAGGGCGATCTGAATGGCATCGTGCGTGCGATTCATTTGAGTCGCGCGACGGTGCGCAATATTCGCCAGAACCTCGGCTTTGCATTTGGGTACAACGCGCTCGGGATTCCGATTGCGGCGGGCGTTCTCTACCCGCTTACAGGCCTGCTTCTGAGTCCGCTCATTGCCGCGCTTGCGATGAGTCTGTCGTCGGTTTCGGTCATCGGCAGTGCCCTTCGACTTCGTCATGCAGGCCAAGCGCCGTAAGTGACATGAGCGACGATGATCTGGCTCTTGATTTGCGCTCAGGACGCGCGCGCGATTCGTGGCAGAGAAGGAAGCCAAGTCGCTTCAAGAGTAGAGAGATTGTCTGCCGTCATTGACGCGTTTGGCCGGTGTTGACCCCGAGAAATCTACTTTCCGCTGTAGACCTTAACGGAAACACGGTTTTGCGGATCGCCAAGCCTCTACCGTAGGCGGAAGGAGCGCGCTTCCGGCGATGGGTGGACGTATCGCCTTTGATGCTCTCAAGAACCGCGGCGAGCTGGCGGCGCTGGATGCGGCGGTTCTGTACCGCGCTGGTACCCCAGTCGTCAAGGTGCTGCTGGGAACGCCCGCCGTTCTCGCAACCCTGACCAATCGTGAGGGATTCGGATAGTGCTTGACTCCGTACCCGAGTACGGGGCGTATGCTAGGTCAATGGAGACTTCAGGGTCACTGGCGTCACCGGGCTGGGCGCTCCTGACCAGCATTGCCGGTGCACTTGGCGCCTCATTGTGCTGCGCGGTGCCGTTGCTCCTCGTATCACTCGGCATCAGCGGGACATGGCTCGCGAGCCTGACTGCCCTGGAGCCCTATCGGCCCCTGTTCGTCGTGCTGACGATTGCCGCTCTTGGCACTGCCGGCTGGCGGCTTTATGGCCCGGCCAGCCGCTGTGAGGACGGCAGGGTCTGCGCCGATCCGAAAATCTTGCGGCGCCGCCGCCGCCTGATGTGGGTCGTCGTCGTGGCAGTTTTGCCGTTGCTGCTCTTCCCTTACTACGTGTCCTGGTTTGCCTAGGAGTCCGCCATGTTGAAACCGGCGTTCGCTGCACTTCTCCTGCTCGCGGGATCGGCCCTGGCCGCCGAGCCCCGTACCGTCACACTGGCGGTCGATCAAATGACCTGCGCCGCATGCCCCATTACGGTTCATAAAGCCTTGTCACACGTCGCCGGTGTCGCGCGGGCGACCGTTGATTTGGAAACGCACACCGCCACGGTGACATTTGATCCCGCCAAAACAACCGCTGAAGCGCTGGCTACCGCCGTGACCAACGCTGGCTACCCCGCGAGAGTCCTCAAGAATGGCGGCTGAGGTGGTTCTGACGAGCGAGTTAACCTGCCCACACTGCGGATTTCGGCAGACGGCGACCATGCCGACGGATGCCTGCCAGTTCTTTTACGACTGCCTCAACTGCGGGGTACTGCTCAGGCCGAAAGCAGGTGACTGCTGTGTGTTTTGCTCGTACGGGTCGGTCGTTTGCCCACCGATGCAGGCGGCGCAACCATGCTGCGGGGCGCCGGCGTAATCCCCACTGCGGCCGGCACGCACGAGTTTGTGCGACGGGGCGGCCCTTTCAGACCCGGACGAGAATCCACCCGTCAGATTTCCGAAGCGTCCATCGCCGCAGCTGACGGGGGTCTGCTCAGGCACTCTGGAGTAATGCAATGCGCTGGCGCGCTCTGCGAGCGGTGACCGGGAGCGTTGTTTTTGCGATCGTTCCATGGCTCGCGGGGAGCGCGGCGCCGGCCGCCGCCGTGGCGCAAACAAGTGCCTTCACGAATCGACTGATCGACTCCAACGATCCGTATCTGCTCCTGCACGCGCACAATCCGGTGGATTGGTACCCGTGGGGTCCCGAGGCGCTTGCGAAGGCGAAGCAGGAGAACAAGCCGATCTTTGTCTCGATCGGTTACAGCACGTGCTTCTGGTGCCACGTCGCCGAGCGCACGATCTACTCGAATCCCGAGATCGCAAGGCTGATGAACCGATGGTTCATCAACATCAAAGTTGACCGCGAGCAGCGCCCCGATCTTGACAGCATTTACATGCTCGCGACCGAGTTGATGACTGGCAGTGGCGGTTGGCCGAACAACGTCTTTCTCACGCCTGATCTGAAGCCGTTCTACGCCGGCAGCTATTTCCCGCCGAGCGACGATGCGTCGGGCCGGCCCGGCTTCGTGACCATAATCCGAACGCTGCACGCGGCCTGGGTCGACCACCACCAGGATGTACTGCAGCAAGCCGACGAGGTCTACGCGGCCATGAGGGGGTTGAGGCCGCCAGCGGCGTCCGGGGCGGCAGCACCGTTCAATCCGGCCGTCGCGTTGAGCCGAGCCCTCGTCGAGGTCTTGAATGATAGCGACCCGGTCAACGGCGGGATCGGCAGTGGACCTCAGAAGTTCCCGCGCGAGCCGATCCTCGCGCTATTGCTGAGCGAGTATCGGTCCAGCCACAGCACGAAAGTACGCGAAGCCTTGGTCGGCGCCCTCGACGCCATGGCCCTCGGCGGCCTTCACGATCATCTCGGCGGCGGTTTCCACCGATACAGCACCGAGCCCACCTGGTCCGTCCCCCACTTTGAGAAGATGCTGTACGACAACGCCCAATTGCTCGGCGTCTTTGCGGAAGCTTATCAACTGACGCATTCGCCGCTCTACGGTCAGGTCGTGAACGACGTTGCAGGCTACTTGACCCAGCAGATGGCAGCGCCGCGAGGGGGGTTCTACGCGGCCCAAGATGCGGAAGTGGATGGCCGCGAGGGTGTCAGCTATCTGTGGAGCCGCAAAGAGATCGAGTCAATTCTCGGTAACTCTGAAGCGGCCACGTTCTTCCAAGTTTACAGCCTGACGCCGGTGCCGAACGCCGGCGTCGGGGGCGACGACGTTGGCGCCGAACGCGGGGTTCTACGCGTTCGCATCCCGGTGGCCGACACGCTGAAACGGGTCGGCACCACCGATATGGCGTCGGCGCTCGCAGCTCTTGCCCCTCATCGGGCGCGCCTTCTCGCCGTGCGGGAGCGTCGGGCCCAACCGGCGCGGGACGAGAAAATCGTGGTCGCGTGGAACGGTCTGGCGATCGACGCGCTGGTGCGAAGCGCCGAGGTGCTGAGACAACCGGCGTATCTGGATCTGGCAACACGGACCGCGGAACGACTCTGGAAGGATGCGTACAATCCGCGTACCGGGGAACTAAGGCACGAAATCTTCCGCGGCCGCGCGCAGGTTCATGGCTATCTCGACGACTATGCCCTACTTGGAATCGCCTTCCTGAGCCTGGCCGACGCGACCCGCGAGACGGTATGGCGCGACCGGGCCGCTCGACTAGCCGCGGCGTTGCTCAGCCGTTTTTTCCGGGAGGGCACCCTGGCTACGACGATCGCGGCGGCCGATCTGGTGATCCTGCCCCAGGACGATGGGGACAACACCATGCCCTCTGGCACCTCGGCCACCGTGGAACTGCTCGCGCGCCTGCAGGCGGCCACCGGCCAGCCGGACTACGCAGACGTGATGCAACGTATCGTGTCGGGCCTCGCCAGCACGGTTCGGGACCACCCTCAGGTGTGGGCGAGTACCCTCGTAGCTCTCAATCGTCATCCGGCCCCGGAATCCGCGGAAGCGCAACAGCGGACCGCGCGTCCGTCTGCGAGCGGCCAGCCGAGCGTGCTAAATACGGCGGACCATGTCCGCGCCCGCGGTGAAGCCCACGGCGCCCTCGATCACGATGACATCACCGTTACACTCGTCGTCGACAAGGACTACCA
>DATLXS010000098.1:0-69754 GCA_035575675.1 Gemmatimonadales bacterium
GGGACGGCAGGTGCGCTGGGTGCTGAAAGACCCGGCGAGCGGCCGCGAGAACATGGACATTGCGTGGCACTTCCGGCGGGGTGAGCCGGCGAAGATTCGCCTGGTCAACGAGCGGCGTGCGTTCCACGGCATGCAGCATCCGATTCACCTGCACGGCCAACGCTTTCTCGTCCTGGCGGTGAACGGCGTGCCGAACGGCGATCTGGCGTGGAAAGACACCGTGCTGGTGCCGGCCGGTGCGGTGGTGGATATTCTGCTCGACACCCAGAACCCTGGCGACTGGATGCTGCACTGCCACATCGCCGAGCATCTCGCGGCCGGGATGATGATGCATTTCACCGTCGATTAGCGAGGATCCTTCATGTACGCGCTGACTCTGTTGCTTGCGCTCGCCACCCAGCGTCCCGATTCGCTGGCGGCGGCGGTCCGCGAATACGTCACGGTCGATACGTCGCTGCTGGCGCTGACCCACGTGCTGCTCGTGGATGGAACGGGCGCCGCTCCCAAGTCCGATCAGACGGTCGTGATTCGCGCCGGCCGGATCTCGGCAGTGGGCCCAGCGGCGGCGGTGCCGATTCCCGCCGGCGCGCGCGTGATGGACATGAGCGGCTCGACCGTGATCCCCGGCATCATCGGGATGCACGACCACCTCTTCTATACGGCGGCCGGTGGCCGCGCGGTGCAGATGGGATACACCGGGCCGCGCCTGTACCTCGGCTCAGGCGTCACGACGATTCGTACCACCGGCAGCCGTTCGCCATATGCCGAAATCAATCTGAAAGACGCGATCGATCACGGCCTCGCGCCGGGACCGCGCATCCATCTGACGGCGCCGTACATCACCGGTGAGAACGGCGGCGGCTCGATGGCGATTCTCAATTCGCCTGAAGCGGCGCGCCGCTTCGTGGACTATTGGGCGTCCGAAGGCGCGACGTGGATCAAGGCGTACACCGACATCCGGCGCGCGGAGCTGGGCGCCGCGATTCAGGAGGCGCACAAGAAGGGCATCAAAGTCACGGGGCATCTGTGCTCGGTGAGCTTCCAGGAAGCGGTGGCGCTCGGCATCGACAATCTCGAGCACGGCATGCTGACCGCGTCCGACTTCACGACCGGGAAGCAGGCGGACATGTGCCCGGTCAATCTGATGACGCAGATCAGCGGCGCCGATCCCAAAGGTGATGCGGGGCAGGCCACGATCCGCTCGCTCGTCGACCATCACGTGCCCATGACGTCCACACTCGCCGTGTACGAGCCGTTCGTCGCGAATCGTCCGACGAAAGACGACCGCACGCTGCAGGCGATGGACCCGGGAGTGCGCGACAGCTACCTGAAGCAGCGCCAGCAGATCGACTCGAGCGGCACCGGGTGGGTGTCGCTGCAGGCGTTCAAGAACGCGATGGCGTTCGAACGCGCCTTCGTCGCCGCGGGCGGGCTCATGGCGGCGGGCGTCGATCCGACCGGCATCGGCGGCGCGCTGGCCGGCTTCGGCGACCAGCGCAACTACGAGCTGTTTATCGAGGCGGGGTTCACGCCGCCGCAGGCGGTGCAGATCATGACCCTGAACGGCGCGAGGATCCTCGGCGTTCAGCAAACGCTCGGCAGCGTCGAGACGGGTAAGCGGGCCGACCTGGTGGTGCTGCACGGCGACCTGACGGCGGACCCGTCAGTGATTCGCAGTCCCACGCTCGTGTTTAAGGATGGCGTCGGCTACGACTCGGCAAAGCTGCTTGCGTCGGTGCAGGGGAGGGTTGGCGTTAACTAGTGCCCTGGCTAGTTTCTTGGCGCAGGTGATGGCGGCGTAGCTCAGCTGGTCAGAGCAGCGGAATCATAATCCGCGGGTCGTCGGTTCGAGTCCGACCGCCGCTATTTGGATTTCCAAACCACCGGTTGGATGTTCCGCGACAGCTCCGCCCCGACCTGCTGCGCCTCTTTGAGCTTCGCTTCGTACTCCGTCCGCCAGGCGGCGGGCATATTCGTCCGGAAGTAGGTCGCCGTCAGCAGCTCACCGCGCGGCTCGAACTCTCCGACCGCGACGACGTCACCGAGGAACAGCGTCGAGCTTCCGGTATCCATGACATTGGCGACGCTGCACTCGAAGTGGGCGAAGCATTCATCCAGCACCGGGACGCCCGTCTTTCCTTTATGATGGGGAATCGCGGCCAGCTTGTCCTGGTCTCGCCCGCTGAAGAACCCCAGGCGGTGCACCACATCGAGTTGTTTTGTATTGAGCAAATGCAGGCAAAACCGTCCCGTCTCGAAGATCATGTCGTGGCTGTAATTGAACTTGTGGATGTAGACCGACAGCCGCGGCACCGCAGGGACGATCGAGGCCCGCACCGCCGCATCGGAGATCATCCCGTTCTCTTTGCCGCCGCGCACCGCCGTGATCGCGACGACGGGAGATGTGAGATTGCGCAGGAGTTGGTAAGTGGAGTCGGGTTGGGCCATACTTCAAGATACATGAGCACTGCTCACTCGCTGCCGGCGCGCGTGTTGGCTCACGTGCGAGACGCCAGGCTCTTCCAGGAGCCCGGGGAAGCGCTTGTCGCGGTTTCTGGTGGCGTGGATTCCGTCGCGCTGCTCGACCTGCTGCACGCGTTGGCCACGGAGCTTGGGCTCACGCTCGTTGTCGCGCATGCGGACCATGGAATCCTGCCGGCCGGACGGCCGGTCGGCCGGACGGTCCAACAGCTCGCAGAGAAATATGGATTGCCATTCGAATTCACTGAGTTGAATCTTGGACCGGACGCGACCGAGACGGTAGCGCGCCGCGCGCGCTACACGTGGCTGCGCCACGTGCAACAACGCCGCGGCGCGAAGTACCTCGTCACGGCGCATCACGAAGATGATCAGGTCGAAACGATTCTGTTGCGTGCGCTGCGCGGCAGCGCCCCCGCCGGCCTCGCCGGTATCGCGGCGCGCGCGCGGGGCGGTCTCGTGCGGCCGCTGCTGCCGTTCACGCGAGCTGAGCTGCGCGACTACGCGACCGAGCGCGGGCTGCCGAGTTACGACGATCCCGCAAACCGTGACCCTCGGCACCTGCGCTCCTGGGTGCGCACCACGCTCCTCCCGCTCCTGAACGAGCGCCTCGGCGCGCGGCTGCGGCGTGACGTACTCGCGCAGGGACGACACGCGGCCAGTGATCGCCGAGCGTGGGATCAGATGCTGGATCTTGTCCCGGATTTGAGCCTGACCGTGCAGCGCGAGGGCTTTACCGTTGCCCGCGCCAGTGTGGGCGGCTATGATAACGCATTGTCCGTCGCACTTTTGCGCGCGGCGGCCCGCAGGGTCGGACTGATGCTCGGCCCGACCCGTGCGCGGCGCCTCGTGGACTTGGCGCAACGACCCTCCGGACGCCGTCTGCGGTTAGGGGATGGCTGGTCGGCCGAAGTCGCCTTCGACAAGCTGCGCGTGAGCCGTGAGCTGGGCAGTGGTATCGACTGCGCGCTCGAGCATGTCTGGCCGTCCGGCGAGCAGGGGTCGGCTCGCTTCGGCGAGTTCGAGATCACCTGGGCTCCGGCGGCCGCACCACCCACGATCGAGCGCGCGACGTGGACGACCTGGGTGGACGCGGCGGAGTGGCAGGTACGGGCACCGGCGCGCGGCGATTCGCTGGTGCCGCTCGGCGGGGTCGGGCACCGGCCGCTGAAGCGCCTATTAATGGAAGCACGGGTTCCGCGCAGCGAGCGGCCGCGCTATCCCGTCGTCAGTCGAGGGGAAACCATTCTCTGGGTCCCGGGCATCTGTCGTAGTGCGGAAGGCGTACCGGCGCCCGGAACTCGAGCGGTGAGGCTGGATGTTATCGAGTATCGCTGAGCTGAAACGCGTCGTGTTTGACGAAGAGACCATCGCGGAACGGGTGCGCGAGCTGGGGCAGGAGATCAGCGCGGCCTATCCCGACGGCGAGCTGCTGGTGCTGGGCCTGCTCAAGGGCAGCTTCATCTTTCTCAGTGATCTCGTGCGGAAGATCGATCGCCCGCTGCAGGTCGACTTCCTCGTTGCATCGAGCTACGGCGAAGGCACGGTGTCGAGCGGGAATGTGCGGCTGGTGTATGACCCCGAAACGGACCTGGCCGGGAAGCACATCCTGCTGGTCGAGGACATCATCGACACCGGCAAGACGCTGAACAAGCTGGTCGCGCTGCTGCGGCAGCGGCGGCCGCGGAGTTTGGAGATCTGTGCGCTGTTACACAAACATATCGCTGCCCACCTGGAGCTGGAGGCGAAATTCCTGGGATTCGACGCCCCGACGCTATTCCTGGTCGGCTATGGCCTCGATCACGCGGAAAACTTCCGGCACCTTCCCTATATAGCGAGTCTGACATAGATGGCTAATCGCATCCCCCCGCCACCGCGGGAATTCAACTGGGCCCGAATGCTGCGGACGCTCTCGTTCTGGGCGCTCCTCATCGTCGGGACGATCGCGCTGGTGCAGCTCGCGTCGAGCCGCCGCCGCGAAGAAGCCGAAATCACCTACACGCAGTTCAACGAAGAGCTGAACGCCGGCAACATTGCCTCGGTCGAGATCGCCGAGCGGCAGAAGATCCGCGGCGCCTTCCAGCGCCCGGTCGTCGTGAAGCGCCAGCCCGTGGAGCGCTTCAACGTGCTGCTCCCCTTCGAGGCCGGCGATCAATTCGTCGCCGGGCTGTCGGCGAAGGGCGTCGACGTGCGGGCGCGCGAGTCGGGCCAGTCGTTCGGCTCGGTCTTGATCCTGTTCCTGCCGTACTTGCTGATCTTCGGTCTCGTGATCTTCATGCTGCGCCAGATGCAGCAGGGCGGAAACCGCGCCTTCGCGTTCGGCAAATCCAAGGCAAAGCTGCTGGCCGGCGACACCCCCAAGGTCACCTTCGCCGACGTCGCGGGGTGCGATGAAGCGAAGCAGGAGCTCGAGGAGATCATCGACTTCCTGAAGGACCCGCAGAAGTTCCAGCGCCTCGGCGGGCGGTTGCCCAAGGGCGCGCTGCTGGTCGGACCGCCGGGAACCGGCAAGACGCTGCTCGCTAAAGCGGTCGCGGGCGAGGCGGGCCGTCCCTTCTTCTCGATGTCGGGCTCCGATTTCGTCGAGATGTTCGTCGGCGTCGGCGCGTCGCGCGTGCGCGACCTGTTCGAGCAGGGCAAGGCGCACGCGCCCTGCATCATCTTCATCGACGAAATCGACGCCGTCGGCCGCCACCGCGGGGCCGGGCTGGGTGGCGGGCACGACGAGCGCGAGCAGACGTTGAACCAGCTGCTCGTCGAGATGGACGGCTTCGAATCGAACGACGGCGTGATCCTCCTGGCCGCGACGAACCGTCCCGACATCCTCGATCCCGCGCTGCTGCGTCCGGGCCGTTTCGACCGCCAGATCGTGGTCGATATGCCGGACCTGAAAGGCCGCGAGCAGATCCTGCGCGTCCACGTCCGCAAGATTCCGATGGCCGGCGGCGTGAACCTCGAGCGCATCGCCCGGGGCACGCCCGGGCTCGCCGGCGCCGAGCTTGCGAACATCGTGAACGAAGCCGCGCTGCTCGCCGCGCGCCGCAACAAGTCGGCGGTCGACATGCAGGACTTCGAGGACGCCAAGGACAAGGTGATGCTCGGTCTCGAGCGGAAGAGCCGCGTGCTCTCCGACGAGGAGCGGCGCCTGGTCGCCTATCACGAGGCCGGCCACGCGCTCGTGGGACTCACCGTGCCCGACGCCGATCCGCTGCACAAGGTCACGATCATTCCGCGCGGCCGGGCGCTCGGCCTCACGGCGTATCTGCCCGAGGAGGAGCTGCACAAATACACCAAGCGCTCCATCGAGTCGCGGCTCGCCATGGCGTACGGCGGCCGCGTCGCCGAGGAGCTGGTGTTCGGGCCGGAGAAGGTGACGACCGGCGCCGCGCAGGACATCCAGCAGGCTACGAACATCGCGCGCCGCATGGTCACGCAGTTCGGCATGAGCGCCGTGATCGGTCCGATCGCCGTGGGAGACCGGGAGCAGGAGATCTTCCTCGGCCGCGAAGTGGTGCAGCGCCGCGAAATTTCCGATCGCACGGCGCAAATCGTGGACGAAGAAGTGAAGAACATCCTCACGCACGCCTACGGCGAGGCGGCGCGTATCGTCAGCGAGCGGCGTGCCGCGCTCGATCGCCTGGCCGCGGCGCTGCTGGAGCGCGAGACGCTGGAGCGCGAGCAGGTCGAGATGGTGGTCGCCGGTCAGTCGCTGCCGCCCTACGTGCCGCCTCCGGCACCGACGGCGCGCACGGACGGTGAGGCCGAGAAGGAACGGGCGAGAGGCGAGCGCACGTCGGGCGGCATCCTGCGCAATCCGCCGCCTGAGCCCGCCGGGGCGTGACCGCGCCGTCGGCCGCAGACCTCTCCAAACTCCGAATCAATCGCGACGAGCCACCGCCTGCGGTCAAGCGGGCGCTGGGTCGGGTGCTCTGGTTGGTCGCGGCCGCGGTGGTCATCATCGTGGTCGTGGTGATCCTCGGCCGCGGCAGCGCGGTGCCGGCACAGGTGGTCACGGTAACGACGGCGGCGGGGGGCGGCGAAGGGGCGGCGAGGGGCGGCAACGGCGGCGCCGTTGCTGTGGTCGCCAACGGTTATGTCGTCGCGCGGACCAAGGCTGCGGTTTCGGCGAAGATCCCGGGCCGGCTGGCAATGCTGAATGTCAGCGAGGGCTCCCGCGTGCAGAAGGGCGACGTCATCGCGCGGCTCGACAACGCGGATTACGCCGCTGCAGTGGGCCAGGCGGAAGCCGAGCTCGCGAGCGCGAGGGCGACCCTGATCGAAACGCAATCCGATCGTGATCAGCTGCAGCGCGAATTCGTTCGCGCGCGCGACATCCGGGCGCAGAATCCCAATCTCATCTCGCCCCAGGACGTCGAGAACGCCGACAGTAAGGCGCGCCAGGCAGACGCGCGGGTCAGCGCGCAACAGGCGCGTGTGGATGCCGCGGCCGCGGGACTGCGGGTCGCCCAGGCGAATCTCGAGAACACCTACATTCGCGCACCGTTCAGCGGGACGGTGCTGCGCAAAGAGGCCGAGGTCGGGGAAGTCGTCGCGCCGTCGGTGGGCGGCGGCCTGACGCGCGGCGCCGTGGTGACGATGGCCGACCTCGCGACGCTCGAAGTGGAAGTGGACGTCAACGAAGCCTACATCGCGCGGATCCAGAACGGGCAGGAGGCGCGGATCACGCTCGACGCCTATCCCGACACGGCGTTCCGCGGTACGGTGCGCCAGGTGGTGCCGACCGCGGATCGCCAGCGGGCGACGGTGCAGGTGAAGGTCGCGATCGTCGATCGCGACCCGCGCATCCTCACCGAGATGGGCGCGAAGGTCGAGTTCCTCGCGCCACCCCGGCCCGCACAGGTGGGAGCCGCCCAACCGGTCGAGCGCCCGCGCATCATCGTCCCCGCCGAAGCCGTGCGCAACGCCAACGGCCACGACGTCGTGTGGATCGTCCGCGACGGGCGGTTACAGAGTCGTGACGTTGACGCAGGTCCGGTCAGCGGTAACTTCCGCGAGATTCGTGCGGGACTTTCGGGCGGCGAGCAGTTACTCGTTGGCGGGATTGAAACTCCGCGTGAGGGTCAACGCGTTAAGCTCTCGCAGTAATCCCCGATAACCGACAACCGATAACCGAGCAGGGTTCATGGCGCTAGTCGAAATCCGCGACGTCTACAAGTCATTTCAGCGCGACACCCAAAAGATCGAGGTCTTCACGGGGCTCACCCTCGACATCGAAGCGGGCAGCTTCACCGCGCTGATGGGACCGTCGGGGTCGGGCAAGTCGACCCTCCTCAATCTCATCGCGGGGCTCGACAAGCCGACGCGCGGCTCGGTCCGGGTCGCGGGGGCGGCGGTCAGCGAGATGTCGGCGGGCCGGCTCGCCGCCTGGCGGTCGAGCAACATCGGGTTCGTGTTCCAGTCGTTCAACCTGCTGCCCGTGCTCACCGCGTATCAGAATGTCGAGCTCCCGCTGCTGCTCACCCGGTTGTCGGGCAGGGAACGCATCGAGCGTGTGAAGATCGCGCTCGACGTCGTGGGTCTCGCCGACCGCGCCGATCACTATCCCCGCCAGCTGTCCGGCGGACAGGAGCAGCGCACCGCCATCGCCCGCGCCATCGTCGCGGATCCGACCGTCATGCTGCTCGATGAGCCGACGGGCCAGCTCGACGCCAAAAGCTCGCAGGAAGTGCTCGCGCTGCTGCAGCGGCTGAACAACGAGTTCAACAAGACGATCATCATCGTCACGCACGATGCGCATGCCGCCGAGCGCGCCAAGACGGTTCTGCACCTCGAGAAGGGCGACCTGATCGAGAAGCCGCGCATGGCGGCGGCCGCCCGGTGAAGTACGTCGGGCTGGTGCTCGCCAACCTCGGCCGCCACAAGCTCCGGTCGATCCTGACGATCGCGAGCGTGGCGCTCGCGCTGTTCCTCTTCGCCTCGCTCCGCAGCGTCACCACGACGATGGCGGCAGCGGCGCAGTTCGGCGGCGCGCGTCGCCTGGTCACGCTGAACGCGACCGGGCTGGTCTTCCCGCTGCCCCTCGCCTACGGCAACCGCATCAAGGCGCTCCCCGGGGTGACCGGTCTCTCCTGGGCCAACTGGTTCGGCGGCCGCTACGGCGACGGCAAGAGCTTTTTCGCGAATTTTGCGGTCGATGCCGAGTCCTATCTCCACCTGTATCCCGAGATCGTGATGCCGGCCGATCAGAAGCAGGCGTTCCTGCAGGATCGCACCGGCGCGATCATCGGCGAGCGTTTGATCAGTCAGTTCGGCTGGAAGCTGGGGCAGAACGTCACGCTGCAGGGAACGATTTTCCAGGGTGACTGGACCTTCAAGATCGACGGCGTCTACCACCCCACCGATCCGGCGATCGGGGACAACGTGCTGATCTTCCATCACGACTACTTCGACGAGCGCATCGGCCGCGCGGGGATCGCCGGCTGGTACATCGTGGAGATCGATGATCCGGCCCACGCCCCCACCATCGCCAAGGCGATCGACGACGTGTTTCGCAACTCGAGCTCGCCGACCAAGACCGGCACGGAGCGGGAGTTCCAGGCGAGCTTCGCGACGATGTGGGGCAACGTCAGCTTCCTGATGAGCACGATCGGCCTGGCCGTGGTGTTCGCGATCTTGCTGGTCACGGCGAACGCCATGATGATGAGCGCGCGCGAGCGCACCGGCGAGATCGCCGTGCTCAAGACCGTGGGCTTCTCGGACCGGCTGCTGTTCACCCTGGTGATGGTCGAGGCGGGCGCGCTGGCGCTGACCGGCGCGGCGATCGGCCTCGGCGGCGCGACGCTCCTCTATCCGGCGATCAACTTCAACGGCGCCGGCTTCCTGCCGGGCTTCAAGGTGGCGACGAGTACGTTGATCATCGGCGCACTGGTGGCCCTCGGCCTGATGCTGGCGAGCGGTCTCGTGCCCGCGCTGCGCGCGGCCCGCCTGCCGATCGTCCAGGCCCTGCGGAAGGTCGAATGATCCCCATCGCCTACAACGTCCGCAGCGTGGTGCAGCGGCCCGTCTCCACCGCGCTCACCGCGCTCGGCGTCGGCCTGGTCGTTGCGGTATTCATCGGCATGCTCGCGCTCGCCAACGGCTTCAGCGCGGCGCTCGCCAAGACCGGGTCGAGCCGCAACGTCCTCGTGCTGCGCAAGGGCGCGGACTCCGAGCTCTCCAGCGGGCTCGGGCGCGACGTGTCGAGCATCGTGGCGGCCGACCCGCACGTCGCGACCGGCGCCGATGGCCGGCCGCTCGTGTCACCGGAAGTGTATGTCCTGATTCCGCTCGCGAAATCGTTCGACACCACGCAGATCGCCAACGTCGTCGCGCGGGGCATCAGCGACCAGGCCTGGCAGGTGCGCAACAACGTCACGGTCACCGAGGGTCAAAAGCCGGCCTCCGGCCGCCCGGAAGTCTGCGTCGGCAGCCGCTTGACCAGGCGCTTTCCGCACACCGGCATCGGTCAGACGCTGCATTTCGGCGGCCGCGACTGGACGGTGACGTGCCACTTCACGGCCGCGGGCTCGGCCTTCGAGTCGGAGATCTGGGGCGAGAACGAGCAGTTCATGCCGGTGTTCCGTGGCGAGGTATTCCAGTCGATCAGCTTTCGGCTGAAAGACCCGGCGTCGTTCCAGGAAGCGCAGCGCGCGCTGCAAGCGGACAAGCGCATGACGATCGACGTGCACCGCGAATCGGAGTTCTACGCCCAGCAGTCGCAGCTCCTGGGGCGCATTCTCAGCTTCCTCGCGGTAATGATCACCGGCATCATGGCGGTGGGTGCCGTCTTTGGGGCCATCAACACGATGTACGCCGCCATCGCGTCGCGCGCGCCGGAAATCGGCGTGCTCCTCACGCTCGGCTTCAGGCCCTGGAGCGTGCTCGTGAGCTTCCTCGCCGAGTCGGCCTTCATCGCGGCGATCGGTGGATTGCTGGGGTGCCTGTTCGCGCTGCCGCTGAACGGCATCGTGACGAGCACCACGAACTGGTCGAGCTTCAGCGAGATCGCGTTCAGCTTCCGCGTGACGCCGGCGCTGCTGCTGGTCGGCCTGATCTTCGCGGTCGTGATGGGCGTCGTCGGCGGGTTCTTCCCGGCGCTCCGCGCGGCTCGCCTGCAGGTGGTCCAGGCGCTCAGGTGAAAGTCACCGCGCTCGCCGCGCACACACCGGAAGCGGTGCGCGCGGCGCTCGCGGCCCGCGGCTGGGAAGCGCAACCGGCCTGGTTCGCCGCCACCGGCATCCAGCCTCTCGTCGTGCTCATCGAAGACATCAGCGAACCGGAGCGCGAAGCACTCGTGCATTGGGGCACGAAGTCCGGCGCGGATGTGCTGACCGGTGACGCCTGGGCGCTCGTGGCGGGCGCGGCGAGCCGCATCGCGCCGCTCGCGCGGTACGACCGCGTACCCGCGGAACTGTCGCGCCTCGCCCCCGAGCTCGGGAAGCTGCTGGGCGCGCGCGCCGAACCGGCGCGCACCTGGGCGATTCGCGGCGCCGAGGTGTCGCTCGAAAAGCCGGTGATCATTGGCATCGTCAACGTGACACCCGACTCGTTTTCTGACGGTGGCCAGCTGCCGACAGCCGATGCGGCGATCGCGCACGGCGAACGCCTGATGGCTGATGGCAGCCGGCTGTTGGACGTGGGCGGTGAATCCACGCGTCCCGGTGCGGCGGCGGTCCCGGTTTCGGAAGAGATCGCGCGCGTCGTACCGGTGATTCGAGGCCTCGTCCGGCGGGGAATCGGCCCCGTGTCGGTCGACACCCGCAAGGCCGCAGTCGCGCGGGCCGCGCTGGACGCCGGGGCGGTGATCGTCAACGACGTCTCCGGGCTGCGTTCCGACGCGGCGCTGGCGGGCGCCGTGGGGGACGCCCAGGCGGGCGTCATCCTCATGCATATGCGGGGGACGCCGGAGACGATGGACGACCTGGCGACCTACGATCATGTCGCTCCGGAGATCGCCGCGGAGCTGGCGGCGCTGGCGGAGAAGGCCGAGCGGGCCGGGATTGCGGGCGAGCGGATCGCGGTCGATCCGGGATTCGGGTTTGCCAAGACGGCCACCCAGAATCTCCGGCTGCTCGACGAACTGGCATCGGTCGTCGCGCTGGGCTATCCTGTAGCGGTCGGCCCGTCGCGCAAGCGGTTTTTGGGTGCCGCGACCGGCCGGCCCGTGGAGGACCGCGATCGCGCCACGGCCGTCGCTTGCGCCCTCGCCTGGGAGCGGGGGGCGCGGCTGTTCCGGGTGCACGACGCCCGGCTGGCACACGAAGCCCTTGCACTGGCGAGCGCCACGACCAATCCACCGTGAACGTCGACGCCTTCAAGTTCCTGTCGCCGCGGCTGTGGCCGGATCTCTTCGAGATCCTGGTCGTGTCGTTCGTCGTCTACCGGTTCCTGCTGTTCCTCGTCGGGACCCGCGCGCTGCAGATCGTCATCGGTCTCGTCATTCTGTCGCTGACCTACTTCGTGGCCGTGTTCGCCAAGTTCACGATGATCAGCACGCTGCTGGGCGTCGTGTTCACCTACGGCGCCTTCGCGGCCGTCGTCGTCTTCCAGCCGGAGCTGCGCAACGCCCTGGCGCGGCTCGGCCAGTCGCGTCTCATGCGCGCGTTCTCGCGCGGCGACCGGCAGTCGGTGGCCGAAGAGATCGCGGAAGCGCTGGACCGGCTGTCGCGCGCCAGCACCGGCGCGATCATCGCGGTCGAAGGGGACATCGGCCTGGAAGAGTTCATCACCACCGGCGTGCCGATGGAAGCGAAGGTCTCGGCCGACCTCGTGACGACGATCTTCACGCCGTATTCGCCGCTGCACGACGGCGCGGTCCTGATCCGCGGCGATCAGATCATCGGCGCGGGGTGCGTGCTGCCGCTCACGCAGTTCAACGTCGCCGACAAATCGCTCGGCACGCGTCATCGCGCGGCGCTCGGGCTCTCCGAAGAGACCGATGCGACGGTGCTCGTCGTCTCGGAAGAGACCTCGACGATCTCCGTCGCGAGCCACGGCCTGCTGTATCGCCACCTCACGCCACAACAGGTACGCGATCTGCTCTCCGGCGCCGTGTCGCATCTCGAGGGCGGCGAGCGCGTGACTCAGCCTGCCACCTAAACCCCCCTACCGGGAGGCGGCCGCGGTCGCGCTCCTGGTCCTCATCGGATATGTGATCACCCTCGCGCCCACGGTCACCCTGTGGGATGCCGGGGAGTTCATCACCGCCGCCAAGGTGCTCGGCATTCCGCATCCGCCCGGGACGCCGTTGTTCGTGTTGTTGGGAAACGTCTGGGGCGGCGTGGTCAGACTCGGCAGCTACGCGTGGCGGCTGAATCTGATGAGCGCCTGTTTCTCCGCGGCCGGCGCCGGGTGCCTGTTTCTCGTCGCGCACCGGCTGCTCGCGGGCCAGGTGCCATGGCTCAGGACGGGCGGCGCGGCCGCGGCTGCGATCCTGTCGGCGTTCACGTTCACCGGATGGCAGAACAGCAACGAGACCGAGGTCTATACCGTCGCGACATTCAGCATCGCCGCGATCTGCTGGTTGTGCGTGAGATGGCGCGACGTGCGGGGCACCGCGCGCGCGCCGCACATTCTGCTGCTCATCGTCTACGTCGCGGCCCTGTCGATCGGCAATCACCTGCTGGCGTTGCTCGTCGGACCCGCCGTCTCGCTCTTCATCGCGTTTACGCTCCGCGCGGCGCCCGCGCTCGATCGGGACGAGCGGCGGACGGAATGGGCCGAGTGGGCGACGCTCAGCGCGCTGTGGATCGTGTTGGTTGGTGGTGGGCTCGGCAACTTGCTCCTGCTCGTTCTCGGTGGGGCGGTGCTCCTCGGCGCGGTCGTGGCCTGCGCGCTGGCGGGTTCGCGCGCCTTCCCGGTTCTGGCGATCGGCATCGCGGCCGTCGGGATTTCGATCTACGCGTTCCTCTACATCCGCGCCGGCCTCCATCCGCTGCTCAACGAGGCCGACCCCGAACATTGGCGGCCTCTCCTCGCCGTCGTCCGGCGCGAGCAGTTCGGGAGCCGCGGCCTGCTGGACAATCCGATGATGCCGGGCGAGACCCGGACTCTCAAGATTGTCGGCCAGCAGTTCGTCAACTTCTTCCAATACTGTACCTGGCAATGGGGGCGCTCGCTGCCGGCCGTGGCCATGGTCGTGGTCGCGCTGGTGTTCGTCACGCTGGGAGTTTTCGGATTCGAATTCGCGCGGCGGCAGGACCGGGGCGTCGTGGCGCTGCTGGGCGCGCTGTGGCTCGTCACGGGCGCCGGGCTCGTGATCTACATGAACTTCAAGGCGGGATTCTCGCTGTTTTGGAATGAGTACACGACGATCGCACAGCATGAAGTGCGCGAGCGCGACTACTTCTTCGTCGTGAGCTTCCAGGTCTGGGGCATGTTCGCCGCCTTCGGGCTCGTGCGCCTGGTGCGCGCGCTGTCGGTGGCCGCGCCGTCGCGCTGGGGCATCGCGGTCGCGTCGCTCGTGACGCTGCTCCCCTTCGGCGCCAACTTCACGGCGGCCTCGCGCCGTGGCGCGGACAGGACCGCGGCGCGCGACTTCGCCTACAACCTGTTGCAGTCCGTCGAGCCGTATGGCGTGCTGTTCGGCTTCGGCGACAACGACACCTTCCCGGTCTGGTATCTGCAGGAGGTCGAGGGCGTCCGGCAGGATGTGACGCTCATCAATCTCTCGCTCGCCAACCTCGACTGGTATCTGCACCAGCTGGCAGAGCGGCCCGTCCGGCCGTTCGTTGCGGCGGGCGCTCCGGCGCTGTATCGCGGGTTGGCGCCTCCTGAGCGGCCGGCCGGCCCTGCGTTGCCGCTCACGGCGCAGGAGATCGACAGTATGATGCCGGTCCAGATGCGCGATGACGGCGTGTTCCGCGCAGGCAACTTCGAGCTGCCGGTGCGGAAGGGACAGGTGCTCAACACGGCCGATCAGGTGATCCTCTACACCATCGCCGCCTATCTGCCCAACCGGCCGGTGGCCTTCGGCGTGGCGTCCGGCCGGGGCGCGTGGCTCGGCATGGATCCGCATCTGGTGTTCCAGGGACTCGCGTTCAAAGTCGTCCCACGCCCCGACACCGTGCGGCGCTTCGTGCGCGGCATTCAGGGGACCATGGTCGACTCCGCGCGCACGCGGGTGCTCGTCGACTCCGTGTTCACGTTTGGGAGGATGTTCGGCCCCGACTCCCTCGAGCTCGAGCCCGCCGCCGACCAGGTAGCCCTGTCGTTCTCGGTTCCCTTTATCGAGCTGGGCAACATCGCGGCAACCCGTGGCGACCAGCGGCAGGCACTGGCCTACCTGCGCCGGGCCTACCATCTCAATCCCAGCAAAGCGCTTGCGGACGTGCTCACCCGAGCCGAGACCCAGGGGGTACAGAGCCTCTTTAGGCGTTAAATTGAGCGGCTATGGGTTTCGAGGCCCTGCCCGAGCGGCTGGCACAAGTACGGGCCGTGTTGGCGCAGCGTGCCGCGCAGCCCGTGACGATTGTCGCGGTGACGAAGGGATTTGGAACGGACGCGATCCGCGCGGCACTCGCCGCCGGGATCGCCGACATCGGTGAGAACCGAGTCCAGGAAGCGGTGCAGAAGCAGGACGAGTTGGGGGCTGGGGGTCAGGGACTGGGGATTCGGTGGCACCTCATTGGCCACCTCCAGCGTAACAAGGCTCGCGTCGTCGCCGGCCGGTTCGACATCGTGCACTCGATCGACTCGCTGGAGTTGGCCACCGAGCTGAATCGACGATTGCAGGCACCGCTGCGGGTGTTGCTGCAGGTGAATGTGGCCGGCGAGTCGCAAAAGAGCGGCTGTGCACTCGAAGACGCGCCGGCGCTGGCGCGAGCGGTGGCCGCGCTCACGCCGCTCCGGTTGGAAGGCATGATGACGATGGCACCATTGACTGACGACGAAGACATGCAGCGCCGGACCTTCCGGGGACTGCGGGTCTTGCGCGATAGGATCAAGGAGGAGGAAGGGCTATGGCTGCCGACCCTCTCGATGGGGATGTCAGGCGACTACGCTTCAGCGGTCCAAGAGGGAGCAACGGTGATCCGATTGGGTACCGTCCTGTTCGGACCGAGGATATGAACGACGAAGCGTTCAACCTGACGCCGCACGACATCCGCAAGCAGGACTTTCGCAAAACCCTGCGCGGGTACGACACGCTGGGCGTGGACGATTTCCGCGTGCGCGTCGCGGACGCGCTCGAGCGCGCCATCCGTGAGCGCCAGATCCTGGAGGAGCGCGTCAACGCCCTGACCGAGCAGCTGCGCGTGTTTCGCGAGCGCGAGAAAGCGATGAATGAGGCGCTCGTCGCGGCGCAGCAGCTGCGCCAGGATTCGCGGGCGGCGGCTGACCGCGAGGGGCAGGTGATCCTGCGCGAGGCCGAGGCCGCGGCGAAGCGGCTGCTCGACGAGGCGAAGAGCGCCGAGGGCGCCGTGAAGACGCGCATGGCCGAGACCGAGCGTCAGTTCCAACAGTACGTCGGCGGCTTCCGCGCGCTGCTCGAGCGCCAGCTTGCCGAGCTCCGCGCCCTCGACGGTCACCGCGGGTGACACAGGTCGCCGCAGCGGTTCGCGCCGTGCAGGCGCGGACTGCCGTCGTTCCGGAAGTCGCGATCATTCTTGGAACGGGACTCGGGGCATTGGCCGATCAGCTGAAGGCCGAGACGACGCTCCCCTACGCCGATGTGCCCGGCTTCCCGCGACCGACGGTCGAGACCCATGCGGGCCGGCTGCTGCTCGGGACGCTGGGCGGCCGCCGCGTCGCGATGATGCAGGGCCGCTTCCATCGCTACGAAGGGTACACGCTGCAGCAGGTCGCGTTTCCCGTGCGCGTGCTGCGCGCCCTGGGTGCACGGACCCTGATCGTCTCCAACGTCTCGGGCGGGATGCATCCGCTCTGGGCAACGGGCGACCTCGTGCTCCTCTCGGATCACATCAATCTGCTCGGCGACAACCCGCTGGCGGGGCCGAATGTCGACGCCGAGGGTCCGCGGTTCCCCGACATGTCTGCCGCGTACGATCCGGAGCTCCGCACACTCGCCCGCGCGGTCGCGCTCGAACATAAAATCGTGTTGCGCGAGGGCGTGTACGTCGCGGTGCCGGGTCCGAACCTCGAGACCCGGGCCGAGTACCGGATGCTGCGCGCCCTGGGCGCCGACGTCGTCGGGATGAGTACCGTGCCCGAGGTGATCACGGCGGTCCATCAGGGCATGCGGGTCCTGGGGCTCTCGATCATCACCGATAATTGTTTGCCCGACGCGCTCGAGCCGACGTCGGTCGAGAAAATCATCGCCGTCGCCCGTGGTGCGGAGCCGAAGCTCGCGACGGTCGTGCGCGGCGTGCTGGAGCGTCTCGGCTAGATGCCGTATCCTCCCTCGGACCCGACCCAGGCGATCGACGAGCTGGAGAAACAGCTGCTCGCGAAGTGGAAGCACGAGCGGCTGTTCACGCGCGTCAGCGACGCGACCCGCTACGGTCCGCCGTTCGTCTTCTTCGAAGGTCCGCCGACCGCGAACGGCCGGCCGGGCATCCATCACGTTTTCTCGCGCACGCTCAAAGATCTGATCTGCCGTTATCACACGATGCTGGGGCAGGGCGTGACGCGCATCGCGGGCTGGGACACGCACGGCCTGCCGGTCGAGATCGAAGTCGAAAAGGCGCTCAAGATCAACGGCAAGCGTGAGATCGAGGCCTACGGCATCGAGCGCTTCAACAAGCTCTGCCACGACAGCGTGTTCAAGTACAAGACCGACTGGGAGTCGCTGTCCGACCGCATCGGCTACTGGCTCGACTACGAGCATCCGTACGTCACCTACACGAATCAGTACATCGAGACGGTGTGGTGGCTGCTCAAACGCCTGCACGAAAAAGCGCTGCTCTACCGCGGGCACAAGGTGCTGCCGTACTGCCCGCGCTGCGGCACCGCGCTGTCGTCGCACGAGGTGGCGCAGGGGTACGAGACCGTCCAGACGAACTCGGTCTACGTGACTTTCCCGCTCGTCTCGCGCGACGGCGACGCGCCCCGCGAGCTCGCCATCTGGACGACGACGCCCTGGACGCTCCTGTCGAACGTCGCGGTCGCCGTGCACCCCGATATCGAGTACGGCGAGTACGCGGTCCCGGACGCCACGAGCGGCAAGATCACGCGCTACATCGCGGCGACGGCGCGCGCCGGCGACGTGCACGTGCACGGCCGCCCCCTGATCCAGGGGGACCGCGTCGCGACCTATCTCGGCCGCGACCTGGTGGGCCGGAAGTACGTCCGCCCGCTGGACGTCGTCGCGCTGCCGCGCGACGGCCAGCACAGCGTGATCGTCGCCGGCGGGTTCGTCACCGTCGACGAGGGCACCGGGCTCGTCCACATGGCGCCCGCGTTCGGCGCCGACGACTACGCCGCCGGTCAGCAGAACGGGCTCGCGTTCGTGAATCCCGTCGCGGGCGACGGGACGTTCAGGGGCATTGGCTGGCCGGAGCTCGAGGGCAAACTCGTCACGGACAAGGAAACGAACAGGCTGATCATCGAGCGGCTGAAGCAGGACGGGCGCTGGCTCGAAACCAGGCCCTACACCCACAGCTATCCGCACTGCTGGCGTTGCGACTCGGCGCTCATCTACTACGCCCGCAGCTCGTGGTTCGTCCGTACCACCGCGGTCAAGGCGCGGATGCTCGAGATCAACGCCCAGATCGACTGGCATCCGCCCGAGACGGGCGCCGGCCGCTTCGGCGAATGGCTCGAGAACAACGTCGACTGGGCGCTGTCGCGCGACCGCTACTGGGGTACGCCGCTCAACGTGTGGGAGTGCGATATCGATCGCGAGCATCGCGAGGTGATCGGCTCCTACGACGAGCTGGCGCGGCGGTGGGGGAAAGCGTTGCCGGAGAATTTCGATCCGCACAAACCGTACATCGACACCTACACCTGGGCGTGCCACAACTGCTCGGGAACGATGCGGCGCGCGCCGGAAGTGATCGACGCCTGGTTCGACTCGGGGTCCATGCCGTACGCGCAGTGGCATTACCCGTTCGAGCATGAGGCCGACTTCAAGGCGCATTTCCCGGCGGACTACATCTGCGAAGGCGTGGACCAGACGCGCGGCTGGTTCTACTCGCTGCTCGCGATCGGCGTCACCGCGTTCGACGCGCCCGTTTACAAGCACGTGATCGTGAACGAGCACGTGCTCGATGTGCACGGCCAGAAAATGTCGAAGAGCCGCGGCAACGTCGTCGATCCCTGGCATGTGATCGGCGCGCACGGCGCCGACGCGGTGCGCCTCTACCTGCTGGGCCAGAGCCAGGTGTGGCTGCCGAAGCGGTTCGACGAGCGCCAGATCCCCGAGGTCGCGGGCGGATTCCTGAACACGCTGCGCTCGACCTACGACTTTTTCCGGCGCTACGCGCAGGACTGGACGCCACCCGCCGACGCGGCTGCCACACCGGCGGGCCAGCGGCCGGCGGCCGACCGCTGGCTGCTCGCCCGGCTCGACGAAGTCGTCGCCAGCGTGCGCCAGTCGTGGTCGGCGTATGACGTCACCGCCGGCGTTCGCACGATCATGGATTTCGTCGGCGAGGACCTGTCGCGCTGGTACATCCGGCGCAACCGGCCGCGGTTCTGGGCCCCGGACCGGGCGACCGACCCCGTGGCGCTCGAGACGCTCCACGAGGCCATGGTGGCCGCCGTGCGGCTGCTCGCCCCGGCCGCGCCGTTCATCTCCGACTGGGTGCACCGGGCGCTGACGGGGACCTCGGTTCATCTTGCCCCGTTCCCCGTGGACCGGGGACACCGGGAACCCGAGCTGCTGTCCGCCATGGGGACCGTCCGGCGGCTGGCCTCGCTGGCCCGGGCGGCCCGGGAATCTCGCAATCTGCGGGTCCGGCAGCCGCTGGCCCGCATGCAGCTGGCTGTTCCGGCCGCCGCCCAGGGCCCGGCCTTGTCAGACCTGTTAGATATTCTGGCTGCCGAAGTCAACGTAAAAGCCGTTCAGGTGGTCGCATCGGACCACGATCTGGTCCGGCTGGGCGCCAAAGCGAATTTTCGGACCCTCGGCAAGCGGTACGGGAAGGCCACACCGCGGGCCGCCGCCGCCGTCGCCGAGTTGAGCGCGGCAGAGCTGCAGACGCTGGAGCAGGGCGGGACGGTGCGGCGCGGTGAGTTTGAGTACCAGCCGGACGACGTGACCGTCACGCGTGAAGTCGTCAGCGAGTGGCTCGTGCAGGCCGATGGGCCGTACGTCGTCGCGCTGGATCCCGTGTTGAGCGACGACCTGGTCCACGAAGGACTGGCGCGCGAGGTCGTGAATCGCGTGCAGCGCCTCCGCAAGGAGGCAGGCTATGACTACACGACGCGCATCGAGTTGAGCATCACCGGCGCTGAGACCATCGTCGCCGCGACTCGCGCGTTTCAAGGACTCGTCGAAGGGGAAACCTTAGCGCGCCGCTTGGTGTTGGGTGCGGGACTCGACGAGCCCGATTTGCAGCGTGAAGTAGACATCGAGGGGCGCCGGACCACGATTGCGCTCCGGCGTCACGACGGACGAAAGGGCGGAACCCGATAATGCCGACGAAGTCGACGAAGCTGAAGGCCAAAGCCGGCCTCAACAAGAAACAATTGAGCCATCTCGAGAAGCGGCTGCTCGAAGAGCGCGCCCGCGTCATCAAGGAGCTGGGTCATTACGGCGAGTCGTTCAATTCGAGCCTGCAGGCATCCGATGGCGACCTCTCGAGCTACTCCTTCCACATGGCCGATCAGGGGACCGACGCGATGGAGCGCGAGAAGCAGTTTCTGTTCGCGTCGCAGGAAGGGCGCTACCTCTGGCACGTGAACGAGGCGCTGCGCCGGCTGTACAGCGCTCCCGACCGCTTCGGCCGCTGCGAGCAATGCGGCGACTCGATCGGATTCGACCGACTCGATGCCCTCCCACACGCCCGCCTCTGCATCAAGTGCAAGGCCAGAGAGGAAGATGGTAAACGCCGCTGAGCGCAGGCTGTTCTGGGGGACGGCCGTCGCCATCGTCGTCTCCGATTTCGCGACCAAACTGATCGCCGAGTCGCTCCTCGCGCGGCGCCTGCCGCTCGCGGTGATCGGCGACGTGGTGCAGTTCCGCCTGGTCTTCAACGAAGGCGCGGCCTTCGGCCTGCACGTGGGCGACAACTCGCGCTGGATCTTCCTCGGCCTCGCGATCATCGCGCTGTTCGTGCTCGCCTCCCTGGTCCGCGGGACGCGCCCCGGCGACCGGTTCCGTCTCCTCGCGCTGGCGCTCGTATGCGGGGGCGCCGTCGGGAACCTCATCGACCGCATTCGCAGCGCGCAGGGCGTCGTCGATTTCGTGGACGTGGGCATCGGTGCCTGGCGCTGGCCGACGTTCAATGTCGCCGACTCGGCGATCACCGTCGGCGCGATCGCACTCGGACTCTCGCTGTGGCAGGAAGGCCGCGCGCAGCAACGGGCGAAGGAGGCGCGGGCGGCCGAGCCTTGAACCTCACGTTTTGTGTGATTGTGCAGTCTGAACGTCTCGACAAATTTCTCGCTGACCAGCTCGCTCTCTCCCGCACACAGGCCGGACGCCTCATCGCCGATAAACGCGTGACCGCGCGCGGCAAAGCGCTGCGCGCCTCCGCCCTGCTGGAACGCGGGACGGAAGTGACGGTCGACCTGCCGGACGAAGAACCCCCACGGAGCTACACGCCGTTTCACGCCGATTTACGCTTTGTGTTCGAGGACGAGCATCTCGCCGTGCTCGACAAGCCCGCGGGCCTCGTCGTCCATCCCGGCCCCGGCCACTGGAACGACACGCTGGTGAATGTGCTGGTTGGGCGGGGCACCGATCTGTCGGGCGGCCCGGCGGCGGAAGCCGGCCGTCCGGGTATCGTGCATCGCCTCGACCGCGACACCTCGGGGCTGCTGGTCGTCGCGAAGAGCGATCTGGCGCATCGGCGTCTCGCCGGCGCGATCGAACGCCGCACGGTGAAGCGCGTCTACGCCGCGCTCGTGTGGGGCCACCTGCGCAAGAGTCCCGTCGATATCGAGGCGCCGATCGCGCGCCATCCCAAAGAGCGCAAGCGCATGACGGTGGCAGACGGCGGCCGCCACGCGGTCACGCACGCGGCACTCGTGGCGCGCTTCGCGCACAGCGATCTGTTGCGCGTGCGGCTCGGCACCGGCCGGACCCACCAGATTCGCGTGCACCTCGCGCACGTCGGGTGCCCGATCGTCGGCGACCGCGAGTACACCTTCGGCGGCAGTCGCCGCGTGACGCCGTCATCGCGCCCTGAGGCCGAGCGGCTCGAGCGGCTCGCGCCACGGCAGCTGCTGCACGCCGCCGCGCTGTCGTTCACGCATCCGGTGACCGGTGCGCCGGTCGCCCTGACGTCGGAATGGCCGGAGGACTTGCGTCCCGCGCTGGCTGAAGCGGCGGGAGACGCGAATTTGCTTGCCGAGCGCAACCCCTTGCAGTATCTTGGGTTCTTCGCATCCGATGACTGACGGAAGCCTCGTCTCCGCTCGCTTACTCGTGTTCCGCGTGGGAGCACTGGTGTGCGCCGCCGAGGTGGACCAAGTGCGGGAGATTCTCCCGCGCCTCCCAACGACGCGTATCCCGGGCGCGCCCCCGGTCGTGGCGGGGCTCGTGAATGTCCGCGGCACTCTGGTGACGGTCGTGGAAGGGTGGCGTGCGCTGGGCCAGGCACCGCCGGGTCCGCCCGCATCCCCCCCCGCCGAGACGTCCCAGACTCAAGCACCTGAGGCCGCGGGCTCGACGATCATCCTCGAGATGGGCAAGGGTGAGTCAGGGGCTGGGGCGACCGGAGCGCACGAGGGACAGCTGATCGGGTTTACGGTGGATGAGGTGATGGACATGCTCGCGGGTGGTGCGACGACGCTGGAGGACCGCACCGGTCTTCCGGGGGTCGATCCCACGCTGGTGCGGGCGGTCGGGCGGCGGAATGGTGAACTGTTCATCGTGTTGGACGTCGCGGCGCTGTTGGGCCCGATTCTGACTACTTAAGGAGCGCGCAGTGAGCCACACGGTTCTCGTCTGTGACGACGCGATCTTCATGCGCACGATGATCACCGACATCCTGGCGCAGGCCGGGTTCGAGATCGTCGGCGAGGCGGAGACCGGCACGCAGGCCGTCGAGAAGTATCGGCAACTCAAGCCGGACCTGGTCACGATGGACATCGTGATGCCCGACATGGGCGGCATCGACGCGGTCCGCGAGATCGTGAAACAGGATCCCGACGCCAAGATCCTGATGTGCAGCGCCATGGGGCAGCAGGCGCTGGTGGTCGAAGCCATCCAGGCGGGTGCCAAGGACTTCGTCGTCAAGCCGTTCCAGCCCTCCCGCGTCCTCGAAGCCGTGCAGCGCGTTCTGGGCTAGCGATGGACCTTTCGCAGTACGCCGAGCTGTTCCTGGCCGAGAGCCGCGAGCACTTGAGCGCCTGCAATCAGCTGCTGCTCGAGTGGGAGCGAACCCCAACCTCCGCGGAGCCGGTCGGCGGCCTGTTCCGCGCGGTGCACACGATCAAGGGGATGGCGGCGACGATGGGCTACGCCAAAGTCGCCGATCTCGCGCACCGCATGGAAAACCTGCTCGACCATCTGCGCCGCGGCGGCCGGGCACCTGCCGCCGACGTCATTCAACTGCTGTTTCGCGCCACCGACGCGCTCGAAAAAGCGGTGGAGCTCGCCGTGCAGGGCCGCGAGGGAGAAGCGGATGTCGGCGCGATTCTCGCCGACGTCGACGGGGCCGCTGCGGCGCATCACGCGAAACCCGCCGCGCAGCCCAGCGCGCTCGCGCGTTTCACGCTTGCATCTCCTGAGCCCGACGAGCCTGACTCCTCCCCGAGTCTGCCTGCTGCGCCTGCTGCGCCTGCTGCGTCTGGCAGAACCCCCCTTGTCCAGGTGGTGATACGGTCGGAAGCGCCCCTGAAAGGTGGGCGCGCGATGCTGGTCGTTCGCAGAGTGCAGACCCTGGGCACCGTGAACCGCGTGCAGCCGCCGCTCGCCGCGTTCGAATCGGACGATTTCGACGGCCGCTTCTCGTTCGAGCTCGACACCGCGAAGTCGGCGGCCGACATCGAAGCCGCCATCCGGTCTGTGGGCGACGTCGAGCGCGTCAGCTTCGGCGGCGCGGCCGGCGACGAAGGGCAGGTCACGCCCGCGGAAAGCGCGGGCCGCGGCCGCCACATCCGCGTGGATCTGCGCCGGCTCGACACGCTGATGGATCTGATCGGCGAGCTGGTCACCGAACGCGGGCGCCTGAATGATCTCGCCGCGCGGTGGGTGGGCAAAGATCCGGAGATCGACGAAGTCGCGATCCATATCTCGCGCCTGTCCGCCGATCTGCAGAACGAAATCATCCAGGCGCGCATGACGCCGGTGTGGCAGGTGTTCGACCGCTTTCCCCGGCTCGTGCGCGACGTCGCGCGCCAGCTCGGCAAGCAGGTGGCCTTCCGGGTGGAGGGCAAGGAGATCGAGCTCGATCGCGAAATCCTCGACGAGCTCGGCGATCCTCTGGTGCATCTGCTGCGCAACGCCGTCGACCACGGGATCGAGTCGCCGGCCGAGCGGAAACGGCTCAAGAAGGACCCGGAGGGGGAGATCGTGCTGGCGGCGGTGCGCGAGCGCTCCAGTGTGGCGATCAGCATCTCCGACAACGGCCGCGGCATCGATCGCGCCCAGATTCTCGACAAGGCGAAGCGCGAGGGCGTCCTCGGGCCCCACGTCGAGACGCTGTCGGACGACCAGCTGCTGCGCGTGCTCGCGCGGCCCGGATTCTCGACCGCCGAGGCGGTGACCAGCGTGTCCGGACGCGGCGTGGGTATCGATGTCGCCATGACGCGGATTCGCGCGCTCGGCGGCTCGGTCGAGATCCGCACCGAGCCGGGGAAGGGCACGGCCTTCGTGTTGCGGCTGCCGGTCACGCTGGCCATCGTGCGCGCGCTGATCGCCGCCGTGGGGCACGAGCGCTACGCGCTGCCGCTCACCTATGTCGCCGAGACGGTCGAGTTCGGCACGGTGCCGTTGACGACGATGGAAGGCCGCGACGCGATGGTGCTGCGCGATCGGGTCGTCCCCCTGGTCGATCTCCGCAAGCTCCTGGAGACCAATGGCGGCGCCCCTGCGCCGCCGCCGCGCCGTCCGGTGATTGTGTTGGAGATGGGCGAGCGGCGGGCCGGGATTGTGGTGGACGGGATGTTGAGCCAGCAGGAAATCGTGGTGAAAGGATTCGACGCGCCGCAGGGCACGCTGCCGGTCTTCAGCGGCGCGACGATCATGGGCGATGGAGTGCCGGCGTTGATTCTCGATGCGGCGGGGCTGGTCTAATTAAAGGAGCGACATGGAAGACGTCCGTGATCTGAAAGCACTGCAGCTCGACGCGCTCAGAGAAGTCGCCAACATCGGCGCGGGCCACGCGGCGACGGCGCTGTCGCAGCTGACGCACCGGCGCATCATGATCTCGGTGCCGGAGATCAACATCGCCCGGCTCGAGGAGGTGCCGGGGCTGATCGGCGATCCGCAGGAAGTCGTCGCCGCGGTCCTCATGCACATGCTCGGCGATTTGACGGGACGCACGCTGCTCATGTTCCCCGAGCCCGTCGGCCGGCAGCTGTGCGACATGCTGCTCAAGCGCCCCCTCGGGACGACCCAGGTGTTCGAGACGATCGAGCAGTCGTGCATCAAGGAGGCGGGCAACATCCTCTCGGGCGCGTACATGAACGCGCTGTCGGAGTTCATGGGGATGCTGCTGCTGCCGTCGGTGCCGAGCCTCGTGGTGGATCTCTCGGCGGCGGTCCTCACGACGACGTACCTGAACTTCGGGCACGACCGGGACTTCGTGTTTTGCGTCGAGACGGAGTTCAATATCGATGCCCAGGACGGGCTGCGCGGCCATTTCCTGCTCCTGCCCGACCTGGCGTCGCTCAAGGCGATTTTCGACGCCATTCGGTTGACTTGACGGTCTCAGAGCGTGACGTAGCGGTCCTGAGGTCCTTTGCCCGCCGGATCGATCCCTCCGATGCGGGCGCGCATAACAATCTCGGCGTTCTCTACTACCAAAAAGCCCTCGTCCCCGAGGCGATCGAGCAGTTCACCCGCGCCCTCGAGCTCGACCCGCGCATGCAGGTCGCGCAGCGGAATCTCGAGATCGCCTACCACAATACCGGGTACTACGACCGCCGCGTGGCCGAGCTTCAGGAGAAGCTGCGCAGCGCGCCCGACGAGCGCGACGCGCGCTGGGAGCTGGGCCGCACGTATGCGATCCTGGGCGCCTCCGAGGAGGCGGTCGCCGAATTCGAAGAGCTGCTGGCACACAAGCCGAAGGACGTGGCGGCGATCATCCAGCTCGGACTCGCCGAGAAGGCCCGCGGACGTCTGGAAGTGGCGACCGAGTGGTTCCTGCGGGCCGTCGAAGACGAGCCGGACTCCTCCGTCGTCCACTTCTACCTTGGCGAGGTCTACTACAACCGCGGGCTGAACGAGCCGGCGCTGACCGCCCTCGAGCGCGCCGTCTCGCTCAATCCCGACAACGCGAACGCGCATTACCTGATGGCGTTCGTGCTGGGCGACATGGGGCGGCATCAGGACGCGCGCGCCGCGTCGAAGCGCGCCATCCAGCTGAACCCGCCGCTGGCGCGCGCGCAGACCAACCTGTCGCTGGAGCGCTACCGCGCCGAACGCCAGTCGGCCGAGCACCGCCTGCGCGAGCACCCCGCGCCCGAGGTCGCCGAGGGCAGCGAGCTCGCGCATTACAACCTCGGCCTCGCGTTCCGGCAGAAGGGCTACTACGCCGAGGCGCTGCGCGAGTACCGCCTCGCGATCGAGCGCGGCGAGGATCGCAGGCTGGTGCGCCAGGCGATGGCGGAAGTGCATCTCCTCAAGCGCGACTTCACCGATGCGCTCGAGCTGTACGAGTCGCTGATCCATGAGATCCCCGACTCGCCCAAGCTCTGGAACGAGCGCGGCGTCGTGTTGCATCAGGCGGGCCGAACGGCGGACGCGCTGACGTCCTACCGCCAGGCGACGGAGGTCGATCCCCGCTACGCGCTCGCGTGGAACAACATCGGCGTCGTGCTGGCGCATCAGGCCGATACCGAAGATGCGATCGAGGGATTTCGGAAAGCCCTGCAGCTGTCGCCGGCGTTCGTCGGCGCCCGCCTCAACCTCGCGCTGCTCCTGACCCACCTGCGCCGCTTCCAGCTCGCGCTCGAAGCGTATCGCCAGGTGCTGGCGGAACAGCCGGGCTCGGCGCCGGCGTGGAACGGGGTGGGACTCGTGCTCGTCGAGCTGAAGCGCTTCCCCGACGCCCGGAACGCCTTCGTCCGGGCCGTCGAGGCCGACCCGCAGAACGCGGGCGCCCACTACAACCTCAGCTTCACGCTCTCGAACCTCGGCGACTACGACGGCGCGCTGCGCGCGACCAAGCGCGCGCTCGAGCTGGACCCGTATTACGTGTCGCAGAAGTTCGCGCTGGCGATCGATCTGCAGTATGAGACGGTCGCGATCGGCATCGTGCCCGAGATCTCGGCCGACGTCGCGGCCGAGAGCCTGGGCGGCGAATTCGCGTTCGACCAGCGGCTGATCGACAACATCTTCCAGGAGCTGGAGCCGCCCGCCGGCGCGGCCCAGGCCGCGCCGGCCGGGCTGGCCAAGCGGGCCGACGATCCGCTGGCCCTGGCGCGCGATTATGTGAGCAAGGGAATGATGGACCTCGCCGTGGCGGAGGCGATGCGCGCCGTGCAGCGCGGCGCGGACCGGGGCCAGGCCGCCACGCTGATCGGCGACAGCTATGCCCGGCGCGGCCTGCACGGGGAGGCGCTGGAACGCTACCGCGAGGCGCGCACGCTCGATGCCGCGAACGCCCCGGCCGCGCTCGGCGAGGTGAAGAGCCTGCTCGCCGTGCACCGCTCCGCCGAAGCGCTGCCGCTCGCCGAAGACCTGGTCGCCAAGGCGCCCGAAGACGTCGAGGTGCTCGTCGCGGCCGCGAAGGCGCGCGCGGCGACGGGCGATGCGGCCGGCGCGCTGACGGCGCTGCGGCAGGCCCAGACCCGCGCGCCGGACCGGGCCGATCTGCACAAGCTGCAGGGCGACATCGCCCTGAAAGTCGGCGACCGCCAGGCCGCCCGCGCGGCGTACCGCTCGGCGCTCGACCTCGATGAAGGGTTCGTGCAGGTCTGGCTCGATCTCGGGCGGCTGCACGAACAGGACGAAGAGTGGGTGGAAGCGCAGCGCGCGTACGAAGCGGCGCTCGAAGCGCTGCCGACCTTCCACGAGGCGGGGCTCGCGCACGCGGACCTGCTCAGGCGCACGGGGGATCTGCGGACCGCGGTCGTACGGCTCGCCGAGATGCTGGAGCAGGATCCGTACGACATGGACGCGCTGCTGCTGCTCGGTCGCACGCTGCTCGACGACAAGCGCGGCGTCGAGGCGCTCGAAGCGTTCCGGCGCGCGCTGAAATTCGATCCCGAGCACACCGGTGCACTGTTTTACCTGGGCGTGACGCTCGCGAAGCTGCAGCGCTACACCGAAGCGGTGGCCGCGTGGGACCGCGTGACGCGCATCGATCCCGGCGGGCCGTTCGCGCAACGTGCGCGCATGCACGCGCGGACCGCCGTCGACTTGCAGCACATCTTCTCCACCTCGGACGCGGCCTAACGTATGGCGATCGAAGGACCGCTTCGCGAGCTTGGGATCCACGACGTCTTCCAGCTGCTCGACTTGAGCCGGAAGACGGGTGCGCTGCGCGTCACCTCGGAGCTGCGCCACAACGAGGGCAAGATCTACTTCGATAACGGCGTCGTGGTGTCGGCGGAGATTCGCAGCAACCCCCACCCGCTCGGCGCGTTGCTGCTGCGCACCGGCAAAATCGCCGAGGCCGATCTCGAGCGGGCGCGCGACATGCAGCAGCGGCAGGGCGACAAGCGCAGACTCGGCGAGATCCTCGTGGCGCTCGGCGTCATCACCCAGCGCGAGGTCGAGCGCCAGATCCACTTCCAGATCGAAGAAGTCGTCTTCGAGGTCATGAGCTGGAACGAAGGCTACTTCTCGTTTGCGGAAGAGGCCGAGAGCAAGGTGCCCACCGAGGTCACGGTCCGCATCCCGGTGGAAGCGCTCTTGATGGAAGGCGCGCGCCGCATCGATGAATGGTCCCGGATCGAGAACCGCATTCCCCATGTCGGCGTGGTGCCGTCGCTCGCGCCGCCGCCCGAAGGCGGCGGCGGCGAGCTGGATCTCCTGCCGCCCGAGTGGGAAGTGCTGGCGCTGATCGACGGCGATCGCTCCGTGCGGGGTCTCGCGACGGAGCTTGGCCGGTCCGATTTCGAAGTCGCCAAGACGCTGTTCGGGCTCGAGAGCGCCGGCGTCATCGTGCTGGTGGATCCGGGGACGGCCAAGCGCGGGCGTCCGAGCGCCGCGGGCGAGCTCACGGAGCAGGTGGCGAAGGCGGAGCGTGCGCTCGTCGCGAAGGACCTCGACGCCGCCCGCGCCGCCGCCGAACAAGCGGGCAGCATGCAGCCGCACGACGCGACGATTCATCTTCTGCTCGGCCGCATCCATCTGGCGCAGGGGCACGCGTCCGCCGCCGCCGAGGAGCTGCGGCGCGCGCTCCGGCTCGATCCGTTGCTCGCCGCGACGCATCGCCACCTGGGATTCGCCCTCGTCGCGATGGGCCGGTTCGGCGAAGCCGTGCAAAGCTGGGACCAGTGGGAGCGCTTGGCGCGCACGACGGAAGAGGAGGCGCACAAACCGGACGTGCAGCGCGCCCGCGACGCCGCGCGAGTGTTCAGCAATGGCTGACGAGATCCGCGCGCTCTCGGCGCAGCTCGCCCAGGATCCGCAGAGCCTCGTGTTCTTGCGGCTGGGCGAAGCCTTGCGCCGCAAGGGACAGCTCGACTCCGCCACCCGAGTCGCGATGAACGGGCTCGAGCGGCATCCGCATCTCGCCGACGCGCACGACCTGTTCGCGCGGATCCTGACCGACAAGCACGACTACGCGCGCGCGTTCGACGAGTGGGACATGGCCGTCCGGATCGCGCCCAACCATACCGGCGCCCTGAAGGGGCTCGCCTTCCTCTACTTCAAGGTCGGCGATATCGCCCAGGCCGAAACCCATCTCGAGCAGGCGCGCAAGGTCGAGCCGGACGATCCGACCATCGATCAGGCGTTTGAGATGATCCGCGGCGGGGCACATGCGCCGCCCTCCGCCGCCCCCTCGCCGCCCCCCGCCGCCCCAGCGCCGCCAGCGGGTGCGCTCGATGAAGCGCGCGTTTTCGCGGGATTAGAGGGCGCCAACGAAGGCCTCCTGCTCATCGACGGCGCGGGACGCGTCCTGGGTGGGTCGATCCGCGATGGATCGGGCTCGGATGTCACCGACAGCGTTGCCGCCTATCTTGCCGGCGTCTCGCAGGAGGCGGCGCGGACCGCGAAGCTGCTGGGGCTGGGAGCCTGGAACGGTTTGTCGGCGGAAGGGCAACACGGCAACGTGCACCTGGCGCATCCGACGCCTGAAGCGCTGCTCCTCGTCGTCCGCGAGCGCGGGACGCCGCTCGGCCGCCTCGCGATTCTCGCGCAGCGGGCGACGTCGCTGGCGCGCCGCTGGCTGGAGCAGCAATGACGAAGGGACCGCTCGATTTGATCACCCGCGTGCGTGGCGTGCGCGGCGCGATGCTGGTCTCGGCGGAGGACGGCCTCGTCGTGGCCGAGCAGCTCATGGAGGGGATCAAGGGCGGCGCCGTGGCCGCGCTCGCCGCGAGCCTCGCCGGCCGGCTGCGCCGGGCGATGGAAGCGGCGGGGACCGGGACGAGCGTCTTTTGGCACCTGCAGGCGGAGCAGGGAGCGCTGCTGGTCGTTCCCGGCGGGCACAATGCCGGCGGCATCCTGGTCGTCGCGGTGGCGGAGCCCGATGTGAACATCGGCCTGGTGCGCCTCGAGCTGCTGCGAGCGGCGGAGACGATGGTATGAGTCAACAGACCCGCGCCGTCGAAAACTGGACGCTGCAACCGCTCACCGACTTCGTGCGGGAAGCATCGGCGCGTCTGGTCCTGGTGCTCACGCCGTCGGGGCAGGTGCTGGCGCAATCGGGATTCTCGCGCGCCGTCGATGTCATGTCGTCCGCGGCGCTGGCGGCGGCGATCGTCGCCACGACCGGCGAGCTGGCGCGCCAGCTGCGGCAGCCGCCCTTCGCGGCGCTCAGCCATCAGGGCCCCAAGACCGGGTTCTTCCTGGCGACGTTCTCGACCGAGCGCGGCACGCTGGCGGTGCTCGCCGTCTACGATCTCGATGTTTCATCGCTCGGCTTGGTTCAGTTATTCTATGAGCAGCTTGCGGCGGACTTGAAGACGGCTAGCCCAAAGGGGGCGGTCCCCAAGCAGGTGCTCGCGGCCGACTTCGAGCGCGAGTTGACGGACAGCCTCAACACGCTGTTTGGGAGATAGCGGTGTCCCTGGTCAACTTCACGACCCGCGAGATCACGTGCAAAATCGTCTACTACGGACCTGGGCGGTCCGGAAAGACGACCAATCTCCATTACATCTACGGCCGCGTGCCGGAAACTCGGCGCGGGCGCATGGTGTCGCTCGCCACGCAGACCGACCGCACGCTGTTCTTCGACTTCCTGCCGATCGATCTGGGCCAGATCTCCGGATTCTCGACGCGGTTTCAGCTCTACACCGTTCCGGGCCAGGTCTATTACAACGCCACCCGGCGGCTGGTGCTGCAGGGCGCGGACGGCGTGGTCTTCGTCGGGGACAGTCAAGCCCGGCAGCTCGATGAGAATGTCGAAAGCCTGCAGAACCTCCAGAGCAATCTGCTCGAGCACGGCATCGATGTGCGCACCATGCCGCTGGTGATGCAATACAACAAGCAGGACCTGCCCGCCGAGCTGATCCTGAGGCAGGAGGACCTCGACGACGCGCTCAACTTCCGGAGCGTGCCGAGCTTCGCAGCCGACGCGCTGCACGGCAGAGGGGTGTTCGAGACCCTCAAGTCGATCTCGGAGCTCGTGCTCAAGAAGCTCGCGGCGGGAACCCCCGCGACATGACCAGCACGCTCAATCCCCGCTTCACGTTCGACACGTTCGTGGTCGGCGCCGCGAACCGCCTCGCCGTCACCGCCGGGCGCACCGTCGCGGAGAATCCGGGCTCGGCCTACAACCCGCTCTTCATCTATAGTGGCTCGGGGTTGGGCAAGACGCACGTGCTGATGGCCATCGGGCACGCCGCCAAGGTCATCGCGTCGCAGTTGAACATCGAGTACCTGACGTTGGACGAGTACGTTGAGGCGCTCCACGCCGCGATCGCGGCGGGGCAGGGCGACGCCTTCCGGCGCCGGTTCCAGAACGTCGATGTCTTGCTCGTCGACGACGTGCAGTTCCTCACCAATCGCAAGGAGATGCAGACCGAGTTGCTCCGCCTGACCGAGGCGCTGCAGCAGGGCGGTCATCAGATCGTGCTCGCGAGCGATCGCCCCCCGGCCGAGATCGCGGACCTGGACGAGCGTCTCATCTCGCGCTTTTCCGGCGGGCTCGTCGTCGATATGGGCATCCCCGACTACGAAACGCGCGTCGCCATTCTGCGCCGCAAGGCCGAGGAGCGCGGGACGAAGTTCCAGCCGGGGATCCTCGAGACGGTCGCGAAAGTCGAGTATCCGAACGTCCGCGAGTTGATGGGCGCGCTCAATCGTCTGATCGCCTTCCAGGCGGTGAACGACACGCCGATAAACGCGGATGCGGCGAGCAAGGTGTTGGGCATCCCTACCGCCGCTTCACCGACCGCCGCCTCATCTACCGCCGCTTCACATACCGCCGCCTCACCCGATGAATTCAGCCAGTTCCTGACCGACGTCACCGTGACCGTGGGCAAGGCCGTCGAGGCGTGGCGCGCGCGCGTGACCGAGGCGGTGATGCGCTGGGAGGGAGAAGGCTACCGGACGGGCCGGCTCGAAAAGCTCCTCGATCAGGAGACGCCGGCCGCGGTGGACGAAGTGATCGCGTCGTACGTGCGCGACGTGGAACGGCTCAAGGCGCTCGAGGCGGAAGTGGCGGTGCTCGATCCCCAGGCCGCGGGTGAGAAAGTCTTCCGCGATCCCGAGCACATGGACGCGGCCGAGGCCGCCGCCGCGAAGGTTCGCGACGGCGCGGCGCCGCCGCCGGCCCCGTCAGGCGCATTTCCGCTCGACGCGTACGTCGCCGGGCCGTCCAACGAGGTGGCATTGAACGCCGCGCGCGACTGCGTCGCGAAGCCCGGGAAGAAATACAATCCCCTCGTGATCGTCGGCCGCAGCGGGCTCGGCAAGACGCACCTGCTCAACGCCATCGGGCTCGAGCTCGCGAAAAAGAAGAACGCGGTGGTCGCCTGCCTGTCGACCCAGCAGTTCGTCGACGAGCTGATTGCGGCCATCGACGGCAACCGGGTGGACTGGTGGCGCGCGCGCTATCGGCGTGCGACCGCGCTGCTGCTCGACGACATCCATCTGCTCGCCGGCAAGGAGCGCACGCAGGAAGAGCTGTTCAACCTTTTCAATCAACTGGTCGACGCCGACCGGCAGCTCATCTTCACGGCGCCCGCGCACCCGAACACGCTCGAGGGGCTCGAGGAGCGCATCGTGTCGCGGCTCGAAGGCGGGCTCGTGACGGAGATCGCGGAGCCGGACAAGGAGCTGCGCCGGAGCATGCTCGAGCGCCTGCTCACGCACCAGCACGTGGCGCTCGAGCCGGCGCTGCTCGACTACCTGGCGGACCGGCCCATCGATTCCGTCCGCAACCTGACCGGCGTGGTCCAGCGCGTGGTCGAGGCCGCCGCGGCGCAGGACGCGCCCGTGACGGCGGGTCTGGCGCGCGATGTGCTGGAGGGAGCGCCTCCGCCGCGCCGCACCGCGGGACTGCGCACCAGCGGCATCGTCGTGTCGAGCGCCGGCGGCGTGCGCAGCCGGGAGAAGATGGTCTGGGACTGGCCCGCCGCTGCTGATCGCGTCATCGAGGATCTGCGCTGATGGCCATCAAGGGCTCGCTCAAGGAAGCGTCGCTCCCCGACGTGCTGCAGCTCCTGGCGCTGGGGCAGAAAACCGGCTGCCTGTCGATCGCCGACCGCTCCAACTTCGGCTACATCTATTTCGACCGGGGCCGGATCTCCTACGCGTCGATCGTGAACCGCCGCGATCGGCTCGGCGACATCCTCGTGAAGCACGAGAAGATCACGCAGGACCAGCTGGACGCCGCGATCCACCGCCAGGCGAAAGAGCGCGACAAGAAGCTGGGCGAGATTCTCGTGCTCCAGAGCGTGCTCACGCAGCAGGAGCTCGAGCGCTACATGCGCATGCAGATCGAGGAATCGGTCTACTATCTCTTCACATGGACGCAGGGCACGTTCAACTTCGAAGCCGACGTCCGCCCGGAGCAGCAGGACTTCCTCGTCTCGATCAACCCGGAGTCCCTGCTGCTCGAGGGCGCGCGGCGCGTGGACGAGTGGGGCCTGATCGAGAAAAAGATCCCGTCGTTCGATCTGATCTTCCTCGTGGACCGCGACCGCCTGGCCATCAGCGACGCGAAGCTGACGGAAATGCAGGATCGCCTGCTCCCGCTGCTCGACGGCTCGCGCGACGTCAATCAGGTCATCGAAGATTCCGGCCTGGGGGAATTCGAGGTCGGCAAGGCGCTCTACGGCCTCGTCACCGCCGGCTTCCTGCATCGCGCCGGCCGCACCGCCAGCGCCGAAGACGTGAAGATGACCGACGCGCGGGTGGAGGAGCACCGCAACCTCGGCATCGCCTTCTACAAGACGGGCATGCTCGACGAAGCGGCGCGCGAATTTCGCCGCGTCGCCGAGCTGCGCGCGTCGGATGCCAACGCGCACTTCTTCATCGGCCTGGTCGCGCTGAAGCAGGCGCGCTGGCGCGAGGCGATGGAGGCGCTGCGGCTCGCCGCCGAAAAAGGCGGGTCACGGCCCGCCGTGCTCCACAATCTGGGGCTCGCCTACGAGCAGGTCGGCCGGCTGGAGGATGCCGAGGCGGCCTACTCCGAGGCGGCCACGCGCGCGCGCACCGATCCGCGGGTGTACGTGGGATGGGGCATCGTCGCGCTGAAGCAGGGCGACCATGCCAGCGCCGCCGGGCGGCTCGACCGCGCCAAGGAGCTGTTCGCCGACAAGGTGCCCCCGATCTGGTTCTGGGCGCGCGCACTCACCGCGGCGGCGGCGGGCGATTTCGAGACGGCGGAACAGGTGGCCGTGCAGGCCGTGGAAACGCATCCGCACAACGGGGTGTTGCGCAACAATCTCGCCGTGCTGCACGAGCTGGCCGGCGCGCTGCCGCAAGCCGAGGCGCTGGCGCGCGCCGCGCTGCAGGACGAGCCGTCCCTGCCGCAGCTGTCCAAGAATCTCGGCGACCTGGCCTACCGCGGCTCGCGCTACGATGAAGCCTGGGCGCTGTATCAGCGCGCGATCGAGCTGTCGCCCGAGCTGGGCGATGACGTCTACTTCAAGCTTGGCAACATCGCCTACAAGCGAAACGAGCGCGACCAGGCGAGCGAGCTGTGGCGGCGCGCGCTCGAGCTCAATCCCAAACACGAGCTCGTCAAGGCCAATCTGGACACCCTGAGCAGTTTGTCGTGAGCAAAGCTCCTCCGGAGCGAGGCTTCGAAGCGCTGACGGAAAAGATCTCACGCGAGCGGGGAGTCAGCTGCGGGTCGTACAAGGATAAATGCATGAAGCGCCGCATCGCGGTGCGCATGCGCGCCCGCGGCGTCCATACCTACGAAGACTACGGCAAGATTCTCGATCACGACGCGCACGAGTACCAGGAGCTCCTCGACGCGCTCACGATCAACGTCACCAAGTTCTTCCGCAACGCCGAAACCTGGACCGCGCTCCGGCCCCATCTGGAGGCGATCGCCCGGAGACGTCCCACACTGCGGGTCTGGTCGGCGGGATGCGCCTCGGGCGAGGAGCCGTACACGATCGCCGTGCTCATGACGGAGCTGGGCGCCCAGGGTGTCATCGACGCGACGGACGTCGATCGATTGAGCCTCGAGCGCACCCGGCAGGCGCACTATCCGGACGGGGCGTTCACCGAGATGCCGTCGCACCTCAGGCGCCGCTATTTCGAGGGCGGCCAGCCGGTGCCCGAGGTCCGCGCGCTGGTGCGCGTCCAAAGCCACGATTTGATGCGCGAGCGTCCCCCGCATCCGCCGTACGACCTGATCGTATGCCGCAACGTCGTGATCTACTTCGAGCGCCAGGCCCAGGAGCGGCTGTTTCAGACCTTTGTGGATGCGCTGGCGCCCGGGGGCGTGCTCCTGCTCGGAAAAGTCGAAACCCTGTTCGGTCCCGCGCGCGAGCACCTCACCCTCGTCGATCCGCGCGAGCGGATTTACGTACGGCCCGGGTGAAAGAAGTCATCGTCAAAGTCGCCGACTGGGCCGCCGAACGTGGCGATGGCGTCCTGATCACCCTCGGACTCGGTTCCTGCGTCGCGATCATGCTGCACGATCCGCAAGCCAAAACGGGCGCGATGGCGCACGTCCTGCTGCCGTCGACCAGCCTCGCGCGCGATCTCACGAACCGCGCCAAGTTCCCGGAAACGGCCGTGCCGCTGCTCATCGAGCGGCTCAAGGCGCTCGGCGCGGACCCGCGGCGGCTCGTGGCGAAACTGGCCGGCGGCGCCCGCATGTTCAGCCAGCTCGTCACGCCCGGCACCATCCAGATGGGCGAGCGCAACGTCCTGGCGTCGCGCACCGCGCTCCGCGTCGCGGCCATCCCGGTCATTCGTGAGGCGGTGGGCGGCGACCGCGGCCGCAGCGTGCGGTTTTACGTGAAAGACGGCCGGGTAGAGATCCGGTCGGTGGGCGTCGATGCCGACGTCATCTGACGCGTCCGGCCGCCCAAGCGTGGTCGTCGCCGACGACAGCGCGCTGATGCGCCGGGTGCTGGTCGATGTCCTCGGCGCCGAGTTTCGCGTCGTCGCGACCGCGCGCGACGGTCTCGACGCGATCAGCAAAGTGCACGAGCACAGGCCCGACGTCGTCACGCTCGATCTCGAGATGCCGCGGCTCGATGGGCTGGGCGCCATCGGCTACATCATGTCCGAGTCGCCGCGCCCGATCGTCGTCGTCAGCGCGCACGCTGGGCCAGGCACGCAGTCCGCGATTCGCGCCCTCGAGCTGGGCGCGGTGGAAATCGTCGCCAAACCGCCCCCTGAAGTCTTCGGTCATCCGCGCGCCGCGCTCGAGGCGCTGGCGCCGGAGCTCATCGGCGCCGTGCGCCGGGCGCTCGCGGCAGACCTCTCGCACGTCAAGGTGTTGGCGCGCCCGCCGGCGCCGGTGGTTCATCCGCCCGAGCACGCGCTGCGCGGGCGCGCCGTGCTCGCCGTGGGCGTCGCCGCCTCGACCGGTGGTCCGCGCGCGCTCGCCGACGTCGTGCCGCGCCTGCCGACGGGCCGCGGCGCCGCGATCTTCATCGTGCAGCACATGCCGCCGAAGTTCACGCGCAGTCTCGCCGAGCGGCTCGACTCCATGAGCCCGTTGCGCGTCGTCGAAGCGGCCGACGGCACCCCGATTGTGGCTGACACGGCGTACGTGGCCCCGGGCGATTATCATATGCGGGTGCGTTCTGCTCCCGACGGACCTGTCATCGCGCTCGACCAATCCGCGCCCCTGTGGGGCGTCCGGCCCGCGGCCGATCCCTTGTTCCGCTCCATCGCCGAGGTCTATGGCGCGCGCGGCATTGGGGTCGTGCTCACGGGCATGGGGCGCGACGGGGCCAGCGGGCTGCGCGCGATGCATGACGCCGGCGGCACCGGGCTCGCCCAGGATCGGGAAACGGCGGTGATTCCCGGGATGCCGGTGGCGGCGGTGCAGGCGGGCGGCGTCGACGCGGTCCTGCCGCTCAGTCAGATTGCCGACCGCGTCGCAGCCGAGTTGCTGCGGCGGGTGGGAAACCGATGAAGGGTTATTTGCTGGTGCGTTCCGAGGGAAAATCGTACGGCCTGCCGGTCGCCCGCGTGCTCGAGGTGGGTGACGCCACGGAAGTGCTTGCCATTCCGCGCAATCTGCCCGCGGTGCGGGGCCTGACGCCGCTGCGCGGACGGCTCGTGCCGCTGATTCATCTGGGCGCGCTGCTCACGGGGAGCGAAGCACCCCCCGCCGGCGGCCACGCGGTGCGCACGGTCGTCCTCGTCGAGCTCGGCGCGAGCGGGCGGCAGGTCGCCTTGGAAGTCGATGACGCCGATGCGGTCGTCCGCGAGCAGCCGCTGCCCGTGCCGCGCGGCCAGGCGCTGCCGTGGGCGGCCGGCGTGGCGGAGCAGGAGGGGGGATTGGTGCCGATCCTGGACCTCGACGCGCTCGGGGATCGCATTACGTGACGACGACCACGACGCTGAGCTCGGGCGGCGACGATGTGCAGCTGGTCACCTTCAAAGTGGGCGGCCAGGATTTCGCGTTCAACATTTTTCAGGTCGAACGCATTCTGCGGTATGAAGCGCCCGCGCCGTTGCCGAAGGCGCCCGAGTTTCTCGAGGGCGTGCTGCAATATCAGGGCGGTGCCGTGCCGCTCATCGATCTGCGCAAGCGACTCGGCGCGGAGGCGCCGCTGCGCGAGGACACGCGGACCGTCATCCTCGAGTTCGATGGCGGCAAGATCGGCATGATTGTCGACACCGTGACCGAGGTGATGCAGGTGTCCGCGCAGGCGGTCACGCCGCCGCCGGGCATCGTCCGCGGGCTGGCGGCGGAGTACATCGCCGGCCTCCTCGTGCAGAACGGACGCACGATCGTCGTCCTGAATACGAACAAGCTGCTGAACTCGAAAGAGAAACTGGCTTTGCAGGGAGCGACCTGATGGCTGAAACGCCGGTCGCGGCGCTGCGCCGGGAATACGATGCCATCGCCCGGCAGCTCGAAGGGGGCGGCCCCTCGGGCAACGCCGAGCGCGAAGCCGCCAAACGGGAGATCATCGCCTTTTTCAAGAAGGTCGACGGGATGCTGGGCGAGATGACGCAGTTGAAGGACGACATCCGCCAGCTCGTCGATCGCTACAAGCAGCTGGCCGCCGACACCAAGCAGGCCGCCGCGCCCGAGTTCACCGGGCAGCGACCGGTCCTGCATGCCGATCATATCGGCGCGACCACGTTCATCGAAAAAGGATGGAGTCTGATCTCGTTGGGCGACCACGCCGGCGCGATTCAAGCGCTCACCAAGGCACTCCAGCTCTCGCCTGGGGAGACGCAGGCGGAATCGCTGCTCGGCTGGGCACAGATGCTGCACGAAGACTACGACGATGCCCTCGGCACCTTCCAAAAAGTGCTGATGAAGGAGCCCGCGAATTCCCTCGCGCGCATCAACGTCGGCTACATCTGTCTGAAGAAGCGGATCTTTGGCGAAGCGATCGAGCATCTCTCGAAGGCGATCCGGCTGGACAACGACAAGAAGGCGACGCTGTACGCCCATTTCTATCTCGGGCTCGTCTACCTGCAGCGCGAGATGTTCGAGGACGCGGAGACGTTCTTCGAGAAGACCATCAAGCTCGGCCCGAACCTGATCGAAGCCTATTACGAGCTGGGACGCGCGCACTGGTTCGGCGGCGACCAGGACAAAGCCAAATCCACCTGGGCGGACGGCTTCAAGGCGAACAAGTTCAATCCCTGGGGCAAGAAGTGTCAGGAGATGCTGGAGCGTGTCGCCAAGGGCGAGGAGCCGCCGCGAGAATAGCGCTGCTTGCCCTGCTGCTGCAGGGTTCGGTTGCCCCGTCGCATCCCCCCGTTGCCATCACCGTTGGGCGCGTGACCGCGATTGCCTGGCCGACGCAGGAGGGGCTCGCCACATCGCTCGCGGAGGTCGCCGATCGTGCGCGCGACTTCCCCGGCATCGGCGCCATGCCCGACCGTCCCATCCGGCTGATCCTCGCGCCGACGCGCGCGCAGTACGACTCGCTCACGCGCGGCCGGCTGCCGCTCTGGAGCGAAGGCGCCGCGTTCCCTGACGCCGGCACGATCGTGCTGTTGACCGACCGGCCGTCCGCCCGTCCGGCCGTCCTTCGTCACGAGCTCGGCCACCTCGCGCTGCGCTGGCACGTCGGTCGCTACGTCCCCCTCTGGTTTGAAGAAGGCTATGCCGCGGTCGCGGCCCAGGAGTGGGACCGGCTCGACGCGTTGCGCCTGAACTGGCAGCTCGCGCGCGGCGTGCGCATGGATCTCGACGACGTCGATCGGGCGTTGCGGGGCGCGCGGGGCGATGCGGAGACGGGCTACGCGCTCGCGACGACCGCCGTGCTCCTGCTCGAGCGCTGGGGCGGCGATCGCGGACTCGCGCCGCTGCTCGCCAGCCTGCGCACGGCCGAGTCGTTCGATGCGGCGCTGCGCGTGACCTATCACGTCACAGAAGGCGATTTCGAGCTGCGCTGGCAGCGCGACGTCGGCTCACGCTACGGCTGGCTGTCGTGGCTGGCGGCGCTCGGCTTCTTCTGGCTGGCGATCGGCGCGCTGCTCGTCGCGCTGATCGGGCTGCGGCGCAGCCGCGACCGGCGCAAGCGCGCCGCACTGGAGGCGGAGGGCGCCGCCGAGGCGGACGGAAGCCAACTGCTTGACGATGTTGGGATTAACGAATAGACTCCAGCCCCGAATGCCGGACCAAACACTTGCCCGTTCGCGCCTCCGCTTCGGACCCAAGAACTACATCGTGCTTGGTGGCGCGGCCGTGTCCCTGGTGCTCGGTTACTGGCTGTTGTCGAAGGGATCCACAACGCTCGCGCCGGTGCTGCTGGTCCTGGGCTACTGCGTTTTGTTTCCAGTAGGCCTGGCCCTTTAGCACCTCCGCCCCCCAATGGCACGGGCGAATAGCTCAGCGGTTCAGAGCGCCTGCCTTACACGCAGGATGTCGGGGGTTCGAATCCCTCTTCGCCCACTGGTGTAGCAGCCTCTTACGGAGGAACGAACAGAGTGAGAGCGCTTCAATTCGCCGTGGCTCTAACGGTCGGTGTTGCGACCACGGCAGCCGCACAGCTCGCCGCGCCGCAACAGCCGAGCGAACGACTCCTCATCCTGCCGCTCATGTGGGGCACCTCGGCCGATTCGGCCGGCGCGATCGCGCTCTCGGACGCCGTCCGGGACCGCGTGACGCAGCTTGTCAAGAACAAAGTCATGGTGGTGACGAAGGCAAAGCTGTGCGAGGCGCTCGCGCAGTCGGGCTTCCCCTGTAACGGTCTGCTCGACGATCAGCAGGCGAAGCAGCTCGCCCGGTTCCTGCAAGTGCACGCCTACGTCACCGGCGCGTACGCGAAAAGCGGGGCGAATCTGACCGCGGATGTGCAGATGATCGACATCGCCAGCTCGGGGATCGCGGGACGCTTTACGGCGACGAACGGGAATCCGGGCACCGCGGCCGCCCTCGCCGAGATCGTCGCGCAACACATCGCGGTGACGGTGCGGCTCAGCGAAGGGGTCCGCAACTGCAACGAGGAGCGGAAAAAGGGCCGGTTCGCGCAGGCCCGCGCCGAAGCGCAGAAGGCGTTAACCATCGATCCGAATTCCACCGGTGCGTATCTCTGTATCGCCACGATCTTCGAGGCGCAACGCGCACCGGTGGACAGTGTGATCGCGTACGCGATTCTCGCGCTCAAGGGCGATTCGTGTAACGGGACGGCGTGGGAGAAGATCGCCAGCGGCTACCAGCAGAAAGGCGACACGCTCAAGGCCTCCGAGGCGTACATCAGCCAGCTCTGCGGCGAGCCCCGCAACACGCAGAAGCGCCTCGGGATCGCGCAGCTGCTCAGGCAGATGAAGCGGTCAGAGCGCGCCGTCGAGGTCCTGAACCGAGGACTCGAGCTCACGCCCGGCGATCAGCAGCTGCTCGACATGAAGCTGACGATTTGCACCGAGTCCAGCAATTTCAAGTGCGCGCTCGACGTCTGGGCCGCCAAGGCGGATCGCGATAGCGCCCTGTTCGGTGACACGGCGTTTCTGAAGCCCGCGCTGGGAGCGGCGCAACAGGTCGCCGATACCCAGGTGCTCCTGCGATTCACCAAGGGCGCCTATCAGCACTTCCCCAACAATCCGATCTACGTGCGGGCGCGCGCCGGTGCCTTCGAGCTGGCGGGGCAAACCGACTCCGCGATCGGGTACTACCGAAAAGCGCTGGTCATCGAGCCGAACGACGTCGGCACCAGCCTGCAGATCGGCAAGACACTGATCGATCGGGCCGTGTATGACACGACGAAGGCCCGCATTCTGCGCGAAGCAAAGGACACGAGCGGGTTGCGCCGGATGCAGGAAGCCTTTGCCGTCCGCGTGGATTCCGCTCGCCCCTTCCTGCGGCCGGGCCTTGCCTCGGCCGACTCGGGCCAGCGACTCGCGGCCGCGGTGATCATGCTCACGGGCGGATCTAAGCTTGCCCAGGCCGCCGCGTATGACGCGGGCTATCGCTGGCTCGACACGTTGCTCACGATCGTCGCGCCGAAAACCCCCACGGACACGCTGGGGCCGAAATACCAGGTGCGGATCAACGCGAGCTTCTGGTACGGGCTGTCGTCGGTTCTGACATTGACTGGACCGTATACCAAGATGACCAAGGCCAAAGGCCCGGAGAGATGCACAGAAGCGCGCAGCGTGTTCGATCGGCTGTCGAAGACCAAGGCCGCGTTGCTGCTGGGCCGGCGCGTGCACCCGCCCACGGCGGACCAGATGCTCGGCTTCGTCGCCCAGTACGAAAAGGCGAAGCCATCGGTACAGGCGGCGTTCAAATGCCGGCCGCCGTTGAATTGACCTCACCCCGGGTCTATATTCCGGCGCTCCCTAAGGGGCTTTGGGGCTGTAGCTCAGCTGGTTAGAGTGCCGGTCTGTCACACCGGAGGTCGCGGGTTCGAGCCCCGTCAGCCCCGCCTCAAGGTTCCGATTGCAAACCCCCGCCCCTTTGTGGCGGGGGTTTTCTTATTTTGGAGCGTGCCCACGGCCGCCTCAGGCTCCTCAATTCACTACCACACCCCGGTCCTTGCCGCGGCGGTGAGAGAGTGGGCTCGCGGCGGCGCCCGCGCCGTCGACGCAACACTCGGCGGCGGCGGCCACGCCGCCATTTTGCGCGAGGCGGGCGCTCGTATCTTGGGAATCGATCGCGACGCGGATGCAGTTGCCGCCTCTCGCCGCCGCCTTGGCACCGTCGATATCGAATACCTCGAGTCTTCGTTCGCCGCCCCTTCGGCCTTTGCCGCCATTCGCGCCTTCCGCCCCGACCGCATTCTCCTCGACCTCGGCGTCAGCTCGCACCAACTCGACACGCCGGAGCGCGGCTTCACCTTCCGGCCCGGCACGCCGCTCGATATGCGGATGCGGGGCAAGGGGATGGGGGAAGGGGGAAAAGGAATAACCGCGCGAGATGTCCTGAACACGTGGCCGGTGGAGCGGCTGGGCGCGGTGTTTACGGACTACGCTGACGAACGACGCGGCCGTGCGCTGGCGAGAGAGATCATCCGGCGCCGCCTCACTGCCGCCTTTGTGATCAGCGACGATTTCGTGAACGCGATTCGGGCGGTCTTGGGGCCGCGCTCGGGGCCGCCCGATTTCGCGCGCCTGTTTCAGGCGCTTCGCATCGCCGTGAATGAGGAGCTCGATGCGCTGACCACGGCGTTGCCGGCACTGCGCGATGCGCTCGTCCCGGCGGGCCGCCTGGGAGTGATTACGTACCACTCCGGGGAAGACCGCATCGTGAAGCACGCGTTTCGGGAGTGGGGCCGGGAGTGCATCTGTCCGCCCCGCCAGCCGGTGTGCACGTGCCGCGGCCGGGCGCTGGGCCTGGTGCTGACCAAGAAGCCGATCGCGCCCCCATCCGACGAAATCGCGTCCAATCCCCGCGCGCGATCGGCCCGGTTCCGGGCCTTCGAAACTGCGGCGGCAGATGAAGTTTAGAGGCCGCCACTGGATCGCGTTCTGGCTCGTCGCGCTGCTCGCGGCGCTCTGGCTCGTCATCGCCCGGCAAACCTCTGCCCTCAATTCGGCGCGCGCTCTGGCGGACCTGCGTGAGGAGCGCGCGGCGCTGGAAGGCCGCCGTGCCGATCTCGATCGGAGGGTGCGGACCGCGCAGAGCCGGGCCGTGCTGTTGCCGCGGGCACGAAAGCAGGGGCTCCGGCTCCCCGCCGATACCGAGATCATTCTCATTCCCGCCCCCGGCTCGACTCCGCACTGATGGCGAAACCCCTCGTGCGCCTTCGCGTGGTCGAGATCGGTCTCGCGGCCGGGCTGGTGGCGCTCGTGCTGCGGGCGGCGCAGGTGCAGCTCGTCGAGGGGCACAAGTACGCCGCGGCCGCCAGGGCGCAGCGCACCGAGCGGGTCGTGCTCGACGCGCGGCGCGGTACGCTGTTCGATCGCCACGGTCTCGGTCTCGCACTGACCCAGGAGACCTATCACGTCGGGATCGCGCCCAACGAGCTGCGCGATCCGGCGCGCGACGGCGCGACCATCGCGCGCCAGCTGCGGCTCGCGCCGCGGGACGTGGAGCGCGGGCTGCGCCGCCGCTATGCGTGGTTCGCCGGGCCCTTCACGACCGCCGACGTACAGCCACTGCGCACGACCCGGGGCGTCCATCTCGAGCCCGTGTTGCGCCGTTTCTATCCGTCGGCCGAGTTCGCGCGGGCGGTGATCGGGAGGGTGGGGGAGGATGGGCGAGGTGGTGGAGGTGGTGGAGGAGGCTTGGAGCGGCTCCTCGACAGTCTGCTGGCCGGCACGCCTGGAGCCGCGGTCGTCCTGAAGGATCGGTCGGGCCGTGAGTACGAATCGCCCGCCCGCGTGATTGCCGAGCCGGTGGCGGGCAACGACGTCGTCCTGACGCTCGATGCCGAGCTGCAGGAAATCGCGCAGCGCGCGCTCGATGATGCGATCGACAACATGCAGGCCGATGGCGGCGACGTCGTGATGCTCGATCCTCAGTCCGGCGAAGTCCTCGCGGTCGCGTCCCGACGCGCGGACGGCAGCATGCGACCCAGCGCGTTCACCGAGACGTTCGAGCCGGGATCGCTCGCCAAGATCTTCGCGGCGGCCGCCCTCATCACATACGATCGCGTGCGGCCGGGCGAGCACGTGTCGGGCGAGGGAGGGCGCTACCGCCTGCCCGATCGCGTGGTTACCGACGAGCATCCGTTGCCCTCGCTGACGCTGGCGGACGCGATTCGGGTGTCGAGCAACATCGCGCTCGTGAAGTTCGCGGCGCGCCTGCACCCCGACGAGCAGTACGGCGTGCTGCGCGCGTTCGGCTTCGGGGCGCCGACCGGCGTCGAGTTCCCCGCCGAGTCGCCGGGGCGGCTGCGCCCGCCCCGGGAGTGGTCGCGACCCAGTTCCGCGAGCCTCGCGATCGGGTACGAGCTGGCGGTCACGCCGATCCAGCTGGCCGCGGCCTACGGTGCCATCGCCAACAACGGCGTGCTGCTCGAGCCGACGCTGATTCGCGAGATCCGCGCTCCCAACGGCTCGGTCCGATACCGCCACCGCCCCGAGCCGGTGCGCCGGGTGATATCCCCGGAGGTCGCGGCCAGGCTGCGCGACCTGCTGCGGGGCGTCGTGGAGCAGGCGGGAGGAACGGGTGAGCGGGCCGCGCTCGCCAATTTTCAGCTTGCCGCAAAGACCGGCACGGCGCGGCGCGTCGTCGGCGGCCACTACGCCGCCGGGCAGTACACCGCGTCGTTCGCCGCGCTGTTTCCCGCCGATGAGCCGCAGCTCGTGGTCGTGATGAAAATCGACAATCCCCAGAAGGGCAGTTACTTCGCGGCGCAGACGGCCGCGCCGGTCACGCGTTCGATGCTGGAGCAGGCGCTTGCCGCCCGCACTGTGGCGCTCGATCGCGCCCGGCTCTCCAACGTGGCGGCCACCGCCGACCACGCGCACCTCGATGAGCCCGACGGCGTCGTGCCCTACGTCGTGCCGTGGCCGTACGCCCGGGACACGGCAGCGACCGAGCCGGACCGGATCATCCCCAACGTGACCGGTCGGCCACTGCGCGAGGCGATCCGTACGTTGCATCGGCGTGGCTTCCAGGTCGTGGTCAAAGGCTGGGGCGTCATTCACCACACCTGGCCGGCGCACGGGGAGCATGCGGCGGCGGGCACGACGATCACCGTATTCGCCGAACCTCCTCCCGCAAAGCGATGAGATCCCTGAAAGAGATTGTGGACGCGCTGGCGCGGGCCGGCGTCCTGGTCGACGCGCCCAATGCGCTGCCGGCGATCACGGGCCTGACGGCGGATGCGCGACGCCTCGAGCGCGGCATGCTGTTTTGCGCCGTGCGCGGCGCGGTGCTCGACGGTCACAATTTTGTCGCGGACGCCGCGGCGCGTGGCGCGGCGGCGGCGGTGGTCGAGTCGCGACAGTCGGTCGGGATTCCTCAGATCGTGGTTCAGGGCGGGGCCGGACGGCGCGCCGCCGCGCTTGCCGCCGAAACGTGGTATGGCCGGCCGGCGGCACGGCTGCAGCTCGTCGGCGTGACGGGAACGAACGGCAAGACGACGTCGGTCATTCTCGCGCGACACGTGCTGAGCGCCCTGTGGCCGATGGGGGCGATCGGGACGCTCGGCGCGTTCGATCCGGCGGGAGCGCCGGTCGAGAGCGAGGCCGGGAATCTGACGACGCCCGGTCCCATCGACCTCCAGGCGACCCTCGCGGCCATGGTCGACCGGGGCGCGGCCGGCGTCGCGATGGAAGTGTCGTCCCACAGTCTCGATCAGGGCCGCGTCGATGGCCTCGTGTTTCAAGCCGCCATTTTCACCAACCTCACGCGCGACCACCTCGACTATCACGAGACGTTCGAGGCTTACTTCGCGGCCAAAGCCAGGCTCGTCGGGTATCTCGCCGATGCCGGTCTCGCGGTGATCAACGCGGACGACGCCGCCTGGGCCCGGCTCCCGCGCGCGCCGCGGCGAATCACCTTTTCCGCCACCGGCCAGACCGCTGACGTGACGGCGCGGGACGTGCGCGTGGATTCCAAAGGAGCGCGCTTCACGCTGGTGACGAAGCAGGGACGTCACGCCGTGGTGTTGCCGCTGCTCGGGCGGTTCAACGTCGCGAACGCGGTGGGGGTCGCGGCCTGCGCCGTGGGGCTCGCCGTGGAGCCCCGCGTCGTTGCCGAGCGCCTCTCGACGTCGCCCCAGGTGCCGGGCCGCATGGAGCGGATCGCGGCCGATCCCTGTGTGATTCTGCGCGACTACGCGCACACCCCCGACGCCCTCGAGCGCGCGCTCGAGACGATCCGCGAAGTGACGTCGTCCCAAGGCCGGGTGATCGTCGTGTTCGGCGCCGGCGGGGACCGCGACCGCGGCAAGCGGGCTCCCATGGGGGAAATCGCCGTCCGCCTGGCCGACGTCGCGATCGCGACGTCGGACAATCCGCGGACTGAGGATCCCGAGCGGATTCTGGACGACGTCGAGGCCGGGATGACGGCGCGGCAGCACTATCGGGTCGTCGATCGGCGCGCGGCCATCGGCCAGGCGCTCGAGCTGGCGCGCCTGGGCGACACGATCCTGCTCGCGGGCAAGGGCCACGAGACCTATCAGGTCGTCGGCACGACCAAAGAGCCGTTCGACGAGCGGGAAGTGGTCCGCAGCCTGGGGGCGAACTGAATGGGCGGACGGACGGACGGTCCGACGGTCGGACGGTCGTGGACCAGCGACGAAGTCGCGGCCGCGCTCGGCGTGCCCTCGCCCGCCAAGCTCCGGTTTTCCGCCATCTCCACGGACACCAGACACCTGACACCAGGCACCCTTTTTGTCGCTCTCAAAGGCGACACGTTCGACGCGCACAACTTCCTCGACCAAGCCAGGGCGGGGGGAGCAACGGCCGCCGTTGTGCGTCGCGGCACGCCCACGGTGGACGGGCTGGCTTTCTTTGAAGTGGACGACACGCTTGTCGCGCTCGGGCTGCTCGCGCGCGCGCGGCGCCGCATGTTCCCCGACGGGACCCCGGTCGTGGCGATCACCGGATCGAGCGGCAAGACGAGCACCAAGGAGATGATTCGCGCGGCGTTGGGCGCCCGCTACCGCGTCCATGCGACCGCGGCCAATCTCAACAATCTGATCGGCGTTCCATTGACGATCCTCAGTGCTCCGGAAAACACCGAAGCGCTGGTCGTCGAGGCGGGGGCGAGCGTGCCGGGCGAGATCGCCCGGCTGCGCGACATCATCGAGCCGACGATCGCCGTGATCACGAACGTCGGCTACGCCCACGTCGAGGGCTTCGGGTCGCTCGAAGGCGTGATGGCCGAGAAGCTGTCGTTGCTCGATCGCGTGCCCGTGGCCGTGCTTGGCTCCGGGCCCGAAGCGATGTGGCCCGAAGCGCGCCGCCGGACGCAGGTGATCCCGGCCGCGCTGCATGGCAAGAGCGTCGACGACAGCCTGCTCGACCGCTACCTCGATAAAGACGGGCATCCCCACCTGTCGCTCGATTCCGGGGAAAAGGTCACCCTGCCGGCGCTTGGCATCCATCAGCTCGAGAATGCCCAGATCGCGCTGGCCGTGGCGCAGCGTGCCGGGGTGGATCACGACGCCGCGGTGCGGGCGCTCGCCGGGCTCCAGCTGCCGGAGGGGCGGGGTAACGTGCGGGAGATCGGCGACATGGTGGTGATCGACGACACCTACAACGCCAACCCCGCCTCGATGCGCCGGGCGGTGCAGACGGCGGACTGGCTGGCACGGCGGCAGCGCCGGCCGCTGGTGGTGGTCGTGGGCACGATGTTGGAGTTAGGGCCGGAAAGTGCAAGATTGCACGCCGCAGCGGCGCGCGAAATCGCCCAGCGCAAGCCGGCGCTCGTGGCGGCGGTGGGCACGTTTGCGCGGGTGTTCGAGGGGCAGCGGGAGGCGCTCGGTGGCCGGCTCATTACCGCCGCCGACGCCGACGCGCTCGGCCCGAAGTTGAAATCGGCGTTGCGTGGGAACGAGCTCGTGTTGCTCAAAGCGTCACGGGGAGTCGCCTTGGAACGTGTCCTCAACTACCTGACCTGATGCTCTATCACCTGCTCGCGCCGCTTGCACGCCAGCACATCATTTTCAATCTCTTCAACTACATCACGTTCCGTGCAGCGGGCGCGACCGTCACGGCGCTGCTGCTGGCCTTCATCGTCGGTCCCTGGGTTATCGGGAAGCTCCGCGAGCATCGGATCGGGCAAATCGTCCGCGCCGAGGGGCCCACGAGTCATCACGGCAAACGGGGCACGCCGACGATGGGCGGGCTGATCATCCTCCTCGCGACGATCGTGCCGACGCTGCTCTGGGCGCGGCTCGACAGCCGCTATGTCATCGTCACCGTGGTCGCCACGCTGTGGATGGGGCTGATCGGGTTTCTCGACGACTACTTGAAGATCGTCCGCGGGCAGTCGCAAGGATTGGTGGCCCGCTGGAAGCTCGTCGGCCAGGTGTCGTTCGGACTCGGGTTGGGTGTCTATATCCTGCTGTTTCCCCTGATCGACGCCAATCCGCACGCGACGCAGCTGCCGCTCTTCAAGTACATCGTCTGGGTGCTGCCGTGGCCGATCTATCTGGCTTTCGTGACGTTCGTGACGACGGCGAGCTCGAATGCCGTGAACCTGACCGATGGGCTGGATGGCCTCGCGGCGGGGCTCACGGTCATCGCCGCCGGTGCGTTCGCGATCTTCTGCTACCTCTTCGGCCGGGTGGACGCCGCACGCTATCTCGGCGTCCTGCATCTCCCCGGTGCGGGGGAGCTGACGATTTTCTGCGGTGCCTTGATGGGCGCCTCCCTCGGCTTTCTCTGGTTCAACGCGTATCCGGCGCAGGTCTTCATGGGCGACACCGGCGCGTTGGCGATCGGCGGCGCGCTCGGCACGGTCGCGATCCTGCTCAAGACCGAGTTCCTGCTGGTCATCGCCGGCGCGGTGTTCGTCGCCGAAACGGTATCGGTCGTCATCCAGACGACGACGTACAAGTGGCGCAAGCGGCGCTACGGAAAAGAGTACGCGGATGCGCACAGGGTCTTTCGCATGGCGCCGTTGCACCACCATTTCGAGAAACTGGGCTGGGCGGAGCCGCAGGTCGTCATGCGGTTCTATATCCTGGGCGTGCTGAGCGCGATGATCGCGCTGGCCACGCTCAAGGTGCGATGATCGAGCAGGCGCGCCTCGTCCCGGAAGCCTGGCGCCGCGCGGGGAGCGTGGTGGCGATCATCGGGCTCGGCAAGAGCGGCGTAGCGGCGGCGCGCCTCCTCGCCCGCGAAGGGGTGCGCGTCTACGCCAGTGACGCGTCCGAACATCCGTATGCGGGCGAAGCCGCGGAAGCGCTGAAGAGCGTGCCGTGGGTGGACGTCGAGATCGGCCGCCACGATCTCACCAAGATTCGCCACGCCGTCGGGTTGGTCGTGTCGCCGGGCGTGCCGCCGGATGCACCGGTGCTGACTGCGGCGCGGCACGCCGGCGTGGAGATCGTCTCCGAGCTCGATCTGGGCTTCCGCGCCCTCGCGGCGCTGCAGCCCGGCACCCACAGCATCGCGATCACCGGCACGAACGGGAAAACCACGACGACCGCGCTGGTCGCCCACCTGCTCAGCGCGGCCGGTTTGCAGTCCACGACCGCGGGCAACATCGGCCGGCCGGTCACCGATCTCGCGATGGCGGATGAGCGCTATCAATGGCTCAGCCTCGAGGTGTCGTCGTTTCAGCTGCACGACAGCCCCAACTTCGCTCCCGACATCGGTGTGATGACGAACCTCGCGCCCGATCACCTCGACCGGTATCCCTCGGCGCAGGCGTACTACGCCGACAAGCGGCTGCTCTTCCGCAACGCGAGCGAGGATAATGTCTGGATCCTGAACGGTGATGACGCGCTGGTGCTCGAGCTCGCGCACGGGGTGCCGGGACGCCGGGTGCTGTTTTCGCTCGTGAAGCCGGCCGATGCCTGGTACGATGCACCGGCCCTCCTCTTGCGGCTGGGCGGTGACGCGCTGCTTGAGCGCGAGGAGCTGCATCTGCTCGGCGATCACAACGTCGCCAACGCGCTCGCCGCGGCGCTTGCCGTGCACGAAGCCGGTGTGCCGACCTCGCTGATCGGCGAAGGCCTGCGCTCCTTCCGCGCGCTGCCGCATCGGCTCGAGCCGGTGCGCGAAGTGGCCGGCGTCGAGTGGATCAACGATTCCAAGGCGACGAACATCGCGGCGACGACTGTGGCGGTGCTTGCCATGCGGCGGCCGTTCGTCCTGCTGCTCGGGGGCCGGCACAAAGGCGAGCCGTATACCAGCCTGGCGCCGCTCCTCGCGAAACGCTGCCGGCTGGTGATTGCCTACGGAGAAGCGGGACCGCTCGTCGAGCAGGACCTTGGGGGCACGGTGCCGCTCGAGCGTGGCAGCACGTTCGAGGACGTCATGGCACGGGCCGGTCTCGCCGCGCAACCGGGTGACGCGGTGCTGCTGTCTCCCGCCTGCTCGAGCTACGACATGTTCAAGAACTACGAACAGCGGGGGGCCACATTCCGGCGAATCGTCGAAGCGCTGTAGCCTGGGAAGGACGGCTGCTCGCGGTCGTCACGGCGGTGCTGGTCGTGTTCGGTCTCGCCGCGGTGTACGGCGCGTCGAGTCTCGTGACCGTGGCCGGCGGCCAGGTTGGCGCGAGCTTCGCGCTCCGCCAGGCGGTCGGCGCAGCGGTGGGCGGCTTGCTGGCGATCGTCTTCGCGCGCACCGACTACCATCGCTGGCGGGAGTGGGCCTGGCCGCTGTTGGGCGTCACCATGTTTCTCCTCGTCATTCCACTGTTGCCGTTCACCCACTTCATCACGCCAACCATCAATGGCGCGCGGCGGTGGGTGAACCTCGGCATCCTCACGCTGCAACCCTCCGAGCTCGCGAAATTCGCCGTCGTGGTGTGGTGCGCGATGCTGGCCGCCAAGAAGGGGGAACAGCTGCGTGACTTCAAGCACGGCGTGCTTCCGTTTGTCGTCATTCTCGGGCCCGTCATCGGGCTCATTTTCCTCGAGCCCCATCTCTCCATGGCGCTGCTGGTCGCCCTCCTCGCGGGCAGCGTGCTGTTCACGGCCGGCGCGCGGATCGGGCACTTCCTCGTACTGGGCGCGGCGGCGGGACCGCTGCTGTTCGGCGCGGTGGCGACCGCGCAGTACCGGCTCGCGCGCGTCCTCACGTTCCTGAATCCCGGCGCCGCCCCGGCGGAAGCCACGTGGCAAGTGCAACAGTCGCTCACCGGCATCGGGGCCGGGCAGCTGCTCGGCGCGGGATTCGGACAGGGCCAGCAGAAGCTCGGCTACCTGCCGTACGCGTATTCCGATTTCATCTTCTCCACGATCGGCGAGGAGTGGGGCTTCCTGGGCGTCCTGGCGATCGCGCTGCTGTTCGGCACGTTCGTGTGGCTCGGGTTCCGCATCGCGCGCAACGCCCCCGATCTGTTTGGGCAGCTGCTGGCGACCGGCATCAGCGTGATGGTCGGACTGAGCGTCGTCGTGCACATGGGCGTGAGTCTCGCCGTCATTCCCGCCACGGGAGTCACGCTGCCGTTCATGTCGTATGGGCGGTCCTCGCTCATTGTTGCGCTGGCGGCGACGGGTGTGTTGGCGAGTGTTGGGAGAGCGAGGAGGACTACGTGAAGAACGCGGAACGCGGAACTCGGAAGTCGGAACAGTGTCTTTGATGTTCGTTCCACGTTCGGCGTTCCGCGTTCCGCGGTCGTGAAGATCCTCATCGCCGGCGGCGGTACTGGCGGCCACCTCATGCCGGCGCTCGCACTGGCGCGCGTGGCCACTGAACTCGGTCACGAGGTTGTGCTCGTCGGCGCGACCCGCGGCATCGAAGCCCAGATCCTGCCGCGCCATCCATTTCGATTTCTGCTCCTGCCGCTGGAGCCGATCTACCGGCGCGCGTGGTGGCGCAACCTGCGCTGGCCGGTGATCGCCGTGCGGGCGTGGCGCGCTGCGGGTCGCGTCCTGAGGGACGAGCGTCCGGCGATCGTCATCGGCACCGGCGGTTACGCGGCGGGGCCCGTGCTGTGGCGCGCGCAAAACGCCGGGATTCCGACGGCGCTCCAAGAACAGAACGCGTTCCCGGGACTCACACAACGATTGCTCTCACGGCGCGCGCAACAAGTGCACCTCGGATTTCCGGAAGCGCGGCTTCGCCTGTCGCCCGGACCGCGCACCAAGGTGTTCGTCTTCGGCAATCCGATCACGCCACCGGGCCGAGTGGATGCCGCCGCCGCACGCGGCGAGGTTGGTCTCACCGCGTTGCGGCGCACGCTGCTCGTATTTGGCGGGAGTCAGGGCGCGCGCGCGTTGAACGAGACGATCGCGCGCACGCTGCAACGCGGCTTGCTCGGCGACGTGAATCTGTTGTGGGGAACGGGGACGATGCACCTGGATCGGTACGCGTCGCTCGCGGTGCCCGGCCGAGTCGTCGTGCGCGGCTTCTTCGATCCGATCGGCCCGGCGTACGCCGCCGCGCACCTCGTCGTCGCGCGCGCGGGCGCGATGACGGTGTCCGAGCTGTGCGCCTGGGCGAAGCCCAGCGTCCTGGTGCCGTTGCCCACGGCAGCGGCGGATCACCAAACCTTCAACGCCCGAGCGCTTGCAAACGCCGGCGCGAGCGTCTTGCTGCTCGAGCGGGAGCTCACCCCGGAGGGTTTTGCAAAAACGGTCGGCGGGCTGATTCAGGACGACAAACGCCTGGATGCCCTGGCCCGGAGTGCCCGGGGCAGGGGTCACCCGAACGCCGCCCGAACCATCATGGAAAAGGTTTTAGAGCTTTCGCAAGTTGCGTAGATTTCCTATATTAGCTGCCCACAGATGACCTTGTTTCGAACCGGGGATCCCCGACCTATCCATCTCATGGGCATAGCCGGGGCGGGGATGAGCGCCTTGGCTCTTATTGCCAGGCACCGGGGCGTCGCCATAACTGGTTGTGATTCAGACACTTCCGGGACAGGCGTTGATGACCTGACCGCGCTGGGAGTTCCCGTTTGGAAGGGCCACGATCCGAGCCATGTGGAAGGGGCTCGGGCAGTTGTAGTTACGGCCGCGGTCCCACGGGATCATCCGGAGCTGCTCAAGGCCCGTGCCTTGGGTCTGTCGGTCGTGCGTCGCGCGGATGCACTGGGCGAGCTGGTCGCTGGCGGAAAAGAGGGCGTCGTGGCGGTCGCCGGGACACACGGCAAGACGACCACCACGGTCATGGTCACTGAGGCTCTCACGGCCGCCAGGCGGAATCCCACGGGACTCGCCGGCGGCCGTGTCGCAGCGTGGGGCGGCAACGCCCGGATCGGCGGCGACGACTTGTTCGTCGTCGAGGCCGATGAGTACGACAAGGCCTTTTTGTCGCTGACGCCCAAGATCGCGGTGGTGAACAACGTCGAGGCCGATCATCTCGAGTGCTACGGCAGCATGGAGGCGCTCGAGGCTGCGTTCGTCGAGTTCGCGAGTCGCGCGGAGCGGGTGATCATCGGCGCGGACGACGCGGGAGCGGACCGGGTGGCGTTGCACGTGACGGCGCCGGTGTGGCGGGTGGGTCACGGTGCCACGGCGGATGTGCGGATTCGCGCGGTGCGGCTCGAGCCTGGTGGCTCGCGCGCGATGATCGCGCTGCCGGGCGGGCACACGATCGATCTGGCGTTGGCCGTGCCGGGATTGCACAACGTGCGCAACGCCGCCGCCGCGCTCGCGGTGTTGCAGGCGCTCGGGGCGGATGTGCAGGCGGGCGCGCAGGCGCTGGCGGAGTTTCGCGGCGTTGGCCGGCGGTTCGAGCGGTTGGGGGAAGCGGGAGGAGTGACTGTGGTGGATGACTACGCGCACCACCCGACGGAAGTCAGCGCGACGCTCGCAGCGGCGCGGCAAGCGTTCCCCGGGCGCCGGGTGATCGCCGTGTTTCAGCCGCACCTGTTTTCGCGGACGGCGTTGCACGGCGAAGCGCTCGGCAAGGCGCTCGCGGCGGCGGACGTGGTCGTCGTCGCGCCGATCTATGCGGCGCGCGAGCAGCCGCAGGACGGCGTGACGCACCATCTGGTGGTGCGCGGCGCGACACGCGCCGGCGCGGCGACCGTGGCGGTGCGCGATCGCGCCACGCTGACGAATCACGTCGCGCGCGCGGTGCGCGAAGGCGACGTCGTGTTCACGCTCGGCGCCGGCGACATCACGCGCGTGGGACCCGAGCTGCTGAGTCGGCTCGGAGCGGGGAACGGGAAGAACGGAGCAGTCGCATGAGGCTGAAGCTGCGGTTGCCGCGCGTGTCGTGGCGCGTGTTGGCGTGGGCGGGCGCAGCGATTCTCGCCATGGTGAGCTGGATGACGGCGCCGCTCGCCTTGCGCCGCGTGCGGTTCTTCCGCGTGCGGCAGGTGGAGATCATCGGCATCCGCTACCTCAATGCCGATCAGGTGCTGGGAGCGCTGCGGCTGCCCGAGCAGGCGAGTGTGTTCGACGACACCCAGGTGCTCGCCGAGCGCTTGCGCGGGCTGGACGGTGTTGCCGATGCTTCGGTCAGCCGCCGGCCGCCCGCGTCGTTGAAAGTGATCGTGCGGGAGATCGAGCCGGTGGCACTCTTGATGAGTGGACGGGGCGCGCTGGCGCCGGTCGATGCCGATGCCCGAGCGCTGCCGTTCGATATCACGAGTCTCGACCTGCCCATCGTCCGGTCGGGAGGCGGGGGGGCAGACTCCGCTGTGGTCGGGTTGCTGGCGCGGGTGCAGGCCGTCGATCCCGCGCTGTTTCAGACGATCGATGCCGCGCGGCGGACCGAGACGCCACGCGGCGGCGTGCTTCTCGAGCTTGGAGGCGCTCATCGCGTGCTGCTCAACGGCGATGCGGGGCCGGAGGTGATCGAGGCGGTGGTGATGGTGGCGAGAGACCTGGCCGCGAAAGCGCGCCCCTATGCCGAGCTCGACGCCCGCTTTGCGGGACAGGTCGTGGTGCGGCGTCGTGGTGTGGGCACCGTCTGATGCCAGAGCGTCGCCTCGTCGCCGGACTCGACCTCGGAAGCACCAAAACGTGCGCCGTGATCGCGGAGCTGGCGGGCGACCTGCCGCGCGCGCCACTCGCCAAGATCCTCGGCGTGGGCCTCGCGAAAAACACCGGCGTGCGCCGCGGGATGGTGCGCGATATCGACGAGACGACGCGCTCCGTCGCCGCCGCGCTCAAGGATGCGGAGCGGATGGCGGGCGCCCGCGTGCCGGACGTCACCTGCGGGATCGCGGGCGAGCACGTGTCGGCGCGGGGATCGACCGGCGTGGTCGCCGTGAGTGCCGAGGAAATCAGCCCGCAAGATGTGGCGCGGGTGAACGAAGTCGCGCGCGCGGTGTCGCTGGGACGCGATCACGAGCTGCTGCACGACATTCCCCAGGAATACGTCGTCGACCAGCAAAAGGGCATCTCCGACCCGGTCGGCATGACGGGGACGCGGCTCGAGGTGGAGATGTATCTCGTGACGGTGCAATCCACCGCCGCGCAGAATCTCCGCAAGAGCGTGCAGCGCGCCGGCTACCGCGTCGCCGACCTCGTGCTCGAGCCGCTGGCGGCGTCGTACGCGGTGCTGAGCGATGACGAGAAAGAGCTGGGCGTCGCGCTCGTGGAAGTGGGCGGCAGCTCGACGGGCGTCGCGATCTTTCACGAAGGCAAGATCCGCCACCTCGCGTCGCTCAAATACGCGGGCTCGCACGTGACGAGCGACCTGGTGCAGGGCCTCGGGGTGACGCAGTCCGACGCCGAGCGACTGAAAGAGCGGCATGGCGCGGCCTACACGCCGCTCGTCGATGCGGGCGAGATGGTGACCCTGCCGTCGACTCCCGGGCAGGGGGCGCGCACCGCCTCGCGCGAGCTCGTCGCGCACATCATCCACCAGCGCGTGGACGAGATCTTCCAGCTCGTGGGCCGCGAGTTCGAGCGCGCCGGGTACGGCGCGGGCCGGCTGCCGGCCGGCGTCGTGCTCTCCGGCGGCACGGCGCACCTGCCGGGCATGGTCGAGCTGGCCCGCGAGGTATTCGCCGCGCCGGTGCGTGCCGGCCATCCGGAGCTCGGTATCTCCGGACTCGTCGACAGCGTCCAGGCGCCGCGGTACGCCGTGCCGGTCGGGTTGGTGCTGTACGCGGCGCGCAAGTCTGCTCAGGGCGGGGGAGCTCCGGGCGTGTTGTTCGGCGGTCGACCCGACAAACTGTTTGCGCCTCTCAAGAGATGGTTGCAGGACTTCTTCTGAGCCCTAGGGGAGAACCATGATCTTCGAACTCGAAGAAACCGTTACGCAGAACGCGCGAATGAAAGTCGTCGGCGTCGGCGGGGGTGGCGGCAACGCCCTCAACCGCATGATCGACGAGCACGTGAGCGGCGTCGAGTTCATTTCGGTCAACACCGATGCTCAGGCGCTCCTCAACAACAAGGCCGACGTCAAAGTCCAGATCGGCAAGAAGCTGACGCGCGGGCTCGGCGCCGGCGCGCGGCCCGAGATCGGCCGCCAGGCGATCGAGGAAAACCGCGACGAAGTGCTGCATTCGCTCCAGGGGGCCGATCTCGTGTTCGTGACGTGCGGCATGGGCGGCGGCACGGGCACGGGCGCGGCGCCGATCATCTCGCAGGTCGCCCGCGATCTGGGGGCGCTCACGATCGGGATCTGCACGAAGCCGTTTCTGTTCGAGGGCCGCAAGCGCATGCGTCAGGCGGAGATGGGCATCGCCGAGATGCGCAAGCACGTGGACACGATGATCGTCGTGCCCAACGAGCGGTTGCTGGCGGTCGTCGGGAAGGGAATCCCGTTCCAGGATGCGCTGAAAAAAGCGGACGAAGTGCTGCTGCACGCCACGCAGGGCATCTCGGCCCTCATCTGTGTCACCGGTCTCGTCAATGTAGATTTCGCCGACGTCCGCACCGTGATGCAGAATGGCGGCGCGGCACTGATGGGGACGGGCCAGGGACGCGGCGAAAACCGCGCGATGGAGGCGGCGCAGCAGGCGATTTCGAGCCCGCTGCTCGACAACATCTCGATCGGCGGCGCGACGGGCGTGCTGATCAACATCACCGGCGGCGAGGACCTGACGCTGGGCGAAGTGACGCAGATCAGCGAAGCGATTCACGACGCCGCGGGCGACGAGGCCGAGATCATCTTCGGCGCGGTGAACGATCCGGCGATGCACGGGGAAGTGCGCATCACCGTCATCGCGACCGGGTTCGACAAGACGGGCGCGATGGCCGATGCCCTGGCGGGGGTGCAGCGTCCCGCGGCCGGGGTGTTGCCGTTCCGCGATCGCGGGGCCCGGCCGACGCCGGTGCCGCCGCCGGGATTCGCCAAGCCGGCCGAAACCCAGCCGAAGCGTCCGGGCGGACCCGCGCAGGCGCCGCTGAATCCCGAGTTGAATGAAATGGAAATCCCGACGTTCATTCGGAGACAGATGGACTAATGGTCTGGCGAGCGAGTCATTACGTTGCGGCCGGCGTGCTCGCCGCCGGCATGCTCGGGTGGGCTGCACACGAAGCGTGGTCGTCGCGGCAGATTCCCGTCGCGCTGCCGCTTGTCGTGACCAGTGCCTATGACGAGTGGGCCGATACGCTCGGCCGCCGCGAGATGTTGTCCGACGTGCTGGAGCGGGCGGGGATCAGCGGCCGCGAGTACGTCGCGTTCATGAAAGCCACGCACGTCCTGAATCCCCGGCGCATGCAGCCGGGACTCATCTTCGAAATGCGGCGTTTGAAGGGGACGACCGTCGCCAATCGGTTGGGCGTCCGGCTCGATCCCGAGCGGCACCTGCTGATGAATCGCCGCGGCGGCGACTCGGGGTGGGTCGAGGCCGTCGAAGACATCCCGTGGACGACCGAGCGGCTGCGCACCACCGCGGTCATTCAATCAAACCTGTACGACGCCCTCGACGCCGCGATTCCGGATTCTTTCCTTCCCATGCGCCAGCGTGTTGCCCTGGCCTGGGCCATCGCCGACGTCTACGACTGGGAAGTGGACTTCACGCGCGACCTGCGTCCGGGCGACCGCGTCGAGGTATTGCTCGAGCGGCTGCAGTCGCCCGAAGGCGAGCGGCGCTTCGGCCGGATCCTCGCGGCGCGCGTCGATGTCGCAGGATCGCCGAGCTTCGCGTTTGCCTACCAGAACGGTTTCTTCGACGATCGCGGCCGATCGTTGCGCCGAGCGTTTCTGCGGGCGCCGCTGCGCTTCAGCCACATCTCGAGCCGCTTCGGCAACCGCTTCCATCCCATTCTCAAGCGCTGGCGGTCGCACCAGGGGACCGACTACGCGGCAGCGTATGGGACCCCGGTCCGCGCCACCGCTGATGGGATCGTCACGGAAGCGGGTCGAAACGGCGGCTACGGCAACCTGGTGGAAATCCGGCACGCCAACGGCATCCGCACCCGGTACGGTCATCTTTCGAAATTCGCGAAGGGGTTGCATGCGGGGGACCGCATCAAGCAGGAGCAGGTCATCGGTTACGTGGGAGCGACCGGTCTCGCGACCGGTCCGCACCTCCATTACGAGTTTCTCGTGAATGGCCGGCCCACGAACCCGCAGCGCAAGGACGCCGGGGCCGGTGAGCCCGTGCCGTCGAAGTTGAAGTCGCAGTTCGACGATGTGCGTGTGCAGCTCCTGGCGGAGCTCGAGCCGACCGGTATTCCGTCCGCGGCGGCGGCGCTCGGCAATGCGGCCGCTCCGGCGCGCGACGACTAGCCACCACCCTCCTTACCGACACATCGCGTGGAGCTCTACCCCGCCGTCGACATAGAAGGCGGGCGCGTCGCACGCGCCCACGGCGAGCTGGCGCACCCGCTCGCGGCGCTCGACACGTTCATCCGCGCCGGCGCCAAATGGATTCACCTGGTCGACATGGACCGCGCGTTCGGGCGGGGGCGCAAGGACAACCATGAGCTCATCGGCGCGGTGCTGAGCGCGGCCGCGACGCGCGTCCAGGTGCAGGTCGGCGGCGGGCTGTTTCGGGAAACCGACATCGATCAGATGTTCAACCTGGGCGCGACCCGCGTCGTCATCGGCCCGCGCGGCGCGGTGGACTCGGGGTTGGTCGAGCGGCTCGTCACACGCTACGGCGCGCGCCGCCTCGCCGCGGGCATCGACGCGAGGGACGGCCGGGTCGCCCCGCGCGGCACGGCGGACATTCTCGATCTGACGGCGGAAGCGCTCGCGACGCGCGTCGCGACACTCGGGATCCGGACGATCATCTACAACGAGGTGACGCGCGACGGTAAGCTGACAGGCCCAGACACGGACGGAGCGAAGACGCTCGCCGCCCTCGGCGGGGGTCTCGACGTCATCGTCTCGGGTGGCGTTGGGTCGCTCGACGACCTGCGCGCCGCGCGGGCGGCGGGACTCGCCGGCATCTGTGTCGGTCGCGCGCTGTACGACGGCAAGTTCACGATTGCGGAGGCGCTCGCGTGCCTCTCGTAACGCTGCGAATCATCGCCGTGCTGGCGCTGATCCTCCTGCTGTGGAATCCTGCCAGCTCGCGGCTGCTTCCCGCGGGCGATCAACCGATCGTGCTGCTCGACGGCTCGCTCAGCATGTCGGGATCGCCGTGGCACGCGGCGCTCGACAGCGCGCGGCGCTACGCGCGCGGGCGGGCGGTCGTCTGGCGCTTCGGTACCGGCGTCGCGTCGTTCGACACCACGGCGCCGACCGCGGGTGCGAGCCACCTCGGTCCGGCGCTCGAGGCCGCCGCGGGGCGGGCCGGTGAAGTCGTGGTCGTCACGGATGGAAATGTCGATGACCTGGCCGGCATTCCGCCCGATCTGCTGCGCCGGCCGCGCGTGATTCTCGCGCCGCGACCTGCATTCTTCGATGCGTACGTTGCGGCCGTCGCAGGGCCGAGGCATGTGACGCGAAGCGATACCATCCGGCTCAGGGTGAGCTACGGGACGGCGGGGACGAGGGACGGGGGAAGGGGGACGGGTAAGGCGACGCTAACGGTGTCGGTTGAAGGCCACCGGCTTGCGTCCGTCCCGGTAATTCTGCCCGACAGTGGAGTCCTAAATACGGAGGTCACCCTTCCCGCGTCCCACGTCCCCCGTCCCGGTTGGATCGCACTCGACGTCCACCTTGATGGTGTGAACGACACGGAGTCTCGAGACGACACTCGCGCGTTCGTGATCGACGTGAGCCTCGAGCCCGCCGCGGTCCTGTTCGCGTCGCCGCCCGACTGGGACGCGCGGTTCCTCGCCCGCACCATGGCCGACGTCGCGCGTGTACCGGTCAAGGTGTTCGTCGAGACGGAAGCGGGCCGCTGGCGTGACGGCGCCACGCTGGCGCCGGTTGCGACGGCCGATCTAACGCGTGCGGCGGCGAACGCCCGCCTCGTGATCGCGACGGGTGAGCCGGGGCGGGCGCGGGCGTTTACCACCGATTCCCGCAGCGCGTTGCTGCTGTGGCCAACCACCGGGCAAACGGGCGATTGGTACGTGGAGCGGCCGGTGTCCTCACCCTTCACGGCCGCGCTTGCGGGCGTGGCGTGGGATTCACTTCCGCCTGCGACCGCCGTCACGATGCAAGTGCGCGACTCTGGGTCCGCCGCGACCGTCGCGCTGGCGGCGCGACTGGCGCGTCGCGGGGCGGCGCGCCCGATCGTGATCCTCGAGCAGCACGGCAGTCAGCGCGTCGCGACGGTCACCGCCGCCGGATTGTGGCGCTGGGCCTTCCGCGGCGGGGCCGCCGAGGAAGCCTATCGGAATGTGGTGGCGGCGATGGTGGACTGGCTATTGGGAGACGAGGGACGGGGGACGAGGGAGCGGGTCGTTCCGCAGATGTATGAAGTCCCGAATGGCATGCCCACGGTGTGGCGCTGGGCGGCCGCTGATTCTGCGCGGTCAATGGCGATCACATTGCGCACTCGCGACACGACGCGCCTCGACACGCTGCGGTTCGATGCGGCGGGCCGCGCCGAGCTGCTCCTGCCACCCGGCGTCTATCGCTACGCCTTGAGTGGCGGCACGGAGCAGGGCGTCATCGCGGTCGAGACGTACTCCGATGAATGGTTGCCGCGTGCGCCGGCGCTCAGCGCTCAGCCGGGCGAGGCGACGGAGCGCTCGAGCACGGTGGGCCTGCGCGACCGCTGGTGGCTGTTCGCGATCGCGCTCGCGGCCCTCGCCACGGAATGGGCGCTGCGACGCCGCCAGGGCCTGCCGTAATGGGGCGAGGCCTCTGGAGCAAGATCGGTCGCTTTTTTTCCGGCGGCGCGGCCGCCGCGCAGCTCGACGCGGTCCAGCGGTTGCTCGTCGAAGCCGATTTTGGCGTCGCCGCAACGAATGAGACGGTCGAGCGACTCAGTCGCGCCGCCACGGTCGATGCGGCGAGCCTCGAGCGCATCGTGGCCGAGCAACTGGGTCCGCCCGGCGCCCCGCTCGCACGCGCGCCGGCGCCGCCCACCGTCATCCTCATCTTCGGCGTCAACGGAACGGGAAAGACGACGTCGGTCGCGAAGCTCGCGAAGCGACTGCAGACGGAAGGCCGGACCGTGCTGCTCGCGGCCGCCGACACGTTCCGCGCGGGCGCGACCGAGCAGCTGAAGATCTGGGCCGATCGTCTGCACGTGCCGTTCGTCGGCGCCGCGCAGCGGGCCGATCCGGCGGCGGTCGCCTTCGATGCCGTTGCTGCCGCAGTGACGCGCGGCGTCGATACAGTATTGGTGGACACCGCCGGCCGCTTGCACACCGATGAGCGGCTGCGCGAAGAGTTGAAGAAAATCGTGCGCGTGGTCGGCAAGCGCCTGCCTGGCGCGCCGCACGAGTCGCTGCTGGTGCTCGATGCCACCGTCGGACAGAATGCGGTGCGCCAGGCGGAGGCGTTCGCCGCCGCGGTGCCGCTCACGGGACTCGTCATCACGAAGCTCGACGGGACGGCGAAAGGCGGCAGCGTGGTCGCGTTGCGGCGCGCCGTGCCGGTGCCGATTCGCTATCTGGGGAGCGGCGAGACCGTCGACGATCTGGAGCCGTTCGACCCTGTGACGTTTGCCCATCGCCTGGTTTCCGATTGAACCTCCAGCTCAATTCACCCGTCAAATTCCTCAAAGGCGTGGGCCCCAAGCGCGCCGAAGCCCTCCAACGGTTGGGCATTCGCACCGCGGGCGATCTGCTCTATCACACGCCGCATCGCTATCTCGACGCCACTACCGTCACGCGCCTAGCCCAGGCCGCGATCAATCAAGAGGTGACGTGCGTGGGTCGAGTCGTCAGCACCGGTGTGTTGCCGACCCGCCGGGGCCTGCGCGTATTCAGGGCCGTCCTGAAGGACAGCAGCGGCTTACTCGAGTGCGCCTGGCCGGGCCGGCCGTTTCTCGAGCGACAGATCAAGAAGGGCCAGCTGTTGCTGGTGACCGGGCCGGTGCGCTACTACCACGGCAAGCAGATCGTGCCGCACGAGTTTCTCGTGCTCGCCGAGCCGGATGAGGGCGAAGGGACGGGGGACCCGGGACTCGTACTGCCCGTGTATCCGGCCACGGAAGGGCTGACACACCGGCAGATCCGGGCGCTGGTCCAGCAACATCTGGATGCGCTACTACCGCTCGTGAGCGATCCGCATCCGCCCGCGTTCCGGGCGACGCACAACCTGATCGAGCTGCGGCGCGCGCTCGAGCTGATGCATCGCCCCAAGCAGGTCGAGGAAGCCGAGCTGGGGCGGCGCCGTCTCGCGTTCGACGAGCTGTTCGAGCAACAACTGGTCCAGGCGCGGGCGCGCCATTTGGCCAAGCGGGCACGGGCCGGCATTCGGTTCACGCTGAAGCGGGAGCTGACCACCCGGCTGAAGGAGCACCTGCCGTTCGAGCTGACGGCCGATCAACGCCACGCGGTTCGGGAAATCACGGACGACATGACGGCGCCCCTGCGGATGCACCGGTTGCTCATGGGCGACGTCGGGACCGGAAAGACGGTCGTCGCGCTGTTTGCGATGCTGCTGGCGGCCGAGAACGACTATCAGGCGGCGATCATGGCGCCGACCGAGCTGCTTGCCGAGCAACATGGTGCCACGCTGACTTCGCTGCTCGAGCCGCTGGGGATCCGGCCGGAGCTGCTGTTGGGCCGGATGACCGCGGCGGAGAAGGCGGCGGTTCGCGAGCGGCTCGCGGGCGGCGGAGCACGGATTGTCGTCGGCACGCACGCGCTGATTCAGGAGTCGGTCACGTTCCGCCGCCTGGGGCTCGCCGTCATCGACGAGCAGCACCGCTTTGGCGTCGAGCAGCGCGCCGCCCTCGTCGAGAAGGGTGATGCTCCAGACGTCTTACTGCTGACCGCCACCCCGATTCCCCGATCCCTCGCCCTCACCCTGTATGGCGACCTCGACGTCACCCAGATCCGCGAGCGTCCGCCTGGGCGCGGCGCGGTCAAGACGGCGCTCCGCACCGACGATGCCCGGTCCAAGATCTACGATTTTATTCGCAGCGAGTGCGCCGCGGGACGCCAGGTGTATGTGATCTATCCCGTGATCGACGAATCGGAGCGCGCCGATCTCAAGGCCGCGACGACGATGGCCGCGAAGCTGGCGAAGACGTTCGCCGAGTTTCGCGTGGGCCTGGTGCACGGCAAAATGAAGGCGGATGAGCGCGACGTCACGATGCGCGCGTTTCGTGACAACGCAGTCAACATCCTCGTCGCTACGAGCGTCATCGAAGTGGGGATCGACGTCGCGAACGCGACGGTGATGCTGATCGAGCATGCCGAGCGATTCGGGCTGGCGCAGCTGCACCAGCTGCGGGGCCGGGTGGGGCGGGGGGTGGCGGCGAGCCACTGCATCCTGCTGTCGGATTCACCGCAGGCGGCGCCGCGGCTCCAGGCGTTCTGCGAAACGACGGACGGCTTCAAGATCGCGGAGCTGGATTTGCACGAACGCGGGATGGGCGAGCTGGCCGGCGCCCGGCAATCGGGCGGCGTGCCGCTGCGCTACGCCAATCTCGAGACCGACCTGCCGCTGCTCGACGCCGCGCGCACCGCCGCGGCCGCGATGATCGGCACCGATCCCGCCCTCGAGCAACGCGAGCACGCGGTTTATCGCGAGCGGATCGTTACGCGGTACGAGCGGGGGTTTGAATTATTTCGGGTGGGCTGAGAATGGTGTCAGGTGTCTGGTGTCTGGTGTCAGATGTTTCTGACACCAGGAACCTGACACCCGACACCTAGAACGGGACCCGCACCCCAACCTGCATCGGAGCAAAGGGAATATTCCCCGGCCCTTCCCCCGGATGCAGATCAATAATGAAGAGAGCAGTCGTCGCCAGGAGGCTCGCCTGCGCGCCGAGCAGCCAGCGATTGGCTCGCCGGTCGTACGCGCGCGAGCGCTGATAGAGCTGCTCCGCGTCGCTGCGGATGTAGCGGCCGTCAGTACCCAGCGCGCAGGCGTCCTGCGCCGACCGGCAGACGTCGAGCAGGGCATTCCACTCGCGCCGTGAGTTGGTGTGCTGCTTCTCCGCGAAGACTATCAAGGCCCCCACACTCGCCGCAGTGAGCCATTTTCCGGTGTGCACGACGGCGCGTTGGAACGATGCACGTTGGTCATCGGTCGTCAGTCGTCGGTTCTCAGTACCGATGACCGATGACCGATGACCGATCGCCTGGCTACGTAGCGAGGGCGCGAGGCCGCAACACAGCATCGCAACGAGAATCGTCGAGCGTCTCATCGATACGTATGAATATTGCCGCGGCCCGCGACGACAACCACCTGCCGGTCGCGGACCAGCGGCGGCTCCTCGATGGGACCGGCGACCTGCGCGCGCCACCGGATCCCGCCGCTCGCCGGATCGACGAGCAGCACTTCGCCACCGACGCTGCCGACCAGCACCCCCGCGCCCGGCGCGAGGGGCGTAGGGCCCGCGGTCGCGACGATGTCGAGCGTGTGACTGGTCGCGCCGTCCGGGGCGTCCACCGGAATCACCCAGAGCCGGCCGTCGCGCGCGAGGACGAACAGCGTATCGCCCATCAGTGCCGGCGCGCCGTAGACGGCGTCACCCGCGGCGCGATCCCAGCTCACGGTCCACGTCGCCAGATCGACGGCGACGATGCGGCCGCTCGTGGTGCCGAGATACACGCGGCGGCCATCGGTGGCCGGCGTCGCCAGCACGGTGCCGGGGAGCTTCAGGTGCGAGCGCACGATCCCGGTCTGGCGGTCGAGTAGATAGAGCGTGTCGCTCGTGGTTGCGACCACGAGCCCTTGCGGAGTGGTGAGCGGCCCGGCGCGAATCGCCCCGCTCAGTGTCGAGCGCCACCGCACCTGGCCCTGCTCCGGCTCGAGGCGCAGCACGATGCCGCCCTCGGTGCCCGCGTAGATCGCCTCGCCATCGAACGCGAGAGGCGCGACCACGCTGCCGGCGCGCGCGCGCCACAGCCGTCGCCCGTCGCGCAGGCGGATCGCATACACACGCCCGTCGGGCTGTGATTCGGTGGCGACGTACAGCCGGTCCACGTCGAGCAGGGGTCCCGAGCGCACCGTTCCGTCCAAGTGCGAGTGCCACAGCACCTCGCCGCTGGTGCGATCGATCAGCACAACGTTGCGGTCTGCGGTGCCGACCGCGGCGACCGCTTCGCCCAGGGCGGGACTGCCGCGGACGCCGCGCCCCATCGTCACATGCCAGAGCGGGCGGGGATCGGGGTTCAACGTCTCATGCGCGCCCGCGTCGTGCCGCTGGCTGCCGAGGTAGGCGGGCCAGCCCGCTTCCTGCCGCGCCGGGCCGTACTTCATCGGGGCGGCGCACCCTGCCGTCATTGCGTTGACACTGAAAAGGCTCGCCACTAGTATGCCGCGCCTATGCCGGAACGTCATTGGATCGAAGCGCTGCCGCCGCTGGCGGGGCAGACCGCCATCGTACGCGGCTGGGTCGCGACCACCCGCTCGAGCGGGAAGATCGCGTTCGTCGTGGTGCGTGACGGCACCGGAATGCTGCAAGCGGTTCTCTCCAAGAAGGACGTGCCCACGGACGTGTGGGACGCGTTCGGGAAACTTACTCAGGAGACTTCGCTCGAAGTGACGGGCGTCGTGCGGGCCGAGCCGCGTGCCCCTGGCGGCGTCGAGCTGCAGGCCGCGGATCTCAAGATCCTCGGCCCGAGCCCCGATTTTCCGATCACCCCCAAGGAGCACGGCACCGCGTTTCTGTTCGAGCACCGCCACCTGTGGCTGCGCTCCAGGCAGCAGGTCGCGATCGCGCGCGTGCGCCACGAGGCCGTTCAGGCGATTCGCGACTTCTTTCATGAGCGGCATTTCACGCTGGTCGACACGCCGATTCTGACCGGCTCGATCGGCGAGCACGCCGGTACGTTGTTCTCCGTTGATTACTTCGACCTGGGGAAGGCCTATCTGGCGCAGACCGGCCAGCTCTACGTCGAGGCGGCCGCGGCGGCGCTCGGCAAAGTCTATTGCTTTGGCCCGACCTTCCGCGCCGAGAAGTCCAAGACGCGCCGCCACCTCACCGAGTTCTGGATGGTGGAGCCCGAGGTTGCCTGGAACGATTCGGACGCGAACATGCGGCTGCAGGAAGAGTTCGTGTCGTACATCGTGGGCCGCTGCGTCGAGCAGCGCAAAGCCGATCTTGCGGAGCTAGGACGCGACCTCACGCCGCTCGCGCAGGTGCAGCCGCCGTTCCCTCGCATTTCCTACACCGACGCCGTCGCGAAGCTGAAGTCTCTGGGCGGCGACATGGAGTGGGGCCGGGACCTGGGTGGTGACGCCGAGACGACGCTCGCGAAGCAATACGACCGCCCGGTGTTCGTCTACAACTATCCGAAGGCCGTGAAAGCCTTCTATATGAAGGAAAACCCCGCCGATCCACGCACCGTGCTGAACAACGACTGCCTCGCGCCCGAGGGGTACGGCGAAATCATCGGTGGCAGCCAGCGCGAGGACGACTACGACAAGCTGCTCGCGCGCATTCGCGCCGAGAAGTTGCCCGAGGAGGCGTACTCCTGGTATCTCGATCTCCGCAAATACGGCACGTTCGTGCATGCGGGCTTCGGGCTCGGCGTCGAGCGGACAGTCGCGTGGATTTGCGGCATCCCGCACATCCGGGAGGCGATCGCATTCCCGCGCACCCTCTACAGGCTCTGGCCGTAGCTTCGTAGGGTTCCCATGCTGAAGCATGCGCCCATAGACTCGGGATCCGCGCTGTCCGCTCGTCCCTGACGCAATCCGCTTCCATTTCCGTGCAATCAGCGTCCATAAAACAGTCGTGCGGTTCCGCATTCCGGCATGCCGCCGCCTCCGCGCCGCTCCCGGGGACTTCGCGAGGCGATGCGTCGACGTCGCGGCGCAATCAGGGCCCGTCGACCCGGAATCCGGGGACGTCGCGGCGCAATCAGGGCCCGTCGATCCGGAATCTGGGGACGTCGCCGTGCAATCCGGGCCCGTCGATCCGGAATCCGGGGACGTCGCGGTGCAATCCGGGCCCGTCGATCCGGAATCTGGGGACGTCGCCGTGCAATCAGGGCCCGTCGATCCGGAATCCGGGCGCCAAATGTGGAAAATAGTCTGGATCGTTCGTCGCACCGCCCGCTAGAAAGCTGGTACAGCGCGGGTTTTTCTGGTACGGGGTTTCTTCGCATCGCAGGCTACGATGGTGCGTGACCCGATCGGCTCCGCCGTTGCTCGCGCTAGTGCGCAGGGCGATACGGACGCGGCATTACAGCGCGCGCACGGAGGAGGCGTACGTCCAGTGGGTACGCCGGTTCGTGCACTTCAGTGATACGCGCCATCCACGCGAGCTAGGGCCGAGCGATGTGAGCCGGTTTCTCTCCCACCTCGCGGTCGAAGGAAAGGTCAGTGCCTCGACGCAGAATCAGGCGTTGTCGGCGCTCGTCTTCCTTTACAAGGATGTGCTCGACATGCCGGTCGGGTGGCTGTCGGCGCTGGTGCGAGCCAAGCGCCCGCTCCGCGTGCCTATCGTGTTCACAAAGGACGAGGTGCGTCGAGTGTTCCGGCGATTGAAGGGTCGCGGTACAGCGGCGCTGGTGGCCGGGGTGTTGTACGGGACGGGGATGCGGCTGCTCGAGGCGCTCCGATTGCGTGTCAAGGACGTCGATTTTGCCAAGCATGAAGTTGTCGTCAGGGGCGGAAAGGGCGATCGCGACCGTGTGACGATGTTGGCCGAGCGGCTCGAGGGACCGTTGTTGAAGCACCTGGCGGCGGTACGAGCGCAGCACGAGCGCGATGTCGCTGCGGGTGCGGGGTGGGTCGAGTTGCCGGGCGCGTTGGACCTCAAGTATCCCAATGCGGGCCGAGAGTGGGCGTGGCAGTGGGTGTTTCCAGCGACGCGGATCTACCAGGAACCGGAGACCGGACAGCGCCGCCGCCATCATCTTCACGAGACGATGGTGCAGCGCGTCTTCAAGGAAGCGGTGCGCAGCGCGCGAATTGCCAAGCGCGGCAGCTGTCATACGTTGCGCCATTCATTCGCGACTCACCTGCTCGAGGCTGGCTACGACATTCGCACGGTGCAAGAGCTGTTGGGCCACCGCAGCTTGAATACCACGATGATTTACACCCATGTGCTCAATCGGGGCGGTCGAGGAGTCCGCAGCCCCGCCGACATGCTGTGATATTGCGTTTAGACTGACCAGCCTATTTCATTTACCTGTAGTCACAGTCCGAGGATAGGCAGGATCCATGGATAACGAAACGTTTAAGACAGTTCAGTCCAATTCTCGTTAGGCGGCACTTAAAGAATGCCTTGGCCCGAGCGGAATCTCCTCGTTCGAATTCTGGGCGGCATGGTCGCTGGGTTTCTCGCGGCCTTGCTCGTTCTGGCAATTCTCAGCGCCACCAACTTCGCAATCGTGATGTCCACGGGTACTCTCTTGATTTGCCTAGGTGCGGGCAGCGTTCTTGGCTTTGCCGGCGGCTTTGCCTACGGTGATGCCGCGATTCATTACATCGCTCGACTCCTACACTATGGACGCGGTGCCGCCTAACAAGCGCTTGAAGCTGGCGGCGCGCGTAGATTAAGGAATGAATCTTTCTTCAGCGCGCCGCAGCTTAAGCGCGATCCGTTAGGCTGCGCAACTCTCCCAAGACCAAATCTTTTGTGAACACCCCACATGGTCGGCTCCGTCGTCGAGGCCGGCATCGGTCGGGGCGGTTCGTTTCCATCCGAAGGCGCTATCCAATGAAAGTCCCGTTGCGTGCCGGGGGGCGGTGGGGTTGGTGAGTTCGGAGCATCGGTCCACCCGGCATCACAGTCCCCATGGCAGGCCAGCGACGGTGTGTGCTCCCTGAGCTCCTCGGAAGGGCAGGACCCGAGCTATGACTTGTGGCGCGCAGCCTAACCAGCGCTTGAAGCTGGCGGCGCCCGTCCCCAATGGATCCCGAGAACGTTTTACGTCCGGTGTGGTAGAATTCCCCTTGTGAACCTTCTAATTCGGCGCCGCAGCTTAAGCGCGATTCGTTAGGCTGCGC
>DATLXS010000099.1:0-4195 GCA_035575675.1 Gemmatimonadales bacterium
GCCCACGTCGGTGGCATCCACATATGTCGTGGTGACGCCCCAGCGCTGCATATCGCCTAACAGCGCCGCCGTCACCCCAAAGAGATCGTGGCTGGCGATGACCCGAGCGCCAGGCTCGAGCAAAGTCCAGAACACAGCAGCAAGCGCGGACATCCCACCCGCTGTGGTCACACATGATTCCGCCTGCTCGAGCTCGGCGAGCAGACTCTCCAGCAATCGATGGTTGGGCGAACCATAGGCGCGATGCGGGATGCCGACTGCGACGCCACTGAAGACTGCTTCCGCTTGCGCGAGACTGTCGAAGCTCCACGCCGAGCTCTGGTAAATCGGCTCGCACACAGGTGCATTGACCGCGGCTGGTGGTACGAGCGGATGGACTACGGCAGTCGCTGTGGGCCGCGCTGCCCTCACATGATCAGCCCGATCGGATAAACCGGTGAAGGACCCGTCAGCCATGAAGCCGCTCATCCGGCGGCTGCGTCCCTTCGACGGCGTAGCCCTCCTTCTCCCAATACTCGATCCCGCCAATGAGCTCTTTGACGCGAAACCCGAGCTTACTCAGACGGGCCGCGGCCTTGGTGGAAGCGTTACAGCCGGGACCCCAGCAGTAGGTGACGACCACCTTGTCCTTGGGCAGCACAGCGGCGGACTCGGCATTGATCGAGCGACTGGGAAGGTTGATGGCGCCGGGAATGTGACGCCGCGCGTACGCCTCGACCGATCGCGCATCGACGACTACGAACCCGTTCGCGCCCCGCTCCATGTCGAAATGCACGTCGGACGGATCCGTTTCCAACTCAAGCTTCGAGATGAAGTGCTGGTGTGCGATCTCTGGTTCGGGCGGTGCAGTTTCGGCCACGAGAGAGAAGTGGGATTTAGTGGTCGGCATCGCTCGGTTCTCCAAGTTTTTCGTCATGGTGAATGTCGGCGTTCCAAAGTGATCGGGCGGCCCAGTATCGGTGCGGCGGAACCCCGCGCGCTCGTACAGCGCGATTGCCGTGGTGAGAAATGGGGTGGTGCGGAGCTCGAGCATCGGAAAACCAGCCGCCCGAGCATAACATTCGATCTGATCGAGCAGGACGCCGGCCCATCCGAGTCCCCGCGCTCCCGGTACGACAGCCATCCCGCGGATATACAAGGTCCTTCCGCGCGCGTCGGCGGACACCGTGCCGATAATGCCTTCGTCACGCAGTGCGATCCACACGGGGCCTTCGCGGATTCGCTGCTCGATCTCTTCACTCCCGGGACACGTCGCGGCGAATGCCGCTGGCGTGTAGAGGTGCTCGAACTCGGCGAATGCAATGCGGAGCGCGCGCGCGATCGTTGCCGCGTCGGAACACTTCGCACGCCGCACGCTTACGGACAACGGAGGTCTATGACGCCCGCGGTGCCAGGCGCATCTGGTTGGTTGTCGCGTGGTCCTGTCGGGCCGCCGCGCCGTGCCTTCGCGCTCCACTCGTCGATCTCGAGCGCGATGACACTCGTCCCATCGATATCCCGCGGCAGCGGTTCGTCATAGTCCCGGCCGGCACGCCGGCCTGGGAAGTATCGCGCGATCATCGCCTCGAGCACTGCAGTGGTCTGTGAACGATCGAGTCGCGGAGCGCCGCGCGCGAAGCACACCACGCTGCGGTAGTTCACCGAGTGATAGAGCGCCGTGCGCGAATAAACGAGTCCGTCAACGAGCGTCACCCCGATGGCGACAGGCGCGCCCCCGCCCAAGTGGTGCAGCAAGCGGCTGCCGGGACTCCCATGCAAATACAACATGCGTGGCGCCGCGACGTCATAGTGGTATGCCATCGGGATCACGAACGGCTGGCCGTTCTGCACAAAGGCAACATGCGCGACCAGCCCGGCAGCGAGAAACGCCGCCGCTTCCTCGGGCACAGCCCGTTCGGGGTGCCGCTGCAACCGCGCGCGAGGTTGCCTGGATGCGGACTCCATGAGAGATTGCTAACTCGTAGAATGGCACCACAGCAAGTGACATTTTGAGTAGAGCGATGGAGCCACTTTAATGGCCAAACGGTCTGGCGGCGTTCCGGTCGTTGTCTCGCTCGATGGCCGCTCCGGGACGACGCTGCAACGGCAGCTGTACGAGGGCCTCCGTGCCGCGATCTTGGGGGGTCGCTTGCAGTCGGGAAAGCGGCTGCCATCCACACGGTCTCTCGCGAAGGATCTGGCGGTATCCCGCAACACGGTGGCCGGGGTCTTCGGCCAGCTCGTGGCCGAGGGGTATGCGGAGGCCCGTGTTGGATCGGGAACAGTCGTGGCCCGTGCGCTGCCCGACAACCTCATCCAGATCGCGGCACCTCCCGGCATCAACCGCGGTAATGGCGTGGCGCACCGCCGCCCCCAGATCTCTCGCCGTGGCCGCTCGCTTGCGAAAGCGCGTGTCGGTTCCGGTTCCACGACCCTCCGACCCTTCCGCCCCGGATGGCCGGCGCTCGATCACGTTCCCCTGGACCTTTGGTGGCGGCTCGCCGCTCGCGTCGGACGGCATCTCGGCCACCAACTACTCGGTTATGGAGAATTCGCGGGTTACGCGCCGTTACGCAAAGCGATCGCGGAGTACCTGGCCCTGTCCCGTGGGGTGCGCTGTGCCGCACAACAAGTGGTCGTCACATCGGGCTCACAACAGGGACTGTTTGTCGCAGCGCAGGTGCTGCTCGATCCGGGTGACGCTGCCTGGGTGGAGGATCCTGTGTATCCGGGTACGCACAGCGCGTTGATGGCAGCCGGTGCACGCATTATTCCGATTCCTGTTGACGCGGAGGGACTCGACGTTCGGTTTGGGGAGCTCCGGAAATCCGCGCCTCGACTCGTCGCTGTGACGCCGTCGCATCAGTACCCGCTCGGCGTCACGATGACCCTGGCGCGACGTCTCGAATTATTGCGTGCTGCGCGTCGCTTTCGTGCGTGGGTACTTGAGGATGATTACGACAGCGAATTCCGCTATTCGAGCCGCCCGATTCCTGCGCTCCAGGGGCTGGATCATGACGATCGTGTGATATACCTAGGGACCTTCAGTAAGACGCTTTTCCCTGGTCTGCGATTAGGGTACGCCGTCCTGCCGCTGGACCTCGTTGACAGCTTCAAAGCGGCCCGCTCAGTTCTCGATGTGCACAGTCCCGTCCTCGAGCAAGCTGTCTTGGCGGAGTTTATCGCCGCCGGCTATTTCGAACGACACCTGCGCCGCATGCGCAATCTCTACGAAGAGCGCCATCGAGTATTTCTCACCGAAGCCCAGCGGCATCTCGCCGGATTGCTCGACGTGGTACCCAGCGGTGCGGGATTGCAATGTGTGGGATGGCTGGCCGCGGGACTGGAGGAGAACGCAGTCGCGCGTGCCGCGGCGGAGCACGATGTCGAGGTCACGCCAATTTCACGCTTCGCCATCAAGTACCGGCCGCGAGCGGGCCTGCTCTTGAGCTTCGGCGGCTTCGACCCCAACCAGATTCGTGCCGGTATGCAGCGTTTGGCAGAAGCACTCAAGGCCGTGCGCGCCGGCCGCTACGCCAGCAAAATGTGAACAACCCGTTCGAACAGCTCGGGGCGCTCAACGGTTTGCCGGCGGACCGTGCTGTACGCGCTCGCATCGCTGCCGAGGTGATACGAGCGGCGCGCGAATATCGGTGGGTGGGTTTGTATGACGTCACGCCTTCACACATCACCGCCATCGGGTGGACCGGCCCGACCGCTCCGCAGCATCCGACATTCACCCTCGCACAGGGACTTAGTGGCGCGGCTGTCGCGCAACGTGCGCCACTGATTGTGCAAGACGTCCGCAACGACTCGCGGTACTTGACGACGTTCGGATCCACCCGCGCCGAAGCCATTTTCCCGGTGTGCGGAGCGGCCGGCGAGATAATTGGGACGATTGACGTCGCAAGCGATCGCATCAACGCATTCACACCCGCGGACGAGGCATTCTTACGTCAGTGTGCGAACGTGCTCGTATTCTTGTGGAAGTGACCACGGTAGGAGTTTTCGCCTTCGACGATGTTGAGGCACTGGATCTCTGTGGCCCGTTCGAGGTGTTTGCGACGGCACGCCCCGCTGGTGAGCATGACGACAACGCCCGCCTGTTTGATGTTCTTGTTATCGGCGACGAGCAACGAACGGTGAAATGCCGAGGCGGGTTATTGCTGACGCCAAACTCCACCATCGATAACCACGAGCCTCTGGATATCCTCGT
>DATLXS010000100.1:0-102139 GCA_035575675.1 Gemmatimonadales bacterium
CGTACGACGTCATAGGCCGAAGATCCAGACGATGCCTCCCTGACTGGTGTGACGCGCGAGCTGGGGTGCGAAATCGGCGGGCGGGCGCACGTCCGCGGGATCGTCGGATCGCACGTCGCCCGACAACAGGAACCAGTCACCGCCTATCCCAGCGTACACCGCGATGTACTGTTTGCCGTTGGGCCCGCGGAACGAAATTGGTGCGCCGACGACCCCGGAGCCGACTTTGAACTTCCACAACACTTTGCCAGACCGCGCGTCGGCGGCCTTGAACCAGCCGTCCAGCGTGCCGTAGAAGACGACGTCGCCCGCGGTGACGACGCTACCGCTCCACACGGGGAACTTCTCTTCGATCTTCCACACCGGACGGCCGCGCGCGGCGTCCCATGCGATGAACGCACCTCCGTAGCCACCCGGACCGATGACATAGGGCGTGGTCGCGCCGATGTACGGCGTGGCGGCGATGCGTGTCACGGGCGCCGCCTCGAAGTTCATGCAGAGATTGTTCGTCGCGGTATAGAACAGGCCGGTCCGCGGCGAATATGCGGCCGGCGACGCGGGACTCTTGCCCCCTTCGAGACTGGGGCAGATGCCGCGCACGTTGCCGCGCGAGGCGCCGGTGGTCTTGGTGGTGTCGACGACCGGCAGACCGGTCCGCTTGTTGATCCCTTTCGCCCAATTCACGTTCGCGAATGGCTCGGCCACGAGCAGCTCACCCGTCACGCGGTCGAGTGTGTACGCGAAGCCGTTCTTGTCGAAGTGGACGAGCACTTTGCGCATCCGCCCGCCGACCATGAGGTCGGCCAGGATCATCTCGGCGTTGGAATCGAAGTCCCAGCTGTCGTGCGGTGTGAACTGGTACGCCCACACCAGGACGCCGTCGCCCGGCCGGCGCGCCAGCACGCTGTTGGTCCACTTGTTCTCACCCGGCCGCTGCTCGGTGTTGTAGGGGCCGGGATTGCCTGTCCCGAAGTAGATCAGATCGAGCTGCGGGTCGTACGAAATCCAGCCCCACACCGGTGCCCCGCCGCGGCGCCACGAATCACCCTCCCAGCTCGACACGCCGATGTTGCGAGCGCCGGAGTATCTGCCGTGGCCGGGCCGTGCGAGCATCGATGAGTCTGGGCCCATGTTGTGCGCTGTCCAGAGAATCTTGCCGGTCGCGAGGTCGAGTCCCTTGACCCAACCCCAAATCCCGAACTCACCGCCCGACGGTCCTACGATCACCCGATTGCCGGCGACAAACGGCGCCATCGGCGTGGTCTCGCCCTGGCTCATGTCCCCGATCTGCGTCTTCCACAGCTCTTTTCCGGATACGGCATCGACCGCGACCGTGTGCCCGTCGAGCAGGTTGTAGATGATCTTGCCCGCGGCGTACACGGCGCCGCGGTTGATCGCATCGCAGCACGCGATGCCGAGTGCGGTCGGATTCACGTCGGGCCGATACTTCCATTTGAGCGGATAGCCTTCGCTCGCGAGATCGAAGGCGTACAGCACGTCGGGGAACGGCGTGACGACGTACATCGTGCTGCCGACGACGAGTGGTTGGCCCTCATGTCCGCCGAGCACGCCGGTCGAGAAGCTCCAGACCGGACGCAGCCGCGGCGCGTTGCGGACCGTGATTTGCGCCAGGCCGCTGTAGCGCGTCGCGGCGTAGTCTCGCGCCGGCATGGTCCACTGGCCGTCATCGCGTTGCGGGTTGCCCTGGATTAGTGGGAGGATGAAGAGGAAGGCTGCGGCACGGAAAGGGCGCATGCGTAATGATATCGCGTCTACCTCCGCCCGGCGCGAGCCACGAACGCGAGCGGCACCTTGCGCAGACCCTTCCAAACTCTCGCGTGACCGGTCGAGTCTGAAATGGTCAATTGCGCCGAGATGCCGCCGTCGAGTAGCATCGCATGCTGTGCGCCGAGCGCACCCATCACCGCCGCCATCTCAGGCACCGTTAACCCAAACGGGATGCGGTCTGCCCCCGGGATCGGGATGTCGAGCCGGGTCATGGCGACAAGGAGACGCCCCTGGCGATCGAGGCCGAGCGCGAGCCGCGCATCCCGATGCGTGTCGTTGATCGCTCCGTTGCGCAACGCCGCCGGCACCCCGCCGTCGCCCGCGAGCAGGGTGGGATACGACTGAAAGGCGAAGCGCGCAGGGCCGCGGGGGCCGCGCCACTTCGAAACATCGTCGCCGTCGATCCAAACGAGCCGGCCGTCGGCGAGGCCGACGAGCGCCGAAGACAGCGGCCCGTGACCAGGCGGGAGGCGCTCCCGGCCCTCGCTCACGACCCAGCCCCACGGCAGCTGCTCGACGAACATCCCGGCGTTGAGGGCAAGCGCCGCGCCGTCTGCCCGATCGACGGTCCAGGCGGCGCGGTCCCGCTCGATGTCCCACACCAGATGAAACGACACCGTCTGAGGATCGATGCGCGCCAGCACGAGCGTGAGCGCGTAGGCTTCGCCCTGTCCGGCGATTGGGAGCGTAGCCCATTCGACGCCCCCCCCCGGCTGTCCCGGATGCCAGGTGACGAGTCCGATGAGCCGCGCGTCGGCCGCGGCCCACTGGACCGGTGCGCGTGAGGCTCGCCAGAAGAGACGCGCGGCTCCGGAAGGGAGCCGGACGGCCAACGTCGCGTCTTCGCGACCGACCGGTCCAGCGGCCGCCGCGAAAAGCGCGACCGCTATGACGCTGCCCGCCGTCCGTCGGATCACCCGAAGTATTTCTTCAGGTCGGCGAGTCGCGCCGTGAGCGCCTGCTCTTCGATCGGCGTGAACACCCAGCCGCTGCCGACATTCCCCGCGGCCTTGAGCGTGACGAACCCCTCGGCGCGCTCAGCCGCCATCGCGAATTGCTCAGGCGTCATCTCGGCCGCGCGAGCGGCGGCGGCGTTTCCCGCTCCTTCCACACCGCGCGCCCGCACAGCCAGCGTGTCGGAGATCGCGGCGAGCGAGTCGGCGCGCCGCATCCACGCCGGCACCGCGGGTGCATGGCAGGTGGCGAGCGCCTTGGCGCTGTCGGCATGCGCGTCGACTCCCATGAGCTTATTCATCTTTTCCTGGGCGCGCCGCAGCGCCGCCGTGTCGTTCGCCATCGCCGCCTGCTGGACTTCCTGCCCTGCCGCGGTCCAGTCCTGGATGAGTTTCATCTTCGCGGGGGTGTTCACGCCCGTCATGCCCATGAAGCGTTGCTGCATTTCCTGCTGGTGGCGCTGCTCCGCGTTGTTGAGCTGTTCACTCACGCAGTTCTCAGCCGCGCCGTTCGCGTTCACCCACTGCGCGCGGTCGTCGCTGTGCTGATTATTGAGGTTCGCGGCTTCATCAGAGGCGGCCGACGAACGCTTCCGCAGCTCCGCCGCCGTCTGGCTGCCGGTGCCGCGCATCTTGCTGCGGGTTTCGAGACCCGTGATCAGCCGCGCCACGACTTGCGGGTTCAGCTCGAGCATCGTGTTGTCGAACTTGGGTGGCGGGCGGTGTGGCTGCGGCTGCTGGCCCGTGACGGCCTGCCGGGCGGCGTCTTTCGCCTTCCGGCGAAGGTTGGGGATCTGCGCCTGCGCGGACGTGCTGAGCGAGAACACGATGAGCGCGAGAACCAGGCCGGGGCGGGGCATAGGGTGTCCTTCAGTGTGGGGTCCGGACAATGATAGCAGTATGAGAAGGCTCTCATAAGACGCGAACCCCCCTCCGCTTTTCGGCACGCGCGGGTTCATTCTCCCGAGCCATTCACCGTCACTTCTTTCTCGGGAGGTTCACGTCATGATCAAGCAACTCACAGCACTGGCGCTGGCAGCCGCGGCCTTCGCGGCATGCGAGCCGAATCGCGATGGCATCACGGAGCCACAGGGTTCGTTTCAGCGGGTCGCGGAGCGCGAAGGCGACAACGTCTCGGGTGCCGTCTACACCATCTCCAATCAGGTGACCGGCAACGCGGTGGCCGTGTTCGCGCGCGCCGGCGACGGCACGCTCACGCCGGCCGGCAGCTTCGGGACGGGCGGCACGGGCACGGGTGCCAGTCTCGGCTCGCAGGGCGCGGTCACGCTGCGCGATGACGGGCGGCTGCTCTTCGCCGTCAATGCCGGCTCGAACGATGTCTCGGTATTCCGTGTCGGGTCGGACGGACTCTCGCTCCTCAGCCGCACGGCGTCCGGCGGGACGCAGCCGATCAGCGTCACGGCCCATCGGAACGTCGTTTACGTTCTGAATGCCGGCGGCGCGGGCAACATCACGGGATTCACGATCGGGCACGACGGCGAGCTGGCGGCGATCGCCGGTTCCACCCAGTCCCTCTCCAGCGCGACTGCCGGTCCCGCTCAGGTCTCTTTCAGCGCGGACGGGCGCCAGCTGCTCGTGTCCGAGAAGGGCACGAGTCTGCTCGATGTCTATCCGGTCGATGACAACGGGGTCGCGGGTGCGCGGACGTCGTACGCATCGGCGGGTGGCACGCCGTTCGGCTTTGCGGTCGGACCGCACAATCTCGTCTTCGTCTCCGAAGCTACTGCCCCTGGCTCAGCGTCTTCGTACGTACTGGGCCGGAATGGCGCGCTCCAGGTCGTGAGCGGTGCCGTCCTCACGCATCAGGGCGCTCCGTGCTGGGCGGTTGTGACCGACAACGGGCGCTTCGGCTATACCGGCAACGGCTCAGGCTCGGTCTCAGGTTTTCGCATTGCGCCCGACGGCTCCGCCCGTCTGCTCGACGCGAACGGCGCGACTGCGCTGGTCGGGAGTGGGGTGAACGATATCGCGCTGAACAGAACCAGCCGGTACTTGTACGCACTCGGCACGGGCAGCGTGCAGGCGATTTACGCGTTCCGCATCGAGAACGATGGACATCTCGTTGCATTGGGCGCGATCGGCGGACTGCCAGCCGGTACCCGAGGGCTCGCGGCCCTCTAGATCAGCGTCGGCAGGTCGCGAAATGTAGGGGCGCAGCAAGCTGCGCCCCTACATTCATCGCGCGACCGCTACCACACCCGGCAACCACAGCGTAAACGTGCTTCCCTGGCCAGGCGTGCTGTTCACGTCGATGCGCCCTCCCTGCAGCTCCGCCAGCAGTCGCGCGATCGCGAGGCCGAGCCCGGTTCCTCCCAGCTCGCGACTGCGTGACTGATCGATCCGGAAGAAACGATCGAAGATCCGATCCAGATGCTCCGGCGCGATCCCCGGGCCCGTGTCCTGCACGCTCACACCGACTTCCTTCCCATGTGGTATGATCGCGAACACGACGCTGCCGCTCGGCGTGTAGCGCACCGCGTTGGACGCGAGATTCAGCAGGATGTGCCGCGTGCGATCGGCATCCCCGATGACATCGATTCGCGCGGCAGGTTCGGCGTGCACGATCAGCGATTTGTCCATGGCCATTGCGTCCGTGATCTCTCGGACCTCTTCGACGACCGCGGCCAGGTCGAACGGGGCATGCGCCAAGGCGAGCTGGCGATTCTCGCCGCGGGCGATGAGGAGCAGCTCCTCGACGAGCTTGGTCGTGCGGTCGAGCCCTCGCTCCATCGCGACCAGCGCCTCTCGGATCTCGGCCTCTGTCCGGCCCTCGGCGGACGCCCATTGCACCTGCGCGCGCAGGTGCGTCAGCGGGGTGCGCAGCTCGTGACTCGCATCTGCCGTGAAGGACTGGAGCGCGCGGTGGGCGCGATCTACCCGCTCGAGCATCCGGTTGATACTCTCCGCCAGATCCGTGACCTCGGCCTGACCCGTCGGACTCGTCAGCCGCGTGCCGAGCTCGGACGGTCCGATCGCACGCGTCTCGCTGGTTACGCGATCAAGGGGCTCGAGCGTCTCGTCTACCGCCTGCCGCGCGCCCCGCGCCGCTGCGAACGCCGCCAATGGCAGGAGCAGGGCAGCCGCGACGACGAGGACGCCCAATGGAATGAAGTAGGTCTGCCGGCTCGCGACGACGTAGATGTCGAACTCGCCCATCGCGCGGTGAAGGACGCGATACCGCCACCGCGCCCGCTCGGTGATCGCCGAGACGAGCGCGGCGCGCGCCTGCGCGGGCGACGCATCCGGCAGCCCCTCCAGGCGCCGCGCCGGCATTCCAGGAGAGAGGTAGTAGACCTGCGGCATGCCGCCGGCGTTGGTCGTGGTGCGCGTGATGACGACCTGGCCACCCATGCCGACGAGCTGGTCGGCGAGCGTGGACGGCATGACGCCGCCGGGGGCGCTCGTGGAATCGCGGTATGCGCCGAGCAGGGACTGAATGACATCGGCCGAGTGCTCGAGCGAGCGGCGCAGGGCCATCTCGGCGGCCACCGCAAAGAGGAGAACCACCACCAGTGCATAGCCGGCGAGCGCCGTCCCCGCGACGCGGCTGAAGCGTCGCGTGAGCACCTGGCTGAGACGCCGCTCACTCACCGCTGTCCGCCTCGAGCCGATAGCCCACGCCGCGCACGGTTTTGATCGGCGCCGTCCGGCCGCCAAAGCTCAGTTTCTTGCGCAGGTAGTTGACATACACATCGACCACGTTGGTCTCAGGGTCGAACTTGTAGTTCCACACCGCCTCAGCGATGCGGGAGCGCGAGACGGTGCGGCCCGCGTTGCGCATCAGGAACTCGAGCAGCGCGAATTCCCGGGGTGAGAGATCGATAACGCGATCGTCCTGCGTCACGCGCCGCGAGAGCGGATCGAGCGACACGCTCCCGACCTGCAGCGTCGCATCCTTGTGGCGCAGCTCGGCGCGGCGGATCAACGCATGGACGCGGGCCAACAGCTCGGGGAGATCGAACGGCTTGGTGACGTAGTCGTCGGCGCCGCCCTCGAGCCCTCGCACGCGCGACTCGAGCTCGTCCTTTGCCGTGAGCAGCAGCACCGGCGTTGAAACGCCGCGCTGGCGCAGCTCGGCGACGACGCTGAAGCCGTCGCGGCCCGGCAGCATCACGTCCAGCACCACGCAGCTGAAACCGCCCTCGAGGGCGCGTTCCAACGCGCGATCCCCCGAATCGGTTTCGGTTACGCCATATCCTTCCTCGCGGAGCGCCTTGCTCAGGAAGCGACGGAGATCGCGATCGTCCTCGACCAGCAGTATTTGCACGCCGCAAACCTATGGCGGGCTCGCTGCCCGCGGCAATGTGAACATGATGAGAAAGCTCTAAGAAAGGCGCGCGCCACTTCCCTGGGGAATGGCGTCTTGGCACATTCAGCCCATGAACATTGCACTGCTGTTGGCGCTCAGCCTCACGACTCCGCTCGATACCGCGACCTTTGCCGGCGGCTGCTTCTGGACCATGGAGCACGCCTACGACGATCTCCCCGGCGTCATCTCGGCGACGTCCGGGTTCATGGGCGGCTCCACGAAGAATCCGTCATACATGCAGGTCGTCGAAGGGAACACGGGCCATCTCGAGTCGGTGCAGGTGGTGTACGATCCCGCCAAGGTCAGTTACGAGACGCTGCTGTGGACGTTCTGGCACAACATCGACCCGTTCCAGGCGGACGGGCAGGCGTGTGACACCGGGCCGAATTACCACACCGCGGTGTTCGTGCGTGGCGCCGAGCAGCGCCGTGCCGCCAGCGCGACACGCCAGCAGATCATCGACCGCTTTCACCGTGATGTCGCCGCGCAGGTCCTCACCGCCGGCCCGTTCTATCCGGCCGAGGAGTATCACCAGGACTACGCCAAAAAGAATCCGGTGCGCTATGGGATGTATCGCACCGGCTGCGGCCGCGACCGGCGGCTGCGGGAGATCTGGGGCGATGAAGCGGGTCGGGTCAGTGCCGCATCCACCACTCAACTCAGGCAGGCGATGTATACCGTGAAACAGAGACCGAGCGACGCCGAGCTACGGCGCACGTTGACGCCGTTGCAGTACGAAGTCACCCAACACGAGGGAACCGAGCGTCCCTTCCAGAACGAGTACTGGGACAATCATCAAGACGGGATCTACGTGGACGTCGTATCCGGCGAGCCGCTGTTCAGCTCGCTCGACAAGTACGATTCCCGCACCGGATGGCCGAGCTTCACGCGGCCGCTCGAGACGAACAACGTCCAGGAGAAGACCGATCGCACGCTGTTCATGGAGCGCACCGAGGTGCGGTCCGCGCACGGCAATTCGCACCTTGGCCACGTCTTCCCGGACGGGCCGCGGCCCACGGGGCTCCGCTACTGCATCAATTCGGCGTCGCTGCGGTTCATTCCGGTGGACAGTCTGGAGTCGGCGGGCTACGGGCAGTACCTGGCCCTTTTCAAAAAGTAGTCTACTTCCTTTGACGTTCGAGCAGACCTACGGCGCGGTGCAGGCGTTCGATGGCCGCGCCGAGGTCCTCGCCCGGTCCCGGCGACAACTCTCCGACTAACGCGACTTCCCTGAGCAGCTGCAGGGCGTTGCGCACGTGCTCGACTGGCCGCTCGGCGTTCGGGGCGCGCGAGGCGCGGCCGCGCCGGTCGAGCGTGCTGCGGCGCTCCGAGCCCCGCCGCCGGTCCACGACCTGGCGGCGCTCGTTCCCCACCCCCATGACCGACCGCCGCCGCGGTTCAGCGCGACGATCCGTGCCGGTCCGCCGGTCGGCCCACAGGCGGGAGAACGTCATTAACCCTGACTGTGTCCGGACAGCACGGTGGGTGCCCCGCACGCAAAGGTGAGGAGCGAGGATCGGATCATGTGGTTCATTGAGACCTATGGTTGGCGCCTCGGCGAAGGTACCACGAAACCAACCCTTTTGCGAATCGTACCATCAAAGGAATAGCCAACTCCCGGGACAACCCATGCCGCTCATGCCGGTCGCAGCCGTCGTCTTGGCCTTGCAGACAGCCTCCTCGCCGCCGCCCGCGCCGCCCGCGCCGCCCGCGAGGGCTCGGAACGCTACCACTGCGGTGGCCCAGCGGGCCGCCACGCCGCCGGTGATCGACGGCAAAGACAACGACGAGGTGTGGCGCCAGGCGCCGGTCATCAAGGACTTCCGGCAATTCCAGCCGAGTGAGGATGCGAATCCGAGCTTCCCGACCGAGGCCAAGGTCGCCTACGACGAGCACAATTTCTACGTGTTTGTCCGAGCCTTCGACTCGCATCCGGACAGCATCAAGAGGCTCCTCGCCCGCCGCGACACCCGCATCTGCTGTGACCAGATCAAGATCGTGATCGACTCCTACCACGACCGCCGCACCGGCTTCGAGTTCGCCGTGAACCCTGGCGGAGTGAAGCGTGACTACGCGATGTACGGCGACGATCAGCAGGAGGACGATGCGTGGGACGGCGTGTGGGAGGTCGCGACCCAGATCGACTCGCTCGGCTGGACCGCGGAGTTCCGGTTTCCGCTGTCGCAGCTCCGCTATGCGCACCAGGCCAGCAACGTCTTTGGTTTTGGGATTTGGCGCGACATCGATCGACACGGCGGTGAGCGCGACGGCTGGCCGGTGTACCGGCCGTCCCGGCGCGGCTTTGTTTCGCAGCTCGGCGACCTCGTGGGCCTGGAGGGCTTGCCGGCGCCGCGGCGACTGGAGTTGGCGCCGTACGCCGTCACGAAGAACGTGCCCGAGGCCGGGTTCCAGCACAATCAGAAGGTCGACGGCGGCGCCGACATCAAATACGGAATCACCTCCAACATCACGATCGACGCGACCGTCAACCCAGATTTCGGGCAGGTCGATGCCGACCCGTCGGTCATCAACCTCACGTCGTTCGAGACGTTCTATCAGGAGCGCCGCCCGTTCTTCGTGGAGGGCACCGGCATCTTCAATTTCCCTGTCGACTGCAGCGCCGTGAACTGCGGGCCGGAAGGTCTGTTCTATTCGCGGCGGATCGGGCACGACCCCAGCCGGATTCTCGGTGCGGCGAAGATCTCGGGCAGATTGGCCAGCGGTCTCACCATCGGGGCGGTGGAGGGAATCACCAAGAAAGCGGACGTCGGTGGCGCCACGCTCGAGCCCTTCACCAATTACGGCGTGCTCCGCCTGTCGCAGGATCTGCGCAACGGGCAGAGCGGCTTCGGCGTCATGGCGACGGCTGTGAACCGCAACGTCGACCAGTTCACCGGCGGCCTGCGCGACCAGGCCTACGTCGGTGCTGCGGATTTCCGCCATCGCTTCCACGGCGGCACGTACGAGGTGACGGGCTCGCTCGATTTCAGCACGGTCGGTGGCAGTGCGGCCGCGATCAACGCCACGCAGCGCAATTCGACCCATCTCTACCAGCGTCCCGACAATCACCTCAACTACGACAGCACGCGGACCGCTCTATCCGGGAATTCCGAGGAGATTCTGCTCACGCGTCGGAGCGGATTCGTTCAGGGCCAGACGAGCTATCTGCGCCGTTCCTCCGGTTTCGAGGTCAACGATCTCGGCTTTTTGTTCAGTGCCAATCAGCAGCAGTGGAACAACTGGGTCAGTCTGAACTGGACACAGCAGACGAAGCTGTTCCAGCGCGCGTTTTGGAATTTCAACTGGTGGCAGTACTGGACGGCGAGCGACGGCCTCCCCACGGAGCGCGCCTTCAACACCAACGCCCATGTGCAGCTCAAGAATCAGTGGTTCTTCCATGTCGGTGGGACCATCGGCGGGCTGGGCGGCACGTACTGCGCTTACTGTGCGCGTGGTGGCCCGGCGCTGCGGGTCGACAAGTACGTCGCGCCGTGGGCCGCCTTCGGCGGCGACCAGCGGGCCGTGATCACGCCCTCGCTGTTCGTGAATTACGTGACGAAGGACGGCGGCCGTTCGACGTCGTTCAGCTGGAGTCCGGAGATCGACGCGCGCATCTCCTCGCGGTTTCGCGGATCGGTGAGCGCCAATATCTCGCACGACATTGCCGACCGGCAGGACTTGCCTCCCAAAGACTCGCTGGGCGTGCACTACCTGTTTGCCCACATCGATCAGAAGACGGTGTCGACGACGTTTCGCGTGGACTACACCGCGTCCCCCACACTCACGGTTCAGCTCTATGCATCACCCTTCGTGAGCAAGGCGCATTACGCCAACTTGCGTGAGCTGTCCGCGACGCCGCGCGCCGAAGTCTATGACGATCGCTTCCAGCCGTATGCGGGATGGTCGCGGTTCTTCCAGGATTTCAACAGCAAGTTCTTCAACTCCAACCTGGTGGTGCGGTGGGAGTACCGGCCCGGCTCGACGCTGTTTCTGGTCTGGAGTCAGGGACGCGACGACTTCGAGCCGACGATAGGGAACCGCAACGTCTCGGGTGACTTCGGGCAGCTCTTCAAAGCCTACCCACGAAACACGTTTCTCGTGAAGGCCTCGTATTGGCTGAACCGCTAGCGCTCTCTTGACGTCTGCCTGACGGCAGCGCCGCTTCGTACCGGCATCCACACGGGAGCCCCACATGGATCGCCGAGTTGCGCTGCCGCTGGTGCTGTTGGTCTCAGCCTGCATTCACGTCTATCAGAGCATCCGGCCTCGCCCGCTGGATCCGCACACGCCCGTCACCGTGACGACGCCCGTCAAGGCGCATCTCCTCGACGGCAGCACGGTGGTCTTTCTCGCGGGCGTGACCGTGGACTCGGCGGCAGTGCGCGGCGACGGAAACCGCTACAGCCTCACGCTGCGGGACTCCGCCGCGGTCAATAGCATTCCGCTCGACAGCATCGTGGGCATGGAAGCCTTCGAGCAGTCGGTCAACGGCGCCTCGAGCTTCGTCGTCTCGGTGCTCGCGACGGGCGGCGCGGCGTTGGTCGTGGGGGGGCTCGCCGTTGCCATTTTCGGCTCCTGCCCGACCGTCTACGCCGACAGCGCCGGCACCGCGCTGCTGCAGGCGGAAGGATTCTCCTACAGCATCGCGCCGATATTCGAGAGCCGTGACGTCGATCGGCTCCGTCTTGTCGAAGCTGCCGATGGGTCGGTGCGCCTCGAAATCCGCAACGAAGCGCTCGAGACGCACTACGTGAATCATCTCGAGCTGTTGGAAGTCACGCACAGAGGCGCGGAAACCGCCCTCGTGGACGAGCGCAACGGGCTCCTCCTCGTGGCCGATCAACACGCGCTCTCGCGAGCAGTCGATCGGCGGGGTCACGACGTCACCGGCCCGCTCATGGCCGAAGACGGCACCGTGTATCGCACCGCCGCCCAAACGATGGCACAGGCGCAACTCTCCGACCTCGACGACTGGATCGACCTGACCGCGCCCGCACCCCCTGGCGCGGACAGCGTGGCCATCGTCTTGCGCCTGCGGAACTCACTCCTCAACACCACGCTCCTCTACGACGTGATGCTCGGCGAACCCGGCCCGCGCTCGCTCGACTGGGTCGGGAAAGATCTGAAGCAGGTAGGACCCGCGCTCGCGGTGGCCCAGTGGTACCAGCAGCGGATGGGGATGAACGTGGCAGTGGGCGACGGTCGCGAGGATCGCGTCGTCGCTCACCTCCGCGACACGGGGCCGATCGCGTGGAAGGACGTCGCCATCGTCGTGCCGGTCGTGACCCCCGGCACCGTCCGCGTGCGGCTCAGCTTCCCGATGGACAATTGGCGTATCGATCGCGTTGCCGTGGCGGATCGTTTCCGCCGCGTCAGCCCGATCGTCATCCCGCTGGCGGAGGTCCGGGAAGGGGAGACGCCGGACCCCACGGCACTGGCAAGCATGCACGACGCCGACGGCCGGTATCTGCAGACATCACCCGGCCAGCGATTCACGGCCGTCTTTCATGCACACAGCTCGGCCGAGCCACGCACGTTTTTCCTGGCGGCCCAGGGCTACTACACGGAGTGGGTCCGGGCGAGGTGGCTCCGGAGCCCGCGCGCCGATCATGGCTTCGTGCCGTCCGATTCGGCGCTGGCGGGCGTTGGACCGCTGGCGGATGTCGCAGGATTCGCTCGAGGCGTTGTTCGTCGCTACCCGCATCCCCACGCGCTGAGGTGCCTATGCGTGTCTACAGCGCTGTTGCCGGAGCCCTCGTGTTGGCGGCATGCTATCACGGACCGAGCATCGACACGTTCGACCCGGTACACCGGCCGACTGGTGTCGATGCCGATCTCAGGTTGGAGAAAAAGCGCGTGCGTGGTGAGCTCCTCGAGGTGCAAGACACCACCACCTTGATCGTCCTGACCGATTCCGGGAAGGTCGTGTCGGTGCCCGTCCGGGGTATTCGGTCCGGAGCGTTCGACAAACTGGGCGTGATGCTTGGCGAGGGGATCGACCGCCAACCGGCGCTGACCAGGTTGCGGTCCTTCAGCCGCTTTCCATTCGGTCTCACCCCCGCGCTGCGGGCCCGGCTGCTCGCGACCTACGGGCAGACCGAGGTGGAGGCCGTGCGATGATCCTCATCCTTGCCGTTCTCGCGGCCCTCCAGTCGCCTGGCGACACTGCGCTCGCGAGCTTCGTCGCACGCGCGCGCGCCGGCACCGACGCACTCCGCCATCCGGACGCGGCGCGCTTGGCGGGCTATCATCCGGTCGGCCCTGACTTCCCCGGGATGGGCCGGCACTGGATCCACACGTCGCTGATTCTGCGGCCCACGCCCGATCCCGCCCAGCCGCCGGTGCTCGAGTACGCCGAGATCGACGGGACGCCGACCCTGGTCGGCGTCGCCTATGCCGTGCTCGTGAACGGCGACACGGCCCCGGCATCGCTGCCGGTGCCGGCGACCGCATGGCATTTTCACCAGGGAACCGTCGACGAAGAGAGTTTCTTGCGCAGTCATGCGGGCGTGGACCACATGATGCCGGGACGGCCCGGTCCGCGGCTCGCGGTCGTGCACGCGTGGATCTGGCTCGAGAATCCCGATGGTCTGCTGGCGACGGACAACTGGGCGCTGCCGTATGCGAGGCTCGGATTGCCCGTCCCGGCGAACGGATCGCGTGCAGCGGCCCGCGCGCTCGCCCTCGCGGCGGGAGACGGCGGCCGCATGTATCTGGAGGCCCTGATCCACGCCGTGGGTCAGCCCAGTGACGAGGAAATGCAAACGCTCGCGATCGTTGTGAGGCGGCATCAAACCGAGGCTCGCGAGCGCGGTGCGCGCGCCCGCGAGCTCGAGGCATGCTGGAATGCGCTCTGGGACGACGTGAAGACGGCAGTGCGGCCGGAGGTCTGGGAGCGGCTCGAAGCGCTCCGGTAGACCGTCCGGCCGCCCGGTCCGTCTCACTTCTTCACTGCCATCACGGCTGCATAGGCATCTACGTACCCCGCTCCGACCTCCCACGGTGCGTAGCCGTCCAGGGGCCGCGCGGTCGACGTGAGCACGGCGAGGATCTGGTCGGGCGTTAGGGTTCCTCCCGCCGCTTCCTGCATCAGCGCGACGACTCCCGCGATGTGCGGCGTCGCCATCGAGGTGCCCGACGCGCATGTGTAATAGGGCTGATTCAGCAGCGCGATGTTGCAGATCCGCGCGTCGTGGTTCAAGTCATCGCCGTTGAGCACGGTCCCCGTCGACGCGCGCGTCGAAACGATGTGCACGCCCGGCGCGGTGATATCGGGATGGTACAGCGGATCACCCGGAATCCCGCGCGAGGAGAAATCGGCGAGCACGTGAGCGCGTGGCTCGTTGTTCGTCGGAGCCAGGGGGTTCGAGCCGTCGTCCAGCATGCAATGCGATTCCGAGTTGGTCGGATCGGTGACGCCGATCTTGCAGCCGGCCGCCACGCTGATGACCCACGGCGCCACGCTGTAGGGGTTCAAGGTGTTCTGCCCCGGCCCGTCATTCCCCGCGGCGAACACGACGGTGATGCCGCGGCTGGTGACTTTCTTGGTCGCTTCGTTGATCGGATCCTTGGGATCGAACGCGCCCGTCGTTCCCCAGGAGTTGTTCACCACCTTGATGTTGTACTGCCGCTGGTGGTCGAGGATGTAATCGAAGCCGGCCAGCGCCCAGAAGATGAACAGGACGTCGCCGGTGCCGATGCCGACGAGATTGGCGCCTGGGGCGACGCCCGTGTAATAGCCGTTCGATGACGTCCCGCGGGCCGCCACGATCCCCGCCACGTGCGTGCCATGGCCGACCGACGTCTCGGAGTTGGGCAGATTCTCGACGACCAGCGTTGCGCCCTTCCGGATGGGCTTGGGCGCGTCTTTCCCGAAGGTGAAGAGATCGTTTTGGTTGTAGAGGACTTTGACGTTCTGCACCGTGTACTGCGGATACGCGACATCGGCGTTGTATGCCCCGTCGATCCCGCTATCGAGGATTGCCACGCCGATGCCTTTCCCGGTAATGCCGGCGACGTGTACGGCATCGGCCCGAATGGCCGGCACGCTTTCATGCAGCATGTAGTAGTCGAGCTGCTTGTTGGCGTAGATCCCTTCGAGGCCGGGAAGTGCCGAGATCGTGAGGAGCTGCCCCGGAGTGGCGAGGGCCGCGACCATCGAGAAGTTGTCGAACTGGACGACACCGGCCCCCGCGTTCAAGATCCCGTTTGTGACGGCCTCCTGGGTCGTCTTCGTCTCGTCGAAATTCACGATGTAGATCGCCGCGTCGCTTGGCACTGTGGATGCCGTCGGGGTGGGATGATCCGATACCGCGACCGGGCGCGTCTGGTCGCACGCCGCCAGCACGAGCAACGTGCCTGCCGCGATGAGCCACCTTTGCATGGGGTCCTCGGGTGTCAGGGGATATGCCCGGGGATCGCAAGCGATATGCCGCTGAAAACACAACGGCCGCCCGTTGTGGGCGGCCGGTTGCGTGGCGTCAGCGCGACAGCTACTCCAGCTCGATCCGCTCCAGCGCGTAGCGCAGCCGCAGCATCGCCGTGTCCAGTAACCGCCGCGAGTCGTCGCGCAGCGCGTCGTGATCAGCGAGCTCAGTCAGCAGCTCGAGCACGGCATGGATCTGCGCCGTCGCCGATTCCACAATCAGCCGGCGATCGAGCCCGCTGCGCCGCTCCATTTCTACGGGTACCTCTTTCACCCGCCGATCCGCGCGCCTGCGATTCGCGACGGTCATCACGGGACCACCTCCCAAGTGCGTTCGCTATTCAGCAGTGCGTCCAGGCTGCCCCCGGTTCCCACCACGACTTCCCGTTCGTATGAGGTGGCTGGGTTGCAATAGAGCACACCCATAGCAACAGGGAAGGGGGGCTCCAAAGCCGCCAATAGCTGGGCTAATGGGCGATTGGTCTCGTCGTGGACGAGGACGTCGGGTGCCGCCGGAACGATTTCCAGCTCGAGCGTACCCGGCTTGAGGCGCAGCCCTTTCTCCTTGTTCTTGCCGAAGAGCAGCGGCTTGCCGTGCTCGACGAGTACTTGAGCATCGGGAGCGACTTCCTTGCCGGTGATATTCTCGAACACCGCATCGTTGAAGACGACGCAGTTTTGCAAGATCTCGATGAATGACGCGCCACGGTGGCTATGCGCCCGCTTCAGGGTGGCGATGAGATGCGCTTGCAGCGTGTCGATCGAGCGGGCGACGAACCGCGCTCCCGCGCCGAGGGCAAAAGCGCACGCGGAGACCGGGTTCTCGATCGAGCCGAGTGGCGTGGAGGGCGAGCGCGTGCCACGGCGCGACGTCGGCGAGTACTGGCCCTTGGTCAGTCCGTAGATCTCGTTGTTGAACAAAATGATGTTGAGGTCGACGTTGCGGCGCAGCACGTGCAGCATGTGGTTGCCGCCGATGGACAAGCCGTCGCCATCGCCCGTCATCACCCATACGTCGAGATCGGGATTCGCGAGCTTGATACCGGTGGCAATCGCCGGCGCGCGCCCATGCACGGTGTGGAAACCGTACGTGGACATATAGTAAGGAAAGCGCGCCGCACAGCCGATGCCGCTCACGAACACGGTGCGCTCACGCACGAGTCCCATGTCCGCGCACGCCTTCTGCACCGCTTTGAGAATTGCGTAGTCGCCGCAGCCCGGACACCAGCGGACCTCCTGGTCCGAGGCATAATCTTTGGGCGCGAGCTGCGCGTCGCTGATCGTGGTGACGGTCATCCGGCTTCGCCCCCTAACCCGCTTCCCTCGGAGGGCGGCGGAGCCCCACCGCGAATGCGTTGCACGATATCGGTCACCCGGAACGGCTTTCCCGTGACCTTGCTGAATCCTTCCGCCGGAATCAGATACTCCGCGCGCAGCAACTTCACGAGCTGGCCGTTGTTCATCTCGGGCACCAGCACGCGGTCGTAGCGCTTCAGCAGCTCCCCCAGATTGCGCGGGAACGGGCTCAGGTAGCGCACATGAATGTGCGCGACGTCCCGGTCTTCATCACGCGCGATCTGCACCGCGCGATGAATCGCGCCGAACGTCGAGCCCCACCCGACGACCGCCAGCGTGCCGTGATCCTCACCCAGCGCGACATCCTGGAGCGGAATGTCGTTCGCTATTCCGGCGATCTTGTCGGCGCGCGCCTTGGTCATGCGCGCGTGATTATCGGGATCGTACGAGATGTGGCCCGAGTCGTAATCCCGCTCGAGGCCGCCGATGCGATGCTCGAGCTGCGGCGTGCCAGGCTTGACCCACGGACGCGCCAGGGTTTCCGCGTCGCGCAGGAAGGGATGGAAGCCGTCGGGATCGGTGCGATACGTCACCGGGAAGCGCGGCAGATCGGCTTCGCGCGGAATGCGCCAGGGCTCGGCGGCGTGCGCCAGATAGCCGTCGCTCAGGACGATCACCGGGGTCATGTACTTGGTGGCAAGGCGGACCGCTTCCATCGCGATGTGGAAGCAATCTGCGGTCGACGTGGGGGCGAGCACGGCCAGCGGCGCATCGGCGTTGCGGCCGAGGACCGCCTGGAACAGATCCGACTGCTCGGCCTTGGTCGGCATGCCGGTCGACGGGCCGGCCCGCTGCGAATCGATGACGACGAGCGGCAGCTCTGTGGCGATCGCGAGACCCAGCATCTCGGTCTTCAGCGCGATCCCCGGTCCGGAGCTCGACGTTACACCCAGGGCGCCGGCGTAGGAGGCGCCGAGCGCCGCCCCGCTGGCGGCAATCTCATCCTCGGCCTGGAACGTGACGACGCCGTACGCGCGCAGGTTGGCGAGCACGTGCAGGAGCGCGGATGCCGGCGTGATGGGATAGCCGGCGAAAACCATCTTCTCGATGCCCGCCGCGCGCAGGCCGGCGACGAGCCCCCACGCCAGTCCTTCGGTGCCACTGACGGTCCGGTACCGGCCCGGCTGGACGTCGGCTTTCGGCACGACGTAGCCGACCATGTGCTCCGCCATCTCGGCCGTCTCGCCGAATGCGTGCCCCGCGTTCACCGCGGCGACGTTGGCGGCCGCGATCACCGGTTTCTTCGCAAACTTGCGATTGAGCCACTCGATCGTCGCGGTCCGCTCGTACCCATACATCCAGAGCAAGAGCCCCAGCGCCCACATGTTGCGGCACAGATGGGCTTCACGCGACGAGAGCCCGTGCGGCTTCACCGCATCGGCCGTCAGCTTTGTGATGTCGAACTTCAGCACCTGATAGCGGGCGAGCGAGTCATCCTCGAGCGGGTTCCGCGCGTACCCCGCCTTGCTGAGATTGCGCTCGTTGAACGCCGCCGTGTCGACGATGACGGTCCCGCCCACCTTGAGATCGCGCAGCTCGACGGTCAGCGCCGCCGGGTTCATCGCGACGAGCACGTCCACCGCGTCGCCCGGCGTCATCACGTCGCCGCCGCCGAAGTGGATCTGGAATGCCGACACCCCGAACGTCGTGCCGGTGGGCGCGCGGATCTCGGCGGGGAAGTCGGGGAAGGTCGAGAAATCGCTGCCGGCGAGCGCCGTCTCCAGCGTGAACTGACTGCCGGTCACTTGCATCCCATCGCCCGAATCGCCGGCGAATCGGATCACGACCGAGTCGCGGGTTTCGCGGTGTGGGCGGGAGATGCTCGACGTGGCCATGGCGGTAATCTACACGACGTTTCGGAGCACGAACCACACGTTGGCGGGGCGTTCGGCAAGCCGTCGCATATACCAGGCGAACCACGCGCTGCCGTAGCTAATCAAGACGCGGACTTCCGTGCCCATAGACGCAAGCCGCCGCTGCGCTTCGGCACGGATCCCATACAGCATGTGAAATTCGTATGAAGACGGATCGACCCGCTGGTCCACGGCCGCCTTCCGGATGGTCTCGATAAGCGGGAGGTCGTGCGTCCCGAACACCGGCTTCGCCCGCTGCCGCGCCGCCTCGGCGAGCAGCCGCTGGGCGAGCTGGCGGTAGTTGGCGTCAACATCGCGCTTCTTGGGCATCGCCACGTCCGCCGGCTCGTTGTACGCGCCTTTGACGAGGCGGATCGCCGGGGCGATGGCCAGCAGGCCTTCGAGATCCTTCGCGGTACGGTACAGGTAGGCCTGCAAACAGACGCCGACATTCGGCCACTCCGCCTTTGCGCGCCGGTACACCTCGAGCGTCGCATCGACGTAGCGTGATTCCTCCATGTCGATCCACAGAAACGAGCGCGCCTGGTCGGCGCGCGCCGCCAGCTTGAGTACATCCTGCACGCAGCCTTCCTGGCTCGCCTCGAGCCCAAGGTGCGTGAGCTTGATCGAGACGTGCGCCGGGAGCTTGCGGCGCTGAATCTTTTCGAGCACTCCGAGGTAATGATCGCGAACCGCGGCGGCTTCGGCCCGATTGGTGACCTGCTCACCCAGCTCGGTGAGGATGCTGCCCATGCCGGCTTTTGCAAATACGCTCGCGGCTTCGAGCGCGGCCTCGAGCGTTTCGCCCGGCATGAAGCGCTTGACCGCCCGCTGGAAGAAGCGGCGCTCGCGGAGTTGTCGCGCGAGCCACTGGCTGCGGGACGCTTTCAGGAGGAGACTGCGTGCGAATCCCATGGAGAGATAGTGTAGTGTATCGTTCTTTCATGCCAGCGCAGCATCCAGCGCTCTTGACCGTTCTGGCCTGCCTTACGGCCTGCGCCCACCCGCGCAGCGCCGCAACCGGCGCGGGCGGCGGTGCGGCGCCGCAGGCGACCGAGGAGAGCTGCATCCTCTCGACCGGCGCGGTGTCCGCGCGCGCGCCTACGATCACCATCGGGCTTACCGACGCCGTCGACCCGCGGCATGCGCCCATCCCGCGCAACGACGCCGAGCGCATCGTGTTCGGCCATCTGTACGAGACGCCGGTTCGGCTCGACTGCGACGGGCACGTACGTCCCGAGCTCGCCGCACAATGGGAAAAGAGCGACGGCGGCCGGCGCTGGACGTTCCACCTGCGCGAGGGCGCGCAGTTCTGGGATGGCGCGCCGGTTACCGCCCAGGACCTCGTGTTCGGCAAAGGCGGCGTCGGCTATACCCTCGGCGCGTCCGACAGAAGGACCGTGGCACTCACGTTCACGAAAGACAAGGACGACGTGCCGCCGCTCATGGGCGATGCGAACCTCGCGGTCACGAAGCCTGCCCCCGACTCGAGCTGGCCGATCGGCACCGGCGCCTACTGGGCGACGAGCGCGACCACGACGGCGCAGGAGGTCCGCGCGCACACGACGCAGGGCGACACCCTCGTGTTCAAGCTCGCTGCGAGTGGAGATGCGCGCGATCTCCTCGACGCCGGCGTCGACCTCCTCGTCACGCGCGACCGCGCGTTGCGCGATTACGCGGCGACGCTGCAGAACAGGGCCGTGGTCGCGCTCCCCTGGGACCGCACCTACGTCTTCGTCACGGCCGAGGGTGGCGGCACCCGATTCGACGACGCTGGACTCGAGCAGGCGGTGCGCGCGGACGCGCGGCGCGCCGAGGGCAGCGCGTGGTGGGGCGATCTCCGCGGCTGTGGCATCGCCGCGGGACCGCCGAGCACTCCCCCGGCGGCCGCGCAGCGGCGCATCCTGTATTCGCGCGCCGATCCAACCGCCCGTGAGCTGGCGGGCCGCCTCGCCGCCCTGACACACGCCGTCGCCGCGGGCCGGGCGCCGGACGACTTCACCGCCGCGCTCACCGCGGGGAAGGAATGGGGATACGTGCTTGCGCTGCCGCGTGTGCCGGCCGATCCCTGCCGTGCCGCCAACGATTTCTTGCCGGTGTGGCCGGCCACCATCACCGCGCTCGTCGACACGCGCCCCACCGCGATTGTGCGCCGTGGCGTGGCTCGCTGGACCGTCGATCTGGATGGAACGGTGCACCTCGCCCCATGAAATTCCGCACCCGCCTCCTCATCGCGTTCGGGGTGGTGGTGATGGTTCCGCTGCTCGTATTCGGACTCGGCATCCGCCGCGAGATGGCGAAGCAAGTCAGCACGGAGTACCAGCTGCGCGTGGCGACGCTCGGGAGCGTCATCACCGCCGACATCGCGCGAGAGAGCGACCGCATCGGCGCTCGGCTCGCCGCGCTGAGCAGCTCACTCGCCGACGACATCTTCTTCCGTCGCTGGATCGTCGGCGGCGAGAACCGGTCATACGTGCTGGACTACGCAAGCGGTGCGATGCGCCTGGCGGGCCTCGATTTTCTCCAAATTCAGGACGACGAAGGACGCGTCGTCTCATCGGGCCATTTTCGCAACGAGTTCGGCCGGCTGGGACCCGCTATTCCGGCGGGCGGACCGGCGCTGGTGCGGGCGGCCGCCGCCGAGGGGCCGTTCCTGGCGCTCGTGACGAGTGATACGGTGCGGGCCGCCGGCCGGCGCTTCCGGCTCCTGGGCGGCGTTGTCGTGGATTCGTCGTTCCTGCAGCGTCTCGTACGCGATCCCGAGCTGGCCGTGAGTCTGCTGCTGCCGCGCGATTCGACGCTCCGAGACTCTGCGCTCATCGTGGGCCCGCCGCTGCCCCTGCCCTACGTCGATGCTGTGGACGGGCCGGGTACCGTGGAGCGCGCCCAAATCGTCGTGACCCGCTCCTCGGCGCTGCTCGCGCTGCTGCAGCGCAACGTGAACCTCTGGTTTGCGGCCGCGGTGCTGGTAGCCGCGCTGGCCGCACTGCTCCTGGCAGGCTGGCTGTCGACGCGAATCAGCGCACCGGTGGAGGCCCGCATCGCGATCGGCGACCTCGCCCGGCAGGTCAATCACGACGTGAAGAACGGTCTCGCGCCGTTGCGCAACGTGTTTCGCCATCTGACGCAAGTGGCACGAGATACACCGGCTGAGCTGCCGCAGGTGTTCGCCGAGCGCCAAGGGACGGTAGCATCGAGTATCGATTACCTCGAGACGCTCGCGGCGAACTACGCGAAACTGTCGCCCCAGTCCGAGCGCAAGGCGACGGACGTGAACAGCGTCGTGCGGGAGACGATTGGCGCATCGGGGACGGTACGCACCAGACTCGCCGAGGGACTGCCGCCGGTGTCGGCCGACGCGCTCGTGCTGCGCCGGGTCATCGAGAACCTGGTGAGCAACGCGGTGGACAGCTTCGATGGGAAGGCCGGGACCGTCACGGTCACGACGGAAGGCGGTAAGGGAGTCGTGCGCATTGCGGTGAGCGATACCGGCCGCGGCATGAGCAAGGCTGAGCTCGACCGGGCCTTCAACGATTTCTACACGACCAAACCGGGTGGGACGGGGCTCGGCCTCTCGATCGTGCGGCGCCTCGTTCTCGACTCGAACGGCTCGCTTGATGTCGAGACCGAGCCAGGGAAGGGGTCGACGTTCATCGTGGAGATCCCAATACTCTCATGACAGTTGTCCTGATCGTGGATGACGTCCCCGCCATGGCCGAGCAGTACGCGTACGATCTCAAGCGCCTGCGCGGCTACGAAACGCTCGTCGCCAAGAGCGGCCGGACGGCGCTCGAGAGTCTCACGCGCGATTCGGTGGATTGCGTGATCCTCGATCTCGAGATGCCGGGGATGGACGGATTCGAGGTGCTGCGGTCGGTCGAGCGCCTGGGGCTGCGCGTCCCGATCATCGTCTATACCGGAACCGGCGATTACGACCGCTGCGTGCAGGCGATTCGCCTTGGCGCCTACAGCTTCATCGACAAGGCCGAGCCGATGGAGCGGGTGGCGCAGGAGGTCGAGAACGCGATCGCACGGCGCCGGCTGAACGCGGAGGTCACGTTGCTGCGCCGCGGCTTCGGCCTGGAATCGCCGCTGGTCGGGACGAGCCCGGCGCTGTCGAAGCTCAAGGAAATGATTGTCCGCGTGGCTCCGGTACCCAGTCCCGCGCTCATCGTTGGTGAGAGCGGAACGGGCAAGGAGTTGGTCGCTCGCGAACTCCATCGCCTGGGCCCCAACCCCAAGGCCCCCTTTGTCGCGCTGAACAGCGCCGCGCTGCCGCACGAGCTGGTGGAGAGCGAGCTCTTTGGCCACGAGCGCGGCGCGTTCACGGGCGCCACCGCGACCCGCAAGGGCGCCTTCGAGGCGGCCAGCGGCGGCACGCTATTTCTCGACGAAATCGGCGATCTGCCACCCGCCGCCCAGGCGAAGCTGCTGCGCGTGCTCGAAGAGCGGAAAGTCACGCGCATCGGCGCGAACAAGACCATCGACGTGGATACGCGCGTCGTGGCCGCGACGCACCGCGATCTCGAGAAGGAAGTCGCCGAGGGACGGTTCCGCGAGGATCTCTTTTACCGGCTCAACGTCCACGTGCTGCGCGTGCCGCCGCTGCGCGATCGCCTGTCCGACGTTCCCGCCCTGGTGGAGCACCTCGTGGCCGCGACGTGCGAGCGCTTCGGCATGAAGACGAAGACCGTTGCCCCGGACGCGGTCGAGGCGCTGATGGCCTACGATTGGCGCCGCAACAACATTCGTGAGCTACGCAATGTGGTGGAACGGATGCTGATCGCGACCGACGGCGACGAGCTGACGCGCGCGGCAGTCCCGCCCGAAATCCGCGATGGTCGCCGAGCACTCCCACGCACCACGCACGATGCACCACGCACGTTCGAAGAACAGAAGCAGGAGGCCGAGCGCCAAATCGTGATTCAGGCGTTAGAGCGCAACGATTGGCACGTCACGAAGACGGCGAAGGAGTTGGGACTCTCTGATCACGCCAGTCTGCTGAAGATCATGCGCCGGCTCGGTGTCCAGCGAGACACGTAGAGGGTTTTCTCAGCGGGTTCAGTAGAACACGTCCACCGCAGCCAAGTTTGTAAGTTGTTGCGTACCAACTGACACCAGTCACCAGACACCTGGCACCGCCTCTGCTTTCTCTCCGGGACGAACCCCTGCTCCCGGAGGAGCCATGTCGTATCAATTCGAGCTGAACCAGTCCAATCGTTCGCTGCGATTCCCGGTCATTCTGATGGCCGCGATCGTGTGCACCGTGATCGCCGCCTACGCCTTTGCCGCCTGCGGCGACCGCAATCCCGACCAGGCGCGCGCGAGCGAGCCCGTCGGAACGACGTCGTCCACCACGGTCCCCACCCCCGTCAGCGCCGTAAAGCCGGCGCTCGTCATCACCGGCCCCGTGAGTTTCGAGATGGCGGACTCGGCCTATCGCGAACGGCGCTACGACGACGCGACGGTCCTGTTCAAGACCTACGCGGACAGCCGGCCTACGAACGCGTGGGGCTTCTACATGCTCGGTCTGTCGGCCTGGAAGTCCGGCGACCGCGAGCAAGCCGAGAGCGCGTTCGTGCAGGCACTCACGATCGACTCGACGCATGTGAAGAGTCACCTCAACCTGAGCCGCGTGCTGCTCGAATCGGGACAGCCCGACAGCGCGCTCGAGCACATCGAGGCCGCCATCGCGCTCGATTCGACGTCGAGCGAGCCGCTGCGCCTGCAGGGCCGCGTGTTCGAATCGCAGGGCAAGAATGATGATGCGATCGTGGCCTACCAGCGCGCGATCGTGAAAAATGACAGCGACACGTGGGCCATGAACAACCTCGGCGCGCTGTACATCCGGCTCGAGCGGTTCGAGGATGCGATCGGTCCGCTGGCCCGTGCCAACGAGCTCGAGGACAAGGTCGCCACGTTCCACAACAACCTCGGCATGGCGCTCGAATTGACCGGCCGCTTTGAGCAGGCCGTCGAGCAGTACCGGGGTGCATTGTCGATCGAGGGGACCTACGGCAAGGCGGTATCGAACCTGCAGCGCGTCCAGCAGGTGAAGCAGGATCCGTCAATTACGCCGGTGGACCTGGCAGAGCGGTCGAAGCAGTTCCAGGATCAGATTTCGAAATGGTAAACGTAGCGGGCACGCCATTGGCGCGCCCGTACGTCAATTGTTTGCCGAAAGCCGCCTCAAGAATCGCTTGAGGCGGTTTTCGCTGCTGTGCGGATCGTCGCCGATGTAATCGACCCGCGCTTCGGCCAGCGCGGCATGCAGCTCGGTCCGCGCGTCCGCCGCGCGGGCGCACAACGACGACTCTTCGGGGGCGGATGCCTCGAGCAGATCGGAGGCCAGTGCGAGCATGCGCCCGGCGAATGTCACGTACGCCCGGACCATGCCGTGACCGGGGCCGCCGCGCTCCACCCATTCCGGGAAGCAGCCGGCCCACCACAACGCCAGGGCCGCGGCGTCGGCCGCCGCTTCGGCCTGCGCGACGGTGCCGTGGGGCAACCGGGCGACAAAGCGCCACCACTCCGTCATGCCGTCTTCACCGTGCGCGATCGCGCGTTGTGATGTCGACGTGGCGAAAACGACGGGGAGCGTCGCCGCGTAATCGGCCAGCAAAATGTCGGTCACGCCGCGGAGGCGGAGCTGGGCGCGAATCGGGACGTACCAGAGCAGCGTGAGGGGCAATGGCGCAGGCGCGCCGCCGCGGCCGAGGACGGCTTCGAGCGCGGCGGGCGAATCGAGGACGGTGTCGACGGCGCCGGCCTGCAGCGCCTGATCGGCCTCCCGTCCTTCCGCGACATCCATCCGTGCGATCTCGTCTACCAGGCAGGCGAGGTCGCCCCGAGTCAGTTGGCGATGGATGATGGGCCTGATCATGCTTCCCTCCCTTACGGCGACAGAGGCAAGCTTTGGTGCCGGTCATCTATCTAGCTATTGTGCAATGCATTAGGCTCAGAAACATGTGAGGCTCCTCACGCTAGTAAGCGGAGGCTTGTGGGGCAAGCAGATAGCACTCGGGGCCTTGGAGTGCTAAGGTCTCGCGCTTAAGTTCCCGCTCCCATGAAAGCCACAGACATTCGCAAAGGTCACGTCCTCATGATCGACGGCCAGCCGTGCCGCGTCATGGACTTTACGCACCGCACGCCCGGCAATCTCCGGGCATTCGTGCAGGTGCGTTTCCGCAGTCTCGTTTCCGGGAATACGTTCGATCAGCGCCTCGCCGCGACCGATTTTCTCCAGGAAGCCCGTCTCGACACGAAAGAGATGCAGGTCCTCTACCAGGATCAGGGCGGCGTACATGTGATGGACCAGCAGACCTACGAGCAGTTCACACTCGACGAGCGCGCGGTGGGCGAGGACACGCCCTGGCTGCAGCCGGAGATGGTGGTGCAGGTCGAGTGGCTCGACGGACGGCCCATCGCCATCGAGCTGCCGTCGGTGATCGAGCTCCAGGTGGTCGAGACGTCGCCGGTGATGAAGACGGCGACGAAGACGGCGAGCACGAAGCCCGCGAAGTTGTCGAACGGGGTGACGGTGCAGGTGCCGGAGTTTATCAGCCCCGGCGAGAAGGTTCGCGTCGATCCGCGGTCCGGCCAGTATCTGGAAAGGGCGAAATAAATCGATGGTAGGGGCGGAGCATGCTGCGCCCCTACATTATTTCGTCAACTCGCGATATCTGTCACACGTCACCAGATGATCGTTCACCATGCCGACGGCCTGCATGAACGCGTAGACGATCGTCGGCCCGACAAAGCGAAAGCCTCGCGCGACCAGCGCTTTGCTCATTGCGGTCGATTCCTTGGTCTCCGCCGGCACCCCGCGCAGCGTCTTCCAGGCGTTCACTTTCGGCTTGCCGCCCACGAACTGCCAGAGAAACTGATCGAACGACTCCCCCGCGTCCTTCAGCGTCAGGAAGGCGCGGGCGTTCCCAACCGCGGATTTCACCTTCTGTTTGTTGCGCACGATTCCCGGATCTCTGAGGATCTTGGCGATGCGCCTGGCATCGTAGCGCGCCATCTTGTCCGGGTTGAATCCATCGAAGGCTTTGAGAAACGCATCGCGCTTGCGCAGGATGATCGCCCAGGACAGTCCCGCCTGAAATCCATCGAGCACGAGCTTGCCGAAGAGCTGCGTGTCGTTATGTACGGGGACGCCCCACTCGGTATCGTGGTAGGCGATCATTTGGGCGTTCGCCGTGGACCAGCCGCAACGATTATCCATTGCGGAGAAACTAGCACGAACTACAAGAGGCCACGAAAGAATATAGGGGCGCAGCATGCTGCGCCCCTACCATCCGCTGGCAACGCGCCGTCTGTGCTGGTCTAGCGGCTCAGGACCTGCGACTCGGAGGGCCGAGCATCTCCATTCGCGACCTGATCGCCCGCGCCCTCGCGGATGATGACCAGGAATTTCGAGCTGCGCCAGAAATCGACCGGCGACGTAATCGTGAGGCTCGGCACGCCGGAGAACGTGTTGTTCTTGTTTTCCTCGGCGACGTACGAGAGATCCTGCAGCGACGCGACGCGATACTCCGCGCGCGCGCTGGGCAGGGGAATCTGCGTCACCTGGCGCGTGTCGATCGCCGTGAACAAGCGCGGATCGAGGTTGCGCGCCGGCTGGAGCGTCTTGCCCGTGCGCCACAGGATGAAGAGCACGCGGCCGCCGCCCTGCTCGGTGAGAATCCCCTTCTTCTTGAGCTCGTCGCGCGTCCCAATGACGTAGTAGCCCGTCGCCAGGCTGTCCTTCAACGCGACGTTCTCTTCCGTCAGCGCGTCGACGCGGTCGGTCAACAGATCGATCGTCGTCTTCTGCCCGGCGATCACCGTCTGCATGTTGCCCACCGTGGAATCGAGCGTGGCGCGGAGGCTGTCCGACAGCGTGGTCAGGCTCTTGATCCGCTCGCGGCTCTCGTTCAGCGCGGTTTCGGTTTGCTGGACGCGCGCCACGACGTAGCGCAGCTTGGCGATCAGCGTGTCATTCGACGCGGTGATCGGGCTTTCGCTCGAGACGTGCAGGCGATTGTTGCGGATCTTCGCCTTGGCGAGCTCGACGTTGACGTCGCTGATGAGCCGCGAGCTGATCGCCACTTCCTGCATCAGGCTGTCCTTCTGTGCGTTGGCCGACTCGAGCTCGGCCAGCTTGCGCTCGGTCTCGGCCGACGTTCCGCAGGCGGCGAGAACAAATACGAACGCGGCGAGTGAGCACTTCAGCGTCTTCATGCGACGCCTCCCTTAACGAGAATGGTCAGACTAGCTTTGCCGCGATGCTGCGGCTGCACGTCGGTACGTCTGGTTACAACTTCCCTGAATGGAAGGGAAGCTTTTACCCGCCCAAGCTCCCGAGCGCGAAGTGGCTCGAATTCTACGCCCAGCAGCTGCGCACGGTGGAGATCAATTACACCTTCTATCGCATGCCGAGTGCCAAGACGATCGCCGGCTGGGATGCCGTCACCCCGGCGGAGTTCACGTTTGTCTTGAAAGCCCCGCAACGTATCACGCACTTCATGCGTCTGCGCAACATCGACGAACCGTTGCGGCTCTTCCTCGACACCATCCGAAAGCTTAACGCCAAATTGGGCTCCGTACTCTTTCAATTACCCCCCAATTTCGCCAAAGACCTCGGCCGCCTCGGTGATCTACTCACCCAATTTCCGCCAGATGTCCGCGCCGCATGTGAGTTCCGTCACGCGTCGTGGTGGTCAGACGACGTCTTTGAGCTCCTGCGGAGCACAAACACGGCCTTGTGCATCGCGGATACAGAGGAAGGGACGACGCCGCTGGTTGCAACCGCGGACTTCGGCTACGTCCGCCTCCGCGACGAGGGCTACTCCGCGGAGGGCTTGAGCGCGTGGGTACAAAAGGTCCAGGCGCTGGGAAGCGCCTGGACCGATGCGTACATCTTCTTCAAGCACGAAGAGCAGGGCATGGGGCCTAAGCTGGCGCGGGAGTTCCTCCGCTTGGCCCCAGATACTCCGACTCCCCCCACGCCAGAATCGGATAGAAAATGAAGGCCAGAAAAACCAGTCCCAGCGTGAAGCCGACATCGTGGCCAAAGTTCTTGGAGATGTTGTGCTTCACCATGATGCTGATGACGATGTTCACCAACGGAATCAGGTAGAGCAGAACCCACCAGGCCGGCTTGCCGGCGATCTGGCACAGTACGACGATATTGTAGATCGGGATGATGCACGCCCAACCCGGCTGGCCCGCCTTTTCAAACACCTTCCACAAGCTGGCGATCTCAAACACGACGAGCACGGCGCAGACAATCCAGAATACCGGACCCGGCCCTGCGACCGGCGTCGAGAACGTGTCCTGCATCGGCGGCACCCCGGGGTAAAGGTCGCCCCAAGATAATGCTTTAGCGCTTCCCCGCGACTTTCCGCCGCTTGGCCGGCTTCTCCTCTGCCTTCTCCTGCGCCCCGCCGAGGCTCTGCTTCAGCGCCTGCATCAGGTCGAGCACCTTGGTCTTGGGCGCCTCTTCCGGCTCCTCCGTGATCTCTTTGCCCTTCACTTTGCGCTCGATCTGCTCCTGCATCCGCTCCCGCACGTTGTCCTTGTACTTCTTCGGCTGGAAGTCCTCCGTCGCCGCCTGCTCGATCAGCTTCACGGCGAGGTCGAGCTCCGGCTTCTTCACCTCGGTCTTGGGGATCGGCACCTCGGCGATGTCGCGGATCTCGTCGGCGTAGCGCAGCTGCTCCATCACAAGTCCGCCCTTCAGCGGCCGGACCATGATCAGGTACTGCTTGCCCCGCGCGGCGTACTGGCCGATCGCCACGCGTTTCGTCTTCTCGAGCGCTTCGGACAGCAGTTTATAGGCGCGCTCGCCGCCTTTGTCGGGGCCGAGGAAGTACGTGCGGTCGAGGTAGATACGATCCACTTGCTCGGCGGGGAGGAATTCCTTGATGTCGACCGCGCCCGTGCCGCGCTCTTCGAGCGCCTTGAGCTCGTCGGGCGTGAAGGTCACGTACTGACCCTTTTGAAACTCGTAGCCCTTGATCATGTCGCTGCGTTCGACCTTTTCGCCGTCTTTCACGCAGACATACTGCTGTTTCAGGCGCGAGCCATCTGTCTTGTGGAGCAGGTTGAACGAGATCGCGGCCTTCGACTCGCCGGCAGCGAAGAGCTGCACGGGCACGGACACGAGGCCAAACGAGACCGTGGCGGAACCGATGGAATGGGCAGCCATATCGAGGTATCATACGCCCTCATGCCCGCCCGTCGGAAGCCCCGCCCCCGCCCTCGGCCCCCGGAAGACGGTGACGCGCTTACCACATATCGCGCGAAGCGCGCGTTCGCCGAGACCCCCGAACCCGGCGGGCTGGCCCCGACGCCGGGGCCAAAACCGGGCGGGCTGTTCATCGTCCATATGCACGACGCCACGCGCTTGCATTGGGACCTGCGGCTCGAGATGGACGGGGTCCTCAGATCCTGGGCGGTTCCCAAGGGCCCGTCGGCCAATCGCGCCGACAAGCGTCTCGCCGTAAAAGTGGAAGATCACCCCATGGAGTACGGCGACTTCGAGGGGATCATTCCGGAAGGGAATTACGGAGCCGGATCGGTCATCGTCTGGGATCGGGGCGTGTGGGTGCCGCTCGAGGACGTGCGGGAAGGATTCGCAAAAGGGAAACTGCTGTTCGACTTGAAGGGCTACAAGCTGCGCGGCCGCTGGACGTTGATCAAACTGAAAAAGACCGACAAGGAATGGCTCCTGATCAAGGAGCGCGACCAATACGTCTCGACCGAGCCGTACACGAACGAGTCCGTGCTCTCGGGGCTCACCAACGACGAGCTGCGGAACGCGACGCAGCGTGCCGAGCCGATCAAGAAGGAGCTCGGCAAACTGGGCGCGCCGCAGCGCGCGCTCAGGCTGGAGGACACCGAGCTGATGCTCGCCGAAACGCGCGCCGAGCCGTTTTCCAAGCCGGGCTGGGTCTTCGAGGTCAAGCTCGACGGTTACCGCATGCGTGCCGCGTGCGAGGACGGCGCGCCGAGGCTGTACTCGCGCAAAGGGCTCGATTACGCCGAGGCGTTTCCGGAGATCGCCCGCGCCGTGAAGGCGATCCCGTTCGCGGGTGTGATTCTGGACGGCGAGCTGGTCGTCTTGAACGACGCCGGCCACCCGAGTTTCTCCAAGCTCCAGGTCCGCGCCAAGCTCGGCGCGCGGGAGGCGAAGCGCGCCGCGATCGAGTCACCCGCCACGCTGTACGTGTTCGATGTGCTCGGCTTCGAGGGCTACGATCTGCGCAAGCTGCCGCTGGTCACGCGCAAGGAGATTTTGCGGAAGGTGCTGCCCCAGACCGGCCCGCTCCGCTATTCGGAGCACTTCGAGAAGAACGGGGAGGCGCTGTACGAGCAGGTCGTGACGCTGGGGCTCGAAGGCATCGTCGCCAAGAAGGCGGACAGCCCCTATCGCGACGGCCGCTCCGGCGACTGGCTCAAGATTCGCGCCGACCGCATGGACGACTTTCTGGTCGTCGGGTTCTCGAAACCCAAGGGCTCCCGGGGCGGCTTCGGCGCGCTCCACGTCGGCGCGTACCAAGACGGCACGCTGATCTACTGTGGCCGGGCCGGATCAGGATTCAGTGGCGAGCAGATCGACGAGATCAGTGCTGAGCTCGCGGCGTTGGTACGCGCGACGCCACCGTGCGAGCCCCCCAAGCACGGCGCGCTCCCCAAGGGCCCCGATCACACCTGGGTCGAGCCGAAGCTCGTGTGCGACGTACGGTACAAGGAGTTCACGCCTGATGGCTTGCTGCGGCAATCGGTCTTTGTGCGCTTTCGAGATGATAAAAAACCTGAAGATGTGGTGATGCCTGGAGCGCAGGGAGATGGGAGAAGGGAGATGGACTCTCTGGAGCCACCGCAACGTACATCTCCCATCTCCCCTCTTCCAAGAGAGGTGAAGTTTTCCAACCTCGATAAAATTTTTTGGCCGGAGGAGAAGTACACAAAAGGCGACCTCATCGAGTACTACAGGTCGATGGCGCCCTGGCTGCTGCCGTATCTCAAGGACCGCCCCGTCGTCCTCACCCGGTATCCCGACGGCATCAACGGCAAGTCCTTCTATCAGAAAGACGCGCCAGGCTTCGTGCCGGAGTGGATCCAGACAATCCCGATCTGGAGCGAGGACACGCAGCGCGATATCCAGTACTTCGTATGCAACGATGTCGAGACGCTGGTCTACCTCGTCAACCTCGGCACGATTCCGCTGCACATGTGGATGAGCCGCATCGAGGATCTCACGAAGCCCGATTGGTGCCTGATCGATCTGGACCCCAAAGACGCGCCGTTCGCGCACGTCATCACGCTCGCGCAGACGATGCGGACGCTGTGTGAAGACGTCGACATGCCGGCGTTCATCAAGACGACCGGAAAGTCTGGTCTGCATATCATGCTGCCGCTCGGTCGCCAGCTGACGTACGCGCAATGCCTGCAGCTGGCGATCCTGTTTGCGCGGCTCGTCACCGATCAGCACCCCGACATCGCGACGACGGCGCGCACGATCAGCAAGCGCGACGGCAAGGTCTACGTCGACGCCTTCCAGAACCGCGCCGGCCAGTTGATGGTCGCGCCCTACAGCGTTCGTCCGTCGCCGGGCGCGCCGGTGTCGATGCCGATCGAATGGGATGAGGTGGGTGGGAAGCTCCACAACAGCAACTTCACGATCGTCAACGCGCTGAAGCGCATGCAGAAGCTCGGCTCCGATCCCGTCGTCAAAGTCCTCGAGGTGAAACCCAAGCTCATGGGCGTCCTCGAACGCCTGAACGATCGCCTTGCCGAACACTGACGACGGCATGCTGGTTCGGCCGCACGATGCGCGCCTGCTGTACGTGCTCGCGCATGGAGCGGGGGCGGGCATGCGACACCATTTTCTCGCGCAGGCGGCCGACGCCTTCGCGGCGCGCGGCATCGCGACCTACCGGTACGAATTTCCGTATATGCAGGCCGGAAAGAGCCGCCCCGATCCGCCGGGGGTCGCGGAGGCGGCCGTGCGTGCGGCCGTCGTCGCGGCAGCGCGTCGCGCACCGGAATTGCCGCTTATCGCCGGTGGCAAGTCGTTTGGCGGGCGTATGACGTCGCAGGCACAGGCGCGTGAACCGTTACCGGACGTGCGCGGCCTCGTTTTCCTTGGCTTTCCGCTGCATGCCCCCGGCCGTCCCGGGACGGCTCGCGCCGAGCATTTAGCGTCTGTTAAAGTGCCGATGTTATTCCTGCAGGGGACGCACGATGAATTTGCGCAGCTCGATTTGCTGCAAGAGGTGGTGACAAAGCTTGGCGATCGCGCCACGCTGCATCTGATCGACGAGGGCGATCATTCGTTCAAGGTCCCCAAGCGCACCGGCAAGACCGAAAGCGACGTAATGAACGAGCTCGCTGACACAGTTTCCGAATGGACGGCGAAACATGCCTAACTACTGGTTGGTAAAGACCGAGCCGAGCACGTACAGCTACGACCATCTCGAGCGCGCGACGACAGCGGTCTGGGACGGCGTCAAGAATCCGGTGGCGCTGCGGAACCTCAGGTCGATGCATCCGGGCGATCAGGTGTTCGTCTATCACACCGGCGACGAGAAAGCCGTCGTGGGACTGGCGACCGTCGTGTCGGCGCCGTACGCAGATCCCAAGAAGAACGACCCGAAGCTGTTCGTGATCGACCTCAAGGCGAGCCGCCGCCTGCCGCGCGCGGTGACGCTGGCGCAGATCAAGGCGGACAAGACGTTTGCGGACCTGCCGATTGTAAAACAGGGGCGCCTGTCGGTGAGTCCCGTGACGGCGCCCCAGTGGAAACGGGTGTTGCAACTCGGTGGCGCGGACGACTAGTGCTTTTTCCTGACCCTGCGGCCACGCCCGTTGGCCCGGGCCGAAGCGATACCGGCCGCGATGCCGGCGACGATCGCCGCGCGGCCGGCTGCCTTCAGCACCCTCCCGGTGCGTCGCAACGCGGCCTTGATGCGTTGCTGCCGTTGCTCTGACTTGACGCGCTTCTGCGCTTCCTTCAGCAACCGGTCGGCTTCGCGAGCGGCAGTCTCCGCCCACTTCCTGGCCGTTCGGGCTGTCTTGACCGCTGCCGTCTTGAACCGCTCCGTGCGTGAAGCCATTTGAGTCCTCCTCGGGCTGGAGCTTCGGCTCTTCAGACCCCACTGCCGCCAATAGGAGCCGTCAGGGTCCGCCGCCGCCGCACCACGAGCCAGGCTGCGGCCGCGATAAGCCCAAGTGGCAGGACGACGCCGAGCGATTGCACGGCCAGGGACGCGAGCACGACGAAGTTGCGCCACGCCTGCGTGAATGCTTCTCCCATGACGCTCTTCCCGGCGGTCCCCACGACCGGCAGCGGCTCGTGGACGCTCACGCGGAGCGTGCTCATGGCGGTGTGGGCCTTGAGATAGCGGATCCGCCCCTCGTAGCGGTCGATCTCTTCGCGGACGCGGGCGAGCTCCCGCTCGACGTCCAACACATCCTTGAGTTTGCCGGTACGCGTCGCGAGCAGGTCGATGAGCCGGCGCTCGAGCCGCCCGGCGTTGTCCATGCGCGCGGTGACGTCGACAAACTCTTCGCCCACATCCTCGGCGTCGACGTTCACCGACTCCAGCTTTCCGATCGGCGTCAATCCCGACAGCGCTTCGTCGAACCGCGCGGCCGGGATCTTCAGCTCGATCTCGGCCTGGCGCAGCTGATTCTTGCCGGTCTCGATGCCTGAGCTGGCCACGTAGCCGCCCAGCCGCGTCGCCAGCAACCGCACCTGCACAATCGCCGGCTGCACCGAATCGACTTCGACGGATGCCGTCGCGGTGCGGATGATCATGTTCGTCGGCATCTCGGGCAGGGGCGGCGTCGCCGCATCGTCGGGAATGCGTGATTGCTCGACCGCGGCAAGCGCCGGCGCCGGGCGGCTTGCCGTAGCGCGCTGCGCCTGCGCTTGCGCTCCCCGACCGGAGTAGAGGAAGTATCCGTCACTCGGTGCCGGGGCTTCTGTGGTGCATCCGACCAACAAAGCTGCGACAAGCACGATCAGGGACCGACGTCTCATGGTAACGCTCCGGTGGGAGGACTGTCCCAAAGAGACGGCGCTCACATGGCACCTTGCACAGCCTTCCATGAGATCTGGAGCACGGAAACATGACGATTCGGTAAACGTAGATTTCCCATATGGATGGGATCGCGGTAAAGCTCGAGCGGCTCAAGCGCGAAGCGCAGAAGGAATGGAAGCGAAAGTGGCGCAAGAAGGTGCGGCAGGCCGCACCGGCGTCCGCGGCCGAATGGCGCGCGCTCGCCGGCGAGGTGGTCCGCGCGCTCCTCAAGATCGCGTTGATCATCGCGCTGCCGTTCGCGGTATTGGTGCGTGGGTCGGTGTTCTTCTACGAACACGGCACGACCTCCGTCTGGCTCGCGCTCCTCACCGCGGCGATCCTGACCTGTGCCGTCGTGACAGCCTACGCCGTGTGGCTCGCCCGCAAATTCACGAGGCGCGGGGGGCGCGGCGGCCGCGCGTTGATCATCCCGCTCGCGAAATGGGTGGCGCTACCGCTGGTCGTCTTCTACTGCGGGTATTCGCTGGTCTACATCGCCAGCGTTCACGCGAAATCGCCGCCGGTGCGGGCCTATTACGGGTCGCTGCATCCCCTGCTGCGCCTGGCGCTGTCCACGCTGATTCTGGTCGACCGCAACATGCTGATCACCGATTCCGGCCGTCTGCCGGAGGACTATGGCCGGATGGGTCTGCCGGCCAACAGTCGCACCCGGCACTACAAGCAGGCCGACGGCTGGATCCACGCGGTCGATCTCCGGACCACGGGCCGCGGCGTCATCAAGAACCGCGGCGTGCAGTTCTACTTCTGGTTGATGGGATTCGATACCCGGCGCCACGTCGGCACCGCCGATCACCTGCACGTGGAGTTGAACTAAGCGAATAGCTGCTGCAGCTCGGCGAACGGAATCCCGTACGCCTCCAGCGTTCCGTATGTCCCTTTGTCCCTCCATTCGCGCGCCATCCGGCGTACCAGGCCCAGCGTCGCGCGCATCGGCGCCGACCCAAACGTTACGCGCCGCACGCCCAATGCCGCCATTTCCTTGAGTGTCGGCGCGTTGGGGGTGCCGAGGACGTTGAGGGGTGCGCGAATCTGCCGCACGAGCTGCTCGATCGTGCCCGAGTCGCCGACAAACGGCACGAACACCGAATCGGCCCCCGCTTCGCGAAACGCGTTGCCGCGCCGCACCGCCTCGGCGAGGCGTTTGTCGCGCGGAATCTCGGGGGCTTCGAACGCGTCGGTTCGGGCGTTGAGCACGAGCGGAACACCGGTCGCATCGGCGGCCTGCCGCGCGGCCCGCACGCGCTCGACGGCGGGTGCGAAATCGATCAGATGTTTCTCTTCCATTCGGTCTTCGAGATTCATCCCCACCGCGCCCGCATCGATCGCACGACGCACCGTCTCGCGGACGGCGTCGGGCGTTGCGCCGTAGCCCGCTTCCAAATCCGCGGTGATCGGAGCGGAAATCCGCCGTGTGATGCGGGCGACCGCCGCGAGCATCTCATCGCGACTGATGCGCTCGCCGTCGGGCATGCCCAGGCTGAACGCGATTCCCGCGCTCGTTGTCGCAAGGGCCTTGAACCCCGCCTCCACGAAGATCCTGGCGCTGCCGGCGTCCCACGCGTTCGGGAGGACGAGCATCGGCCCGTCGATGTGGAGCCGCCTGAGCGTCTCGGCCTTTTCGCGCATGTGCGGGTATGTTATCCGATCCTCGAGCGGAGTCAAAGGCGATGCCTCTTGCGGTCCTCGTCCTTCTTTCCTTGCAGCAGCCTGCGTGCGTCTCGCGGCCAGCCAAACTTCCTGCAGTCGCGGAGCGCTGGGCGGCGGCACGCGCCCGTGCGCACGCCATCGCCTGCGAGAAGCTCGTGCCCAACATCCCCGGCTTCGCGTTGGCCGTGGCAGTAGACGGGCGCATCGTGTGGTCGGAAGCGTTCGGCTACGCGAACCTGGCGACGCACCGCCCGGCAACGGCGGCGACGCAGTTCCGGATCGGGAGCGTCTCGAAGCCGCTGACCGCCGACGCCGTCGCGCAGCTGTACGAGCAGCGGAAACTGGACCTCGACGCGCCCATACAGCGCTACGTGCCGACCTTTCCCGAGAAAGGTGGTGTCATCACCACGCGGCTGCTCGGCGGCCACCTGGCGGGGATCAGGCACTACCAGGGAAACGAGTTCCTGCTCAATCAACCATACGCGACGGTCACCGCGGGCCTAGCGGTTTTTCAGAACGATCCACTCGTCGCGCCGCCTGGGACGCGCTACTCGTACTCGACGTTCGGATTCAATCTCATCAGCGCGGTGGTGGAGGGAGCGTCCGGACAGCAGTTCCTGGCGTACATGAGCCGGCACGTCTTCCAGCCGCTGAGGATGAGTAGTACCGCGCCGGATCGAAACGACAGTCTGATCCCGAATCGCACGCGATTCTATGAGCGCGCCAAGTCGGGCGAGTTCGTGCCGGCGCCGACGGTGAATAACAGCTACAAATGGGCGGGTGGCGGGTTTCTCTCCACTGCCGAGGACTTGGTGCGCTTCGGGTCGGCGCATCTCGCGCCCGGGTATCTGCAGGCCGCGACACTCGACCTGCTGTTCACCCCGCAGCGCACCTCGTCGGGGGAAACAACTCCCTATGGGATCGGCTGGTTCGTGGCGACGGACACGCTCGGGCACCGCACCGTTTTCCATGGGGGCAGCTCGATCGGTGGCACGACGGTTTTCGGCGTGGACCGCGATTCGCGAGTGGTGATCGCCTTGGTGACCAATCTCAGCGACGCGCGAGTCGACGCGGCGGAGGAAATCAGACTGGTGTTCGACTCGGCCGCGACCCGGCCGCCGCCGGCGCGGCCTTAGGTTACCTCGCCAGGCGGTAGCCGGTTTTGCGAACCGTGAGAATATGCCTGGGGTTGGCGGGATCGCGCTCGAGCTTGCGGCGGAGCTCGGCAACGTGCGTGTCCACGGTGCGACTCATCACCTCGGCACTGTAGCCCCAGACTTCCGTGAGCAGCTCGGTGCGTGTGATACAGGCGCCGTCGCGCCGGATCAGCGCGAGGAGGAGATCGTACTCCTTGGGCGTCAGCGCCACCGGCGAGCTGTCGCGCAACACCGTCCGCGACGGCGTGAGCACCTCGATATCGCCGAACTTTTCGAACGGCGGCGCGGGCGGTCCGCCGTTCCGCTTCGGCGCCACGACGCGTCGGAGCAGCGCCTCGATGCGTGCCAGCAGCTCGAGTACGCCGAACGGCTTGGTCACGTAATCGTCCGCACCGAGGCGGAGACCGCGGACCTTGTCCGCCTCTTCGCCGCGGGCGGTGAGGATGAGTACCGGCATGCCGTGCCCGTCTTCGCGCAGCGCACGCAGCACCCGGAAGCCATCCATCCCCGGCAGCATCAGGTCGAGCACCACGAGGTCGGGATTCGCACTGCGCGCGCGGGACAGACCCTTCGTCCCGTCCTTCGCGACTTCGACCTCGTAGCCCTCGATCTCGAGATTATTGCGCAATCCGTACGCGAGATCGGGATTGTCCTCGATGACGAGAATCCGCCTGGGTCCGATCGCGGACGCGATCATGCGGGCAGCTCGATCACGACGCGAGTTCCACTCCCGCCGGCGTCGGGGGCGTCATCGATCCAGGTGCGACCGTGGTGCAGGCTGACGAGCTCGCGCACGACGGCGAGTCCGATGCCACTGCCGGCGACGGCGGAGCCGCGGTCGCGCTCCAGCCGCCAGAACCGCTCCCACACGCGCTCGCGGTCGGCGCGCGGGATGCCGGGCCCTCCGTCCGCGACCCACAGCTGCGCGGCGCCGTTTTCACGCGTCGCGCCGATCCGCACTTCCTGGCCCGCGGGGCCGTACTTCACGGCGTTGTCGAGCAGGTTGAGCAGCATCTGCCGCACGGCGCCGGGATCGGCGGGCACGACGAGGTCCTCCGGTATCTCCGCAGCGACCGTCGCGCCGCGCGCGGCGGCGAGCGGCGCAAAGCCGTCGATCACCTCCTGCACCAGCGGCGCGAGGGCGGTCGGCTCGGGCGCGATGTGCGTCGTCTGCCGCTCCGACCGCGAGAAGTGCAGCAGATTCTCTACCAGATGCGTCAGTCGGCGCGCTTCTTGATCGATGATCGCCAGGGAGCGGCGCCGTTCTTCGTCGGATCGCACACGCCCCAGCGTCAACGTCTCGGAGAACATCCGGATCTGTGCGAGGGGAGTGCGCAGCTCGTGCGAGACGCCCGAGATGAAGTCGGTCCGCAGGCGCGTGAGCTGCGATTCGCGGCGCAGCTGGAACAGCGCGGTGCCGATCAATGCCGCCGTTAGTCCGAGCAAGCTGAGGATCAGTGGAAGCCGGGACCGTGGCAGACCGCCGATGATCAGCTTATCGGCGACCTCAGCGCGCAGCGTCGCCTGCGCGAAGAGGTTGCCCATGTCGGTGCCGATCGTGTCGCGCGCCGTGAACGGCGAGGTGTACTGCACCGCGGACCGATATATCTCGACGCCATACTTGTCGGTGATGATGATCGATCCCATCGAGTCGTACTGGACGCCCCCGGTCAGCGGCCGGGGCAGGAGCGCAAACTTCTCGGTGGCCTGCACGACCAGCGGCTTGAGCGCGGTTGGCTTGGCTTCGAACCCGAGCGCCGTGCGCAGGATGCCATCGGAATCGCGCAGCACCGTATACGCGACATAGCGGCGATCGTCACCGGGTTGACCTAGCACGGTGCCCATGTGCCACGACGTATCGTAGACCGCGCGCGTGTGCGCCGGCAGCGTGTCGATCAACCAGCGGCGGACGACCGTCGGCAATTTCTCACCCGACGTCGTGAGTCGTCCGGTCTTCAGGTCCATCCGGAAGGTGAAGCGGATGTAGGGCGCGAGCGAGAACTCGTGCTCCATGGTATCGAAATGCAGATCGCGTGGTACCGGCAACGGCTTCTGCGGCGCGATTTCATGCGCGTGCTGCAGCGCCTTGAGCGGCGGGACGACCGCGTAGTAGATCTCGCTGGCGCTGCGCTGCGCCACGCGCGCCGCAGCCAGTGCCGCGTAGTCGCGCAGCACGCGATCGGCCTGCGCGCGATGATAGCGCGCTGTCCCATACGCCTGGACCGCCAGCGCCGCCGCGACGGCGAAGGCGAGCACCAACAGCACCGCAACGACGGCGCCGCGTCGCACGCGGAAACGAGTCATGGACTGAAGATTCCCTCCCCAACCCTCCATCGGCAACACTCGGTCAACTCGGCTGGACGGTTCCCTGACATAGCCCGCACGCCGCGCGCATCATCCCGGGGGCGGGAGCTCCTACATTCGTGGGCGAGGTACGGAAAGTAGATCGCGGCGCAAGTGTCGACGGCCACTTTCGCCCGATCTCGCCAACCCGGAGCGCAGCAGTGGCTCCGGGTTTGGTTTTGGGGGGCGGCGGGCAAAAAAAGTAGGGGCGCAGCATGCTGCGCCCCTACTCTCGTATCATGGGTCTACCCCTGCATCTAGCGATTCGACATGGCCGGCACGACCCTCATTCTCCCGAGCATCTCGGCAACGCGCTCCGCGGCGATCCCCAACACGCAGCCGATCGCCAGCGCGATGACGATGCGAATCCCACCGTTGATGGTGACGGCGCGCGCACCCATCGCGGTCGCGGCGCCGACCAGAGCGCCCACGGTGTACGTCAGCAGCGGGATGCGAGCCTGGTACACCATCCCGAACACCGCGGCACCCAGGAGCAAAGCGTCCAGGAGATCATTCCGGCCGAGCGCGGTAGAAACGGAAGCATAGAGCAGCGCCCACACGACGCCGGATGCCGACCCGAGTATCGACTTCTGCAGTCCGAGAATTCCGCCACCCGCGCCCACGAAGCAGCCGAGGCCGACGATGACGGTCCAGAGCTGCAGCGGCAATCTGCCGAAGTGGGAGATGACGGCCCAGAGGGCCGCGACGATGGCCAGACTCAATGCCTTGGTGGTTGAAGCGCTCATCTGTTGGGCCTCCTCCATTGAAGGGGGATCTGGGGCGGCAACATAATGAACCGGCAGGGCGGGGTGCAACGCTCCTGGCCTAAACGCGTTGAATTACATAGGCTTCCATCGCGTAATACTCGGGCAGCCCGAGGCGGTCGGCGCGCGCCGCGGTCTCCAGATTCCGCGCTTCCACCCGCTGCCAGAACTCCCGTTCGTCGTACCCGGGGAAGGGCGCCGTGTCCTTTTGCGATTGATGCCGGAAGATCGCGAGGATCTTGGCGTGCAGCTCATCCTGCGACAGGGGAACGAGCACATCAGCCTCGGTGAGCGACCACTCCTGCCACGCGCCGCGATACAACCACACCTCCGGCTTGCCACCCTGATAGCGGGCGAGCGCTGCTTCGACGGCGGCCTTGCACGTGCGATGGGTGCCGTGGGGATCGGACAGGTCCCCGGCGACGAACACGAGATCGGGTCGCGTCTCTTCGATCAGCCGCAGCACGATCGCGATGTCGTCTTCGGACAGCGGCCGTTTGCGGACTTCGCCCGTCTGGTAGAACGGGAGATCGAGGAACCGCGCACTGGTTGCGGGAATGCCGACCGCGGCCAATGCGGCGATCGCTTCCGATTCCCGGATGAATTTCTTGAGGTGCTGGACGACGGGGATGTCGATCTCTCCGGGCGCCTTCTGCTCCATGCCGGCGTTGACCGTGGCGCGGGCGCGCTGGACGGCGGATGTGTCGAGCCCCAGCGACCCGGCCGCCCGTTCGACGAAGTCCAGATGCCGGGTGACGTCGTGATCGAATACGGCGATGTTGCCGCTCGTCATGTACGCGACGACCATCTGATTCTCGTTCTCCCACAGCTTGCGGAGAATGCCGCCCATCGAGATGACGTCGTCATCGGGATGCGGGGAGAAGACGAGCACGCGCTCGTGCGCCGGAAGCTTGGCCCGGCCCCGAATCTTCTCGCGCAGCCGGTTGAAGACCTGGCCGTTGATGGGACCGGCCGACCCCGCCCGCGCGAGCAGCGGGCTCAGTTGATTCTCCGCGTAGTCACGCGCGGACAACTTCAGCACCGCCTTCGTGCTGCGATCGGCGAGCCACACGACGGCGCGTTCCACCATCGCGGGTGTCCAATCGATGCCCTCCAGGATCCAGGGCGTCTTGATCCGTGTCAGCTCGGCGGCCGCCGGCAGGTCGAGATAGAACGTGACGCTCGGGTGGCGCTGCAGGAACGTGGCGGCGACATCAGTGGAGATGTCACCTTCGACCGCGCGCGCGACGATCCCGGCCTTGTGCTCGCCGGTCGCGAGCAACGCGATCTCTTTCGCGTCGAGAATCGTCGCGACGCCCATCGTGATCGCTTCGCGCGGGACGTTCTCGACACCGAAGAAGTCGGCGGCGGCGTCCTTTCGCGTCAGGGTATCGAGCGTGACGATCCGGGTCCGCGATGCCGCGTCGGAGCCCGGCTCATTGAACCCGACGTGTCCCGTCTTCCCGATGCCGAGCAGCTGGAAGTCGATGCCGCCGGCGGCGCGAATCGCGGCTTCATAGGCGGCGCACGCGTCGGTCACACGCTCGCGCGGCGTCACGCCTTCGGGAATGTGGACGTTGGGCTTCGCGATGTTCACATGCGCGAAGAAGTTCTCCCACATGTAGCGGTGATAACTGTGGGGACTGTCGGGCGACATCGGGTAGTACTCGTCGAGATTGAACGTGATGACGTGCGAAAAATCGACGTCGCCCGCCTGGTGGAGGCGGATCAGCTCTTCGTAGACGCCCAGCGGCGTACTGCCGGTGGCGAGACCGAGCACCACCTTGCCCTTGGCCTGCGTCTCGCGCTGGATGACCTCCACGATGCGCTCGGCGACTCGGGCGGCAAGATCCGAGTGCTCGGGAAAGACGACGGTGTTCAGTCGCTCGCGGTCGCGGGAGCTTTCAATCGTGGTGGAGGGCGAGCGGCGCGCGGTAGCCTTGGCCATCTACACCTTTACTTCGATCGTCGCACCGCGCTTGTAGCGCACGTACAGCCAGGCCATCGGGACGATCATCATGCCGGCGGCGATGATGGTGAGAGCGAGCAGCACCGCGGATAACAGCACCGCCCGCTGCGAGGCCTGGGCCGCCCGGAACATCGCGGAATCCTGCTTGGCGAGCAGGACGATCATCGCCTGGCGCGCGTCGGTGCCGACCCCGGTTGCCGTGCTCGTCAGGCCGCTGAGCACAGTCTGGACCAGGTCCCGCTCGCGGTCGTCGGGCATGGCGTTGCCGAGCTCGGCGAGCTGCACCCGCAGCATGCGGCCCAGGGTGTCCCGCTGGGCCACGGCTTCGGGCCGGCGGAACCGCGGATCGGTGCTGGTCGCCATTTCACGCCATACCTCGAGCCCGGCGTTGTAGCGATGCAAGGTTTCGGACGTACGGGCGCCACGGGTCACGGTGACGGCTGCCCCGTTGAGCGAAACGATCAGCCACAACCCGATGACGAGGGCCACGGCGAGCGTCACCGCGCTGATCGTAACCGCGATTCCCGGCCGGATAAACGTGTAATCCTTCATGGCGACGGCGAAGGATGAGCGTCCGACCGAAGGGCGCGAGGGGAAACCAGGAGGTGGTGTCGTCATGCGCCGGACGCTAGTCTCCGCTTGACGGCGCTGCAAGGGGGCGCAATTTCTATTGTGCGCCCCCCACCCGACACCCCGATCACATTGGGATGCCGATGGAGGACATGTTGAACGCAGAGGTGCTTCGCCAGGCAAGTGCGGTCGTGGGACGCCCGGTCGTGCTGTGGGAAGTTATTGGGTCTCACCAAGCCGTCGCGCGCGCGAGCAGCGGTACTGATGTTGGTGCTCAGCCTCCCGCCTTCGATCTCGACGCCATCCTGAGACGGTGGAACGTTCCTATCGCGGTGGGATCGCTGTGGGTGACGGCGCCTGGTCCCACACCGGATGCATGGGTCGTGGCGCCCGTGCGCGCGCGTCCACCCGCGCCGCCGCCGGGCGGTCGCGAGCGACGCAGCAAGGAGCGCCTCGCCCTCGAGCTGGCGGGGCTGGCCATCGGCCTCGCGTCGGGCTCCGCGTCTGGCGACTCGTCGTCCGGCATGCTCGTGCATCAGGCGAGCAATCCGTTGACCGCTGCGCGCGCCGGACTCCAGCTCTCCATGGAATCGATCGGCCGGTGGGTGGACCTGGCGGCAGACCGCCGCCTGGCCCTCCTGGACGATCTCGGCCAGGTGCTCGAAGATCTCGACCGCACCTCCGAGCTGCTGCGTGCGATGAGGCAGAGCGCACGCGCCGGGACGCTGACCGCGCGCAGTCAACGTGGCGGCCGGTTCGACGCCGTCCGCGTTGTGCGGTCCTGTCTGACGCTCGAACGGCGTCTGTTGCGCGACCGCGGTATCGAGCTCGAGTTCACGACCTCGCTCGACACGCTGTACATGAAGGGCGATGCCAACGCGCTGTTCGACCTGCTCGTGAGCCTCGTTCGCACCGCCGCCGATCCGAGCGCCGGTCAGCCGAAGCTCGTCCGCGTGCAGCTCGAGCAGAAAGGCAAGGACCTCGAGCTCACGGTGAGCGGTGGCCGGTCGCTGGCGAATTTCACCAAGGTGCGCACGGCGACAGAGGAGATCTTCAGCGGCACGGTGAAGGTCCAATCACCGAGCGCCGAAGCGGGCGAGACGACGCTCACGATCGCCCTGCCGCTACCGCAGCAGCGGGACGCGGACCGCCGCCCCTAGGCGAGCAGCGCCTGCAGATCGAGCGGCCGCGTGTGCATCCGGATGGCGCCGTCCGGTCCACGCGGCCATTCGCTTTCCGGCCGGTCGCGATACAACTCGATGCCGTTGCCGTCGGGATCGCGCAGATAGATCGCTTCACTCACGCCGTGATCCGATGCACCCTCGAGGGCCACGCCATGCTTGAGCACCCGGCGCACCGCGGCGGCAAGGGCGGCACGGTCGGGGTAGAGAATCGCGAAATGGTAGAGCCCGGTCGTCCCCTCGGCTGGGCGCGGGGCGCCGCGGCCTGCCCAGGTGTTGAGACCGATGTGATGATGGTAGCCGCCGGCTGACACAAAAACGGCGTCGGCGCCATAGCGGGCGGTGACCTCGAAGCCCAGGACATCCCGGTAGAACTGCAGGGCGCGATCCAGATCGCTCACGGTCAGGTGCACGTGGCCGATTCTGGTGCGAGGATCGATCGTCATGTCATCTCCACAACATCCTGAGGTTCCCCGGTTACATTTCCCGGCATGAACACAGCCAAAATCCCTACCCCGGTCAACGAACCCGTTCTCGCCTACGCTCCCGGGTCGCGCGAGCGCACCGAGCTCAAGCAGTCGCTCAAAGACCTGAGCGGCCGCCAAATCGAGATCCCGGTCGTCATTGGCGGCAGGGAAATCCGCACTGGCAAGACCGTCGATGCGGTGATGCCGCATTGCCACCGGCACGTGCTCGCCAAGGTCCACCAGGCCGGCCCGGAGGAGGTCACTGCGGCGGTCAAGGCCGCTCGTGATGCGTGGCGCGACTGGTCGAGCTGGAGCCTGATCGATCGCGCCGCCGTCTTCCTCAAGGCAGCAGACCTGCTCGCGACGCGCTGGCGCGCCATGCTCAATGCCGCCACGATGCTCGGCCAGAGCAAAACGGCGTTCCAGGCGGAGATCGATGCGGCGTGCGAGCTGATCGACTTTTGGCGCTTCAATGTCCACTACGCCGAGCGGATCCACGCGGAGCAGCCGCTGTCGGTCGCCGGGAGCGGGATGTGGAATGCGCTGGACTACCGCGGGCTCGAAGGATTCGTCTACGCCATCACACCCTTCAACTTCACGGCGATCGGCGGGAACCTGCCGACCGCGCCGGCGATGATGGGGTCCACGGTCGTCTGGAAGCCGGCCGCGACGGCGTCCTACTCGAATTACCTCGTGTTCCGGCTGTTGCAGGAGGCGGGGCTGCCCCCCGGCGTCATCAATTTCGTCCCCGGTCCCGCCGCCGTGATCAGTGAGCGGCTGCTGGCCGACCGCCATCTGGGCGGTATCCACTTCACGGGGTCCACGGAAGTCTTCCAGACGCTGTGGAAGCAAGTGGCCGGGAACCTGACCGGCTACGCCGACTACCCGCGGCTCGTCGGGGAGACCGGCGGCAAGGACTTCATTCTCGCCCACGCGAGCGCCGACGTCGATGCGCTCGCGACCGGCATCGTGCGCGGCGCGTTCGAGTATCAGGGCCAGAAGTGCAGCGCCGCCTCGCGCGCCTACGTGCCGGAGTCGCTCTGGCCCAAAGTGCGTGAGCGCGTGCTCGGCCTGCTCGCCGAGGCGAAGGTGGGTGACCCGGCCGACTTCCGCAACTTCATGGGCGCGGTGATCGACAAGAAGTCGTTCGACAAGATCAAAGGCTACATCGAGAAGGCGAAGCACGACGCGAAAGCGAAGATCCTGTTCGGCGGCGAGTGCGACGACGCGGACGGATACTTCGTGCATCCGACGGTGATCCAGGTCGAGGATCCCGCGTACCGGACGATGTGTGAGGAGATCTTCGGGCCGGTGCTCTCGCTCTACGTGTACCCGGATAAACAATGGAAGGAGACGCTGGCGCTCGTGGATCGGACGTCGCCCTACGCGCTCACGGGCGCCGTGTTCGCGCAGGACCGCGCGGCGCTGGCTGAGGCCGATGCGGCGCTGCGCTACGCAGCCGGCAACTTCTATCGCAACGACAAGCCCACGGGCGCCGTCGTGGGGCAGCAACCGTTCGGCGGCGGACGTGCCAGTGGGACAAACGACAAGGCGGGGAGTCTGCTCAATCTGATGCGCTGGACCAGCGCCCGGGCCGTCAAGGAGAACTTCGTGCCCCCCCGCGATCCGTGGTATCCGTTCATGGCGGAGGCTTGAAGGCGCCTCTCCTGGTCTGGGCGATGGCGGTGGCATTTCTCCTGCTCGTGGCGTCGCTGTTGATCGGCTCGTTCACCAAGCCGGAGTTTCCGGCCTATGAAATCGGGCCGCACGCCGACGGCACCTACACGCTCGATGCCTCGCGCGGCGACGCGTGGCGCTGGTGGGGCGACCTCGGCTTTCGCCGCAATCACGTCATCACCGCCCCCGGCGCGGGAGCGATCGACCTCGGCCCCATGGCGTTCGACTCCGTCACGGAGCTTCCCACGGACGGGTACGTCGCAACGAGTTTCGCCGCGGACACCGCAAACTCGGCTATCGGCAAGTGGTACGACTACAGCATGTGGTCGCACCTGCTGACGTCCAGGCATCACCTCTACGCGATCCGGACGCGGTCCGGAGAGCTCGTCGCGCTCGAGATTCTCGCCTACTACTGCCGCGAGGTCGGCGCCGCGTGCTACACCGTGCGCCATAAAACAACGCGCCCCCGACCAACTTCGTCGGGGGTGCGTTAATGAGAGACCGCGGGAGCGTTACTTAGCAGCGGCGGGGGGCAGAATCTTGAACATTCCCGTCCCGCAAACCGGACAAACACCCTTTAGCGCGGGGCGGCCATTGGCCATCTTCACCTGCTGGGCGTTCGAGATCTTCCGCTTCGCCTTACACTTCACGCAGTAGCCTTCATCCGCGGCCATCGGGCTCTTTCCCTTTGCCATTGTCTGTCGCTCCTCCAGTTCAGGGGCACGGCGGGGAACGGCAAGTCTAAGCGCCAGACAACATAATAAGGTCGTGCTAGGCGGTGGTAACCTGGCCGTCCTGAAAACCATTACGTTTGTGCGTTCCATCACAAAACGGTTTTATGGCAGAGCCCCCACATCTGCACAGCACAACGACTTCCGACGGTTTGCCGTCTTTCCGGGGCGGGTGTGTTAATTCCCTCCCGTCGGGCGTCACGATCCGCACCGGCCCGTCGATGATGAGCGGGCCATTGGGCCTAGGAGTGATGGTCACATGGGTCATGCCGCCCAATATAGGGCACGCTTCCCCGCCAGACGGGGTATTTCCCGCGTGCGTAGCACGATGCACACACGCCTTTCCCTCATCGTATGCGGCGCCGCTCTGGCGGCGTGTCTCGGCGAACGCGGTCCGTTCACGAATCGCATGGCCCACTCCGGGACGGGTTATCTCGCGCGCGCGGCGCGCCAACCGGTTCGCTGGCAACCCTGGGGCCGCGATGCCTTCGCGCTCGCTGCGAAGCTCGACCGGCCCGTCCTCCTGTACATCGGCAGCGATGCCTGTCGTTGGTGCGCCGAAACTGACCGCGCGATCTACACCGATCCGGCAATCGGCGGGCTCATCAACGCGCTGTTCGTACCGATCCGCGTGGACCGCGACGAACGGCCCGATGTCGCGCAGCGCTATCAGGCGGCGGTCGAGCACCTGGCCGGACTGCACGGGTGGCCGCTGACCGTGTTCCTCACCGCCGACGGCTCCGCGTTCTTCGGCGGCACTTATTTCCCCGCCGACGACCCGATCACGGGGCGCGGGCTCAAGCAGCTGCTGCCCGAAGTGGCGAGGACCTATCGCGAGCAGCGCTCGTTCATCGTTCAGCAGGCCGCGCTCGTGCGGCAGCTGGTCGTCACGAGCAACGGCACATCACGTGGCGAGGTGCGTGCGGCACTCGTGCAGGAGGGAATCGCGTCGGTCGCCCGAGAGCTGGAGAATGCCGTGCGCACGCGAGCGGCCGCCGGCAGCGTAATGCTCGCGGAGGCCACGGGCCTGCTGCTGCCGGGCGACACGACGGCGCACGCGGGGGCGTTGCGGGCGCTCGATCTGATGCTCGACACGACCGCCGCGCTTGCCGGGGAGGATCCCCCACGGCTCGTGCGCGCGGCACTCGCCGGCAGCCTCGTACAGGCGTGGGCGGCGACCGGCGAGGCGCGCTATCGCGAGGCCGGCCGCCTGCTCGTTCGGGATCTGGCGAACGAGCTGGCGGATCCCGCTGCGCAGGGCGCGGACGGTGCCGTCTTTGCCGACCAGGAAGCATTCGTCATCGAGCACGTGCTGATCGCTGCGGCGACGCTGGGCGAAGCCGGGGCGGAACAACGCGCCCGCACGGCGCTCGATGGTTTGCTGCGGCGCACGTACGCCCGCACTTGGGGCGTGCGACACGCGATTGGGGACGCTCCGGCGGCGGGACTCACGGCGCCGCTCGGCATGCTGCAGGACCAGGTGCAGGTCGCCGCGGCGTGCCTGGCGGCGCACCAGGTCAATAACGAGTCGCGCTATCTGGCTGTCGCGCTCGACCTCGCCGCCGTTGTCGAGCGACGCTATGCCGATTCCCTCGGCGGCTATTACGATCTCGCGAACGCGCCTCCTCCTCCCGCGTCATTGCCCACGCCCGGAGATCGGACCAAACACGTCTTCGACGACGTCCTCCCGGGTCCCAATGCCGAGTTCGCGCTGCTCCTTACTCACCTGGCACAGGTGACGGGCGACCCGACCTACCGGCGGCGCGCCCAGGCCACCTTGGAGACGTTCGCCGGCGCCATGCCCGGCGCCGGTGTCCGGGCAACGACGTTTCTGGCCGCAGCACAGGAAATCCTTGGAACACCGTGACGAAGCCCCCCGGGAGGGGGTCACTGAGATGGTGAACAACGGGGCCCCCGATGCTGAAGTAGTCGCCCGGATCTTGGGTGGCGATGGGGAGGCGTTTGGGATTCTCATCCGGCGATACGAACCGGGTCTGCTTCGCTTCGCGACGCGCATGCTCGGGAATCCCGACGCCGCGGCCGATGCGGTAGCTGAGAGTCTCGTACGCGCCTACCGGCATTTGGCCCAGTGCCGCGATCCCGAGCGCCTGCGCAGCTGGCTGTACCGGATTACCGGGAATCGTTGCCGCAGCCATCTCGCGCGCCGGCACACGAACGACATCTCGCTGAGCGACGCACCGCCGCTCGCAGACGGCTCGGATGCCTGGGCGGCGCTCGAACGAGGTGAGCAGGTGGCGCTGGTGGAGCGTGCGCTGGCCGCATTGCCGGCCGAAAAGCGCGAGGCGTTCGTCTTGAAGCACGTCGAGGGGATGAGCTACGAGGAGATGGCGACGGTGACGGGAGCGCGCATTCCGACGCTCAAGATGCGAGTCCATCGCGCCCGCGAAGCATTACTGGCGGCGCTGGAGGAGGTCGTACGATGAGCCCAATTGATCCACGGTTGCAGGAAGCGCTCGACGGCGAGCGTGATCCAGGCGAGCTGCCGGGGGATCTGCGGGAGGCGTACGCCCGGCTGATCTCCGCAACGGAGGTGCTCAGTGCGACACCGCGGTTGAGCGTCGCGGCGCGCGTGATGGCGGAGATCCGCCAGAACCCGGCCCCCGCCCCGGCCCAAACCAGAGGTCCGTTGCGGCGCTCGATTCGCTGGCTGGGCCGGCCGATCATCGTGCGCCTGCGGCCCGCCTGGACTCTGGCGCTCGCTGCGGGCCTCGCAGCCGCCCTGCTGCTGCGGTTCGGACCGAGCGGCCCGGTACCGGGCGTCGCTGAAGGCGTCGCGAAATTCGTGGGCCACTTCCCCGACGCCCGGTCGGTAGAGGTCGTCGGCTCGTTCAACGACTGGAGCCGCGGTGCGCTGGCCCTGAATGACGACGACCACGACGGCATCTGGCACGCCGACGCGGTTCTCCCCGCGGGTCAGCACGAGTACATGTTCGTGGTTGACGGCGAACGCTGGGTGTCCGACCCACTGGCGGGGCGATACGTCGACGATGGATTTGGCGAGGGTCAACAGAACTCCCTGCTCATCGTGCGTCCGGCGGCCGCTCAGCCATGAGGGTACGGCTGGCGCTCGCGCTCGCGCTCGGGCTGGCCGCGGCGCCGCTGACCGCGCAAAACGGCAATCCCCGGCTCGCCGGTCGCGTGCCCGCTGCCGCCCTTCCGGCGATCGATTCGATCATCGCCACCGCGGTGGCCGAAAGCCTGCCAACCGAGCCCCTGGTTCAGAAGGCGCTCGAGGGCAGCGCCAAGAACGTGCCTGCCGCCCGTTTGGTGAACGGCGTGCGGCGGGGCCTGCTCCAACTGCGGGCGGCGCGCGTCATTGTCGCGCGCGCCGTGCCGGGCCAGTCTCCCCCCGAAGGCCATGTGGCGGCGGTCTCGGCGGCTCTGGCCCGCGGCCTACCCGCCCCCATCGTGGAGCGGCTGCTGACCGTGGCGCCGAACGAGGCACCCGGCCCGGCGCTGCATGCGGCGGCGGACCTGATCGCGCATCGCTTTGACCCTGATTCCGCCGCCGACTTGCTGGTGGACGCGCACAACAAGGGCTTGCGGGATGGGCGGTTACTCGACGTGGCGGTCGCCGCCGACCACGAGCTGCAGCGGGGTGGGGGCCGAAGTCCTTCCGAAGCGCTGGCGCATGTCCGGGCTATGCTCCCCAACGTGCCGCTGCCCAGGCGGCCGTGACGCGAGGTGGAACGGGCGGGTCGTAAGAGCAACCCTAAACCCGAGGCTTTGAATGTTTCTCCCCGCCATCCTGTTTTTGAGCCTGGCTGCGCAGCAGCCCACGCAGCAGCCGGCTGCCGCACCGGCGAAGCCGGCGACGAACGCCTCGCAGCAGGCGGATACGTCGAAGACCAAGCACAAGGCGCGCCGGACGGCCCGCAAGGCGAAACCCGCCGCCGCCGCCGCTCCGCGCGACACGACGAAGAAGCCGTAACCTACGACGTGTAGTCTGAGTTGATCCGGACGTACTCCGGAGAAAGATCGCAGGTCCATACCACCGCCTCCGACCGACCGAGACCAAGGTCGAGTCGGAGGCGTATGGTTTTTTGCTGGAAGATGGCGCGTGCCAGCGCGAGGTCGGCGAGCGCGGTGGCGCCGCCGCTCGCGAGGGTGAGCCAGGGTCCGCCGTTGGCGGATTCAGCTTCCAGCGTCAGTCGGTCAGGCACGAGCGCCACGCCGGCCACGCCGGCCGCCGCCAGCACCCGGCCCCAGTTTGGGTCGCCGCCGTAGATCGCCGTCTTCACGAGCGTCGAGCGCGCGATCGCCCGTCCCACCTCGCGCGCGTGCCCTTCCGTCTGAGCGCCAGTGATGTGGATCTCCAGCCGCTTGCTCGCTCCTTCACCATCCTCCACAACCGCAAGCGCAAGCCTGCGCGCCACCTCGGTCGCGGCTTCTTCGAACAGCTTCCACGTCGCCCCGTCGCGGGACGGATCGATCCCCGCATGCCCGTTCGCGAGGAAGAGCACGGTGTCGTTGGTGCTCGTGTCGCCGTCCACAGAGATCGCGTTGAACGTGCGGTCGACCACGCGCTTCCAAAACGGCCGCAAGGCGCCGGGCTCCGACACCGCATCCGTGGTCAGGACGCCGAGCAGCGTGGCCATGTCGGGATGGATCATCCCCGCCCCTTTCGCCATGCCGCCGATCGTGATTGGCCCTCCGGGCGTTTCGACCCGCACCGCGCAGTGCTTCGGGCGGGTGTCGGTTGTCATGATCGCGCGAGCCGCGTCGATGCCGCCGTCTGGTGAGAGCTTGCCAGCAGCCTCACGCAGTCCCCGTTCCACTTTGTCCACGGGAAGGGGTACGCCGATCACGCCGGTCGAGAGGACGAGCGCCGTGCGCGGCGGCAGGCCGGCTGCCTCTTCGGCGCAATGCGCCATCGCTCGGGCGGTCTCGAGCCCCGCCGCACCGGTGCAGGCGTTCGCGACGCGGGCATTCATGGCGACCGCCCGCACGCGCCCCGGCTTCTCACTCAGCAGCGCGGCGTCGTAGATGACGGGTGCGGCGCGCAGGGCGTTCTTGGTGAAGACGCCGGCGGTGGCGCAGCTCGTCGCGCTGACGAGCAACGCCACGTCGAGTGCGCCGTCCGATTTGAGACCGGCGTGCGCCGCCGCGGCGGTGAACCCCCCGGGCGATGTCGCCGAACCGCCGTCTATCGTGGAAATTGCGGAGGACATGGTCGCTTGTGTAACAGTGCTCCGTTTCTTATCATAGCACAACCTTCCCTGGGGAGACTCGTTCGATGTCGGACCCGTTCCTCAGTTCCGACGAATACGACGAACGCGCGCATCAGCTCTACAACGAAGGACGATACGACGACGCCATAGATACCCTGCGCGAAGGCTTGGGGTTGTATCCCCACGCCGTCGAGCTGCACGTCGGCATGGGCTACGCCCGGCTCGCGCGCGAGGAATTTGCCTGGGCCAGGCGGGCGTTCGAAGAGGCGCGCGGTCTCGACCCCGATCACGAGGATACGCTCGCCGGACTGGGTGAAGTGCTCCTCAAGTTCGGCGACCGCGCCGGCGCGCTCGCCTGCTTCGAGCATGTGCTCGCGCTCGGATTTCAGGACGATCACGACCTCATGTTGCAGATCGGTCGCGCGCTGTTTCGTGAAGGCGTGCTCGACCAGGCGCGCCGCTTCTTTGAAGGGGCGCTGCGCGCGCACCCCGACTCCGCCGATGCGGCGGCGTGCGTGGGGTACGCGGCGCACCGGCTGGCGGACGAAGGCGGCAGCCTGCATTGGCTGCGGCGCGCGCTCGAGCTCGACCCGAGCCTCGGCGAGGCGCGCATCTATCTCGCCAACCTGCTGTACGACCGCGGCGAGTATGAGGCCGCGCTGTTTCATCTCGAGCGGACCGGACCCGAAGAGCACTATGACGCGCTCGCGATCTGGCGGCTCGTCGAGCTGAAGAAGAGTGTGTACCGCCTGCCCGACGACGATCCCGAGCTCGTGCCGTGGAACGAGCGTCTCACCGCGCTGGCGGGGGACGCCGCTCCCGAGGACATCCTCCTCGCGGAGATCGAAGCGATGACGCCGGACGGCCAGATCCGCGATCCCCGCCAGCTGGAGCTGTTCGGGACGCTGCTCACCGAGCTGCAGGGAATGAAGAACAAGGGTTTCGAGGTCCATCGCGTGAGCACCGTCTCCGGGGCGACGTACGTCGGGACGTGGGAAGAAATCGTGCGGCAGATGAGGGACGACGCCGCCGAATGGGTCGCGGGCTCGCTCGAGGAGTACATGGAAGCGAGCGCCAAGCGCTGGCGCAAACAGACGGGAGTGGCGATTCCGGCCACGGATCCGGAGAGCTTTCTCCGGGCCGGCGCCGATGCTGGGGTCCTAAGAATCCTGCATTAGGCCGTCTTCTTGAATCGGATCCCGATCGACAACGGCCCATCGCCCAGCGCCATCAGGGTGACCGAGCCGGCGAGCAGCAGCGCGTCGAGCTCGATGTTGGCATGATGCGGCAGTTCGATGGCGATGATCGTCACCGCCATGAACGCCGCCATCGCCGTGGCCCAGAAGCGGGTCCACATGCCGAGCAGCACACACACCGCGCCGACCGTTTCGATGGCGATCACGAGCAATACCAGGAGGGCACTGAGCGACAGGTTCGGGATCCCGCCCCGGATCCGGTCCAGGCCGCGGCTCAGAAACACCCCACCAACAGCCAGCCGCATGAAGAACGCGGCGTACGGCGCGAATGCGTTCACGAGGTCTCCGCTAGAACATGGACATCGCGAGGAACGACCGCAGATTGTCGTTCGTCACGCGCAGCCGGGCGGACAGGAGCCGCACGACCGACCATAGCACCTTGTAGGCGACGTCGCGGTTGAAGTCGAGGAGCAGCTCGAAGTCGGAACGGGAGATCGTGATGAGGGTGCACGAGGTATTCGCGATCGCGTCGGTGGACCGCTCGGACCGATCGAAGATCGACATCTCCCCAAAGCACGCGCCCGGCTTCAAGACGGCCAGCGCCTCTTCCCCGGAGCCCGGGATGGTCCGCGAGATCCGGACTTCGCCTTCCGAAATCAGGAACAGGCGGTTGCCGGGTTCGCCTTCCTTGAAGACGTATTGGCCGACGGTGTGTTTCTGTTCGCGGCAGACTTCCGCGACCCGGGCCAACTCGCCCTCATCGAGGTCCTGGAAGATGGCGGCTTGTTTGAGCAGCTTGAGGTCCACGGAGGCTAAGGTACGGTCAAACCGCGTTTCGCGGTAGCGGACGCGCTCACGGCGCTGCGATTTCCGCTCGCCGCGCTGTTTCCGTTCGTGGCCTCGCCCACGTGGCAGCTGGCCATCGTCGCCGCCGCCGCTGCGAGCGACGTCGCGGACGGGTTCCTGGCACGGCGCTCCGGGTCGTCACGCGCCGGCGCGGTGCTCGATCCCGTCGCGGACAAATTCTTCATGGCGGTTACGTTCGTCACGGTGGCGCGCCGCGGGATGCTGGTCTGGTACGAGCTGATCGGCGTTCTGCTGCGGGATATTCTGGCCGTGCTCGCCTTTCTGGCCACCTGGGTGCTGCGGCGGCCGGTCGCCGTTCCAGCCCGCGCCGGCGGCAAGGCGGTGACGATCGCGCAGCTGCTGACATTGGTGGCGGCGATTACGGATTGGACCTACACTCGTCACCTCGCATGGGCCACCGCGGCCATTGCAGTGTACGCAATCTGGGACTACGGACGGACCGCAGCGCGCAAGACGGAGTCGTCAACCCCATGACTCGCAAGGAGACAGACAGTGCCCGGAACGCGAACCATCGTGTTGGCCGTCGCTGCGGGAGCGCTGCTCGCCCCTCATGGGGGCGCGGCGCAACAGTTCCAGCCGCCCAAGAATGGGGCGCACGGCGGGACGCGCATCGGGCTGTTCGGATTCGGCGTGCGCAGCGGCGTCGACTTCAGACGATCCGGGCAGTTCGTGCTGGGAGCGACGCTCGATCTCGGTGACCTGTTCACCAATCGCATCCGCTTGCGCCCCTCGGCAGAGATCGGCGTCTTCAATGGCCCGAACAGCTACGTCGGCAATTTCGAGGCGCTGTGGCGCTTCACCGACGACGAGGAGGTGGCGACTCCTTACATCGGGCTGGGGCTCGGCGTGGCGGGCCGCGATGGCTGCGGCACCGATCCGGCATGCCCCGGGCTCTGGCTCAACACCGTCTTCGGATTCGAGCTGCATTACCACTCCACGTTCAACTGGCTGCTCGAGTACCACGGCATGGACCGGATGCGGCGGCACCGCCTGTACATCGGACTGACGACGCGCCGGGGCAACTGAGATGGCGAAGACCGCCGACGTGACGATGCGGTGGCTGCGGGCGCTGCAGTTCGAAGGCAGCGGCACCGGACGGCCGCCGATTCTCGTCGACGGCGATTCGGCCGCCGCCACATCGCCGGTCGAGCTCCTCCTCCTCGCGGCTGCCACGTGCACCGCATCGGATGTCGTCATCATTTTGCAGAAGCAGCGCGTGAAGCTCGAAGGTCTGGACATCACCGTGCGCGGCACGCGGCGCGAGACCGCGCCGCGCCGGTTCACGGCGATCGCCTTTCATTTTGCCGTCCGGGGCGAAGGGGCCGACGACGTGAAAGTCCGCCGCGCCGTGGACCTCTCGCTCGAGAAGTACTGCTCTGTCGTCGCGTCGCTCGCGCCCGACATCGCGATCAGTTACGACGTCGCCATTGCCTAGCCTGCTGTTCCTCCTGCCGGTCCTGGCCTTGCAGTCACAGCAGCTCTCCGCGACCGAGCTGAGCCTCGGCGCCGTCGCCGTGGTGGCCCGCCGCACCTTTGCCGGCGGTGAGGTGGGTCTCGCGCATCGCGCCAGTGGGGACAGTCGCATCGCGCTGGCGCTGGGTGGCGGAACGGTTACCGGTCGCGCCGCGGCGCGCGGGCAGCTGACCCTGCAGTTGCTCGTCAACTCGTCATCGCGCACCGGCGCCGGCCTGTACGCGGGCGTGGGAGGCGCGTTCGCCGCGCGCCGCGGCGCCCCCGGGCAGGGGTTTCTCGCGCTGCTGCTGGGGGTCGAAGCCGCCCCGGGACGCCGGCAGGCGTGGTATGTCGAGCTGGGGTTCGCCGGCGGTGTGCGGGCCGCGGCCGGGTGGCGCATGCGCTGGTTTCCCGCGTGGTGGCGTGCGCCCTAGAAAGCAAAAAGGCGCCTCTGACGAGGCGCCCAATCACACCGACGACAAACTGCTCACACGTTCGCGCCGACGGGAGTCGTCCGGGCCACGACGGGGCGGCAATACCGCTCGCCCAGCACGCGCAGCTCGTTCATCTCACTCTCCGTCAGGTCGGTAAAGCGATCCGCGAGGTACAGCAACGTGTCGTCGAACCATTCCTTCTGATGCTCTGGCGTCGCCTCCAGCACTCCGCAGCGGAGGATGTGCGAGAACAACTCGTCGCGCGCCTGCTCGAAGCTTGTGGGAATCGAGTACTTCCGGGGCTCACCACGCTTTTTGGCCACGCAGGGGTCTTCCTTTCGGGTTGGCACCTCATAAAACGGCGCCGCAAGATAATTAGTTGTGTGGTATAATGCCACAGCAGGAGCGCGGGTTCCCGCGCTCCGGGAGGTAGCAATGAGCGAAGAAGTGTACGGACCCGATCGAGCACAACGCCTCGTCGCGTTGCTCCGGGCATTGGCCGAGCGGATCCAAGAGCTGGACCGGACGGGCCGGTTGCTTGATGCGGCGCCGGAGCTACAGAAGTTGCTGGGCAACGCGCGCAGCGAGCTGTTTCATTACGAAGTGCGTAGCACGTACGACACGCCGGACGTGGCCGAGAGCCGCCGCATCGTCGAAGAGGCGGGAGGGGGCGACTTCTCGCTGGACGATCCGGACGACGACGAGCCTTGGCGCGGTGGAGGGGGGGGAGGGGAACTGCTGGCATGAACCGATTCTACGCGTTGGTGGCGATACTCGCGATCGTTCTCGGCATCGCGGTGTTCGCCCTGCTCCGCACCGGCGGCTCGGCCCCGGCTGCGGCGGCGGGGGCGCCACCGACGGTCGTCGACGATGGTTTTCGCGGCTACTCACTCGGGCAGGGGACGGCCCCGGTCGAGATCACGGAGTATCTCGATTTCGAATGCCCGGTGTGCGCGTCATTCGCCACCATCCAGATGCCGACGATCAAGGAGCAGCTGATCAACACGGGCCGGGTGCGGTGGCGCTACCGCGACTACCCGCTGCCGATTCACAAGTACTCACGCTTCGCCGCCCACGCCGCGCAATGCGCCGGGGCGCAGGGCAGGTTCTTCGAGATGCACGATCAGTTGTTCATTCATCACCAGTGGGCCCAGACGGGCAAGGATCCCTCCGATCTGTTCCGGGGCTTCGCGCAGGCGGCGGGCGCCGACCTCAAGGCGTACGACGGCTGCATGGAAGCGGGCCGGTACGCCCAGCGCGTCGAGTACAGCCGCCAGGAAGGCGACTCCATGCGGGTCGACGGCACGCCGACGTTTTTCGCCAACGGCAAGAAGCTCGACTTCCGCCGGCTGCCGGGGTCGGACGATTTCAAGGTGATCGTCGACAGCATCATCGCGCATTCGCCGCCGAAGCAGCCGCTCCGTCATTGATGCGCCATCGCCAGACGATCGCGCTGCTCGCGCTCGTCGGCCTGTTCGTCGCGCTCTATCTCTGGCTGCATGCCCTCGGCTTCGGCGGGGCGATCAAGTGCGGTGGATCGGGTGGGTGCGAAGTCGTCCAGACGAGCCGGTGGGCGATGTTCCTGGGGCTGCCGGTCGCGTTCTACGGCGTGGCCGGCTACTGCACGCTGCTCGTCGTGGCGATCCTCGGCCTACGGCCGACCGCGCTGTCCGAGCGGAAATGGAGCGTTCTACTCGCGGGTCTCGCGACCGTCGGCTTTCTCTTTACCATCTACCTGACCTACCTCGAGCTGTTCGTCATCGACGCGATCTGCCGGTGGTGCGTTGGCTCAGCGATCATTATCACGCTGACCTGGATCGTGTCGCTGCTGGCGCTCACGTCTCCTGAGACTCGTACTGGTCCCGGAGCTTCGCCACGACAGCCGGATCAGCCAGCGTAGTCGTATCGCCTAACGCCCGTCCCTCGGCAATATCCTTCAGCAGCCGCCGCATGATCTTGCCGCTGCGGGTTTTCGGCAGGTCCGCCGAAAAAAGAATGTCATCCGGTTTCGCGAGCGCGCCGATTTTCTTCGAGACGTGATTCTTCAGCTCTTCGCGCAGCGCGTCGGTCCCCTGCTGTCCCTCCTTGAGCGTGACGAACGCCGCGAGCGCCTGCCCCTTCAGGTCGTGCGCCCGCCCGACCACCGCAGCCTCCGCGACGGCCGAGTGGTCCACGAGAGCGCTCTCGACTTCCATCGTGCCGATGCGATGACCCGCGACGTTGAGCACGTCGTCCACGCGGCCCAGGATCCAGAAGTAGCCGTCTTCATCGCGCTTCGCGCCGTCACCGGGGAAGTACGTGTTCTTCCACCGGCTCCAGTAGACCTGGCGGTAGCGTTCGTCGTCGCCCCAGATGGTGCGGAGCATCCCCGGCCATGGCGTCGTGATGGCGAGATAACCTCCGCCAACCTTCACTTCCTTCCCCTCACCATCCAACAGCGCCGCCTCGATGCCCGGAAACGGAACTGTCGCTGACCCAGGTTTTGTGGACGTCACCCCCGGCAGCGGCGTGATCATGATGCCGCCGGTCTCGGTTTGCCACCAGGTATCGACGATGGGACAGCGCCCGCCGCCGATGTGCTCCTGATACCACATCCACGCTTCCGGGTTGATCGGCTCGCCGACCGACCCGAGCAGCCGCAGCGTGGAGAGATCGTGCTTCGCCGGAAGTGCCGTTCCCCATTTCATGAACGCACGGATCGCCGTTGGCGCAGTGTAGAAAACGGTCACGCCGTGCGCCGCGCAGATCGACCAGAACCGATCTTTCCCAGGATGATCGGGCGCGCCCTCGAACATCACCTCGGTAACGCCGAGCGCCAGCGGACCGTATACGACGTACGAATGCCCCGTCACCCAGCCCACATCCGCCGTGCACCAGAACACGTCTGAGTCCTTGAGATCGAACACCCACTTCGTCGTCGCATATGCCTGCGTCAGGTAACCGCCGGTCGTGTGCAGAATCCCTTTTGGCTTGCCGGTCGTGCCCGACGTGTAGAGGATGAACAGCGGATCCTCGGCGTCCATCGCTTCCGGTGGACAGTCTTTGTCCGCGCGGGCCATCAGCTCCGACCACCAGAGGTCGCGGCCCGTCTTGAACGACACGGTCTGGCCGGTGCGCCGCAACACGACGACGTGCTCGATGCTCGGCGTCGCCGAGACGGCGTCGTCGGCGTTCTGCTTCAGCGGCACGATCGCGCCGCGGCGATAGCCGCCGTCCGCCGTGATCAGGATCTTGGCGCCGGCGTCGTTGATGCGGTCGCGCAGCGACTCGGCGGAGAACCCACCGAACACGACTGTGTGGACCGCGCCGATCCGCGCGCACGCGAGCATCGCGACCGCGACTTCGGGAACCATGGGGAGATAAATCGCGACCCGATCCCCTCGCGCGATGCCCAGGCCTTTCAGCACGTTCGCGAACTTGTTGACGTCGGCGTGCAGCTCGCCGTACGTGATGCGGCGGACTTCGCCGGGCGGCTCGCCCTCCCAGATCAACGCGATGCGGCCACTCCTCCCGGCGCGCAGGTGCCGGTCGAGGCAATTCACCGATGCGTTGAGCTTGCCTCCGCGGAACCACTTCGCATGGGGCGGCTTCCACTCCAGCACGCGGTTCCATGGCCGGCTCCACTCCAGTTGCTTCGCCCAGTCCGCCCAATAACCTTCCGGGTCCCGGCGCGCCCGCTCGTGCGCGGTCGTATCGCGCACGTGGGCCTGGGCGGTGAAGGATGCCGGGGGAGGAAAACGCCGTTGCTCGTCGAGGAGAGTTTCGATCCGGTCAGTGGCCATGATTCGGGATATTAAGGAAGAGGGTGAGTCTAGCAAGTTGCACCGTGCCGCTCGCTATGCGGCAATGTGCGTGGGTGAGCAAGCTCACGAGTTTATGCCAACCGGTTGATCCAGCACGGCTTAGACGGTATGGCACTGGAGTCGCATACACGGCCACGGGAGGAATCATGTCATTACCCGTGGAGCAGACATTGATGTCTACGCGCCAGATGGAAAAGACGATCGCGGCACCGGAGCGGCTCGATCTCGAGTCCCGCACCGCGTTTCGCCGCGCTGCCGGGGAGGTGCTGGACCTGCTTGCCGAGGGGGCCGGCCGCCTGGTGATCGATCTGTCCGGGACGCGCTCGGTCGACAGCGCCGGTCTTGGCGCCTTGATGCTGATCCAGCGCAAGGCCGCCGAGCGCCGCCAGACGGTGTGCCTGCGTGGCGCGAACGAGGAGCTGCGTTTCCTTCTCGTGCTCACGAAGTTGGACGACCTCTTCGAATTGGAGACGGGCGTTTCCTGAGTGTAGATTGGCTCGGATGGCGCCCCCCCCGTCGCCGCGCAAGGTTCTCTTCGTCGAAGACGAAGCCGCACTCCAATACTCCTACGAGCGGTTCTTTAAGGGCAAATACACGATGGCGTACGCGCCGAACGGCGCGGAGGCCATGCGTCAGCTTGGCAGCTTCGAGCCCGACGTCCTCGTGCTCGACATGCGGTTGCCGGACACCGACGGCATCGAGCTGTTGCAGCGCATTCGCGAGACGCGGCCGACCCTGCCGGTCGTCGTGACGACGGCCTACGTGAGCATGGAGCCGCTGATGAACGTGCTCGACCTGGGCCACAGCCGCTACCTCGTCAAACCGTACGAATTGAGCGAGCTCGCCGCCGCGATCGATGCTGCGGGCTGAGGGTCTCTGCCACTCCTTTGGCGCGGTCAGGGGCCTAGACGACGTTTCCTTCAGCGTTCAGCCCGGGCAAACGCTGGCGGTGTTCGGTCCGAACGGCGCGGGCAAGACGACCCTCCTCAAGGTGCTCGCCGGTCTCATTCAACCCCAGCGTGGTAGCGCACACGTGGACGGCGGACGCCGCGCCATCGGCTGGATCGGCCACCAGCCACAGCTCTACGCGCAGCTCACCGTGCGCGAGAACCTCCGGTTCTGGGCATCGCTCTACGATGTGTCTGCGCCGGGCGACCTCCTGACGCGGTTGGGACTGGAGGAGTACGCGGATCGTCCCGTGCACGCGCTGTCGCGGGGGCTGGTCCAGCGCGTCGCGATCGCCCGGGCGCTGGTGCACGACCCGACGGTCCTGCTGCTCGACGAGCCGTTCACGGGCCTCGATCGCGTCGCCGCCGAAGCGCTGCGCCGCCTGCTGGGCGACGTGATGAAACAGGGTGGTGCGTCTGTTCTGGTGACACACAACGTCGAAGAGGGAACGGAGCTCGCGACCGATGTCGCCTTCATGCGCGCCGGCCGTTTCGTCCATTTCGCGCCGCGCGCCGGCCGTGGGCCTGAGCAGGTCGCAGAGGAGTATCGCCATGCGATCGCCTGACCTGTTGCGGCACGCCTGGAGGGTCGCGTCCAAGGATCTGCTCGTGGAGTTTCGCTCGCGCACGGCGATTCTCTCCGTGGCGGTGTTCGTCGTGCTGGTGCTGATGGTGTTCAACTTTGGACGTGATCCGACGGCGGTTTCAAATATCGACCTCGCGCCCAGCATCTTATGGGTGACCTTCACGTTCGCGGCCATTCTGGCATTGAACCGCGCGTTTCAGCTGGAGCTCGAGAATCAGGCGCTCGAAGGTTTGCTGCTCGCACCCATCGATCGCGGCAGTATCTACCTCGGCAAGCTCATCGCGAATCTCGTGTTCGTGGCCACGATCGAAGTGATCGGAGTGCCGCTGGTCGCGCTCTTCTTCAACGTGCCCGTCCTGCAGTATCTGGGACCGCTCGTCACGACGATCGCTCTCGCGACCATAGGATTCGTCGCCATCGGAACCCTGTTCAGCGCGATGACCGTGCGAACGCGTTTTGCTGAGTTGCTCCTGCCGGTGCTGCTGTTGCCATTCATGATTCTGCCGCTGAGCTGGGCCGCGCTTGCGACCGGCCGGCTGCTCGCGGGCCGTCCCTTGAGCGAGATCACGGGCTGGCTTAACATGCTGGCCGTCTATGATCTCGTGTTCGTCATTATTGCGGTCCTTCTCTTCCCGGCCACGGTGAACGAATGAGTATGCTGCGGGTGGGGCGCTGGATCTCGGGGGTTGGTCTCGTCCTGCTGGCTGGCGTATACGTGCGAGCGCTCGCCTACACACCGGTCGAAGCGTCGCAGGGCCTCGCCCAGAAGATTTTTTACCTGCACGTGCCGGCGGCGATTTGGGCCGAGACGGCGATGGTCCTGGTCGGCCTGGCGAGCGTCGTGTACCTGTTCACCAGGGACCCGCGGCTCGACCGGTTCGCCGCCTCGTCGGCGGAAGTGGGGACGGTCTTCTGCGCCATCGTGCTGACGAGCGGGCCCATTTGGGGGAAACCGATCTGGGGGACGTGGTGGACGTGGGACGCCCGTCTCACCTTTACGCTTTTTCTGTTTCTGCTCTACGTCGGGTATCTGCTGCTGCGCAGCGCGGTCCCGGACCCCGGCGCACGGGCACGCTTTTCGGCGGTCCTCGGGATCTGCGGGATGTGCGAGGTGCCGTTCATCCACCTGAGTGTCTACATGTTTCCGACGCTCCATCCGATGCCGATCGTACTCCAACCCGGCCGCCCAAAGCTGCCGGGCAGCATGTTGACGACCTGGCTCCTGTCGCTCGGCGTATTCACACTGCTGTATGTGGGATTTGTGGTGCAGCGCTACGCGCTGAGTTATCTGCGTGCACAGCGAGACGCCGCTGGAGAGGTGGGGATGGGTCATGCCTGAGAACGGCGGTTACATGATCGCGGCCTACGTCGTCGTGGGCGCGATTCTCATCGGGTACACGCTGTCACTGTACCTGCGCGCGCGCCGCAGCTTTCGCGCGTAGCTCCGCCCGCGCATCGGGGAGCCGGCTGTGCCCGTCCGGCACCTCTGTGGCCCAGAGGTTCAGCGCTTCGTCCGCCGCCCCGTGATCCCCCGCATCATAGAGTGATTGCGCGTTATGCCACAGGGCGGTCGCGCCACCGCCCGCCGCGTACGCCCGCGCGAACCGCGCCGCGGCGTCGGCGAAACGGCCGGTGCGCTGGTACAGCGCCCCAGCGGCCATCGCGGCGTCGGCCCGCTCCTCGAGCGCCAGCGCCTGCTCGAACGCGCCGAGGGCCTCGTCCTGACGGAACACCATCTGCAGCGCTTCGCCGAGCAGCATCCACGCGTCGGCGTGGTCGGGGAACCGCACGGTGGCCTCACGCGCCGCCTCGACGGCCCCCCAGCGGTCATCGAGCGCACGCGACAGATGGACGAGCGCGGGATAGGTATCGGCGAAACTGGGTGCGAACTTGCAGCCGAGCCGCAGCCAGGCCAGGGCGCGGTGCGGGGCGTCGCGTTGGGCGGCCGCAGCGCGGCGTGCGCAGAAACGGCCCAGCGCGGCGCGAAGTGAGCGGAACATTGCTTGATAATGGGGAGAGCCACGGTGAGATTGCAACGGCGCATGGGAGCATCCTTGCAGGGGCGCCGCATCGTGGTCACGCGCGCACGCGAACAGGCTGTTGACCTGGTGCGAGCGCTGGAGGAGCACGGCGCCGAGGCCGTCATCGCGCCGGTCATCCGCATCCAGCCGCTCGAGAACCTCGGCGCTCTGCGCGCCGCGCTCACCGGCTTATCCGCCTACCGCTGGGTCGTGTTCACCAGCCAGAACGGCGTGCAAATCGTGTTCGATCGCCTCGTGGCGTGGGGACTGACGCCGCGGGTGTTCGCGTCGACCAAGGTCGCCGCGATCGGAACCGTGACCGCCGCGGCGCTTACCGTGCGCGGCGTCGTGCCCGCGCTCGTCCCCCCCGAGTTCGTCGCTGAAGCGCTTGCGGAGGCGCTGATCCGGGAGGGCGGCGGGACCATGGTCGGCGCGCGGGTGCTGATCCCCAGCGCCGAGGACGCCCGGGAAACGCTCGCCGCAAGCCTGCGGCAGCACGGCGCCGAAGTCGAGCCTATTGCCGTCTATCGCACCGTTCCGGTGCAGGACGATCTCAGCAGGCTGGCGGCCGACATCCGGCGCGGCCGCATCGACGCCGTCACGTTCACGTCGTCCTCGACGGTACGGAGCTTCGTCGATCTGGTCGGCCGCCCGGCTGCCACCTCGGGCCGGTTCGTCGCCGCGACGATCGGCCCGGTGACGGCGGGCACCGCCCGCGAGCTGGGGCTGCGCGAGATCATCGAGGCCGAGCCCCACACCGTTCCGGGACTGGTCGATTCGCTCGCCCGGCGGTTCGCGTGAAGATCGGGACGCGGGGCAGCCAGCTGGCGCGCTGGCAGGCGGACTGGGTACGCGACCGGCTCGCCAAAAACGGCGTGCGCGCCGAGATCGTCGTGATCAAGACGCGCGGCGACGCTGAGGTGGACCGGCCGCTCCATGAGCTCGAAGGGAAAGGGTTCTTCACCAAAGAGATCGAAGACGCGCTCCTCGACGGGCGCATCGACGTCGCGGTGCACTCGCTCAAGGATCTGCCCACCACGTTGCCGCCGGGCCTGGCGCTCGGCGCGATCCCCGCGCGCCACGATCCGCGCGAGGCGTTGGTCAACGGCAAGTCACTGCGCGATCTCAAGGCGGGTGCGCGCGTCGGGACCTCGAGCCTGCGGCGCGTCGCGCAACTCAGGTTTCTGCGCCCCGACGTCACCGTCGTTGCCTTGCGCGGCAACGTGCCCACGCGGGTCCGCAAGGTTGAAGCGCACGAGGGTCTCGACGCGGCGCTGCTCGCGATCGCGGGGCTCGAGCGGCTGGGCTTGGGCGGCAAGGGCAGCGTCCTCGATCCCTTCGATGTGATGCCCGCGCCGGGGCAGGGCGCCCTCGGCATCGAGCTGCGCGCGAACGATGTCGCGACGCGCAAGGCGCTCGCGCCTTTACACGACGCCGCGAGCGCCGATGCGGTGGCCGCCGAGCGCTCGCTCCTCGCCGCGTTAGGCGGTGGTTGCCAGGCGCCGGTGGCGGCGGTGGTGACGGGCGGGCGGTTATACGGACGCGTCACAGAACGGGCCGGCGCGGTGCAGCTCACGGCGTCGGCGGACATCGATCGCGCCGCGCCGGAGCGGGCAGGCGAGGCCGTCGCGAGCTTGCTCGAGCGCGAAGGCGCCGCGACCTTACTCGCCCGATGAGCTCAGCCCAATTCCCGATTCGCCGCATGCGGCGGCTGCGCCGTACCGCCGCCCTTCGCCGCCTGGTGTCCGAGACGCACATAGTGCCATCGCAACTCATATGGCCACTGTTTGTGGTGCACGGCCAAGGAGTGCGCCGCCCCATCGCCGCCCTGCCTGGCGTGTCGCACGTTTCAGTCGATGAAATAGTGAAGGACGCCGAGCGGGCCGCGTCGCTCGGACTGGGCGGCATCATCCTGTTCGGGATTCCGGCGACGAAAGACGCCACCGGCTCCGAAGCCTACGACGACCAGGGGATCGTGCAGCAGGCGATCCGAGCGGTGAAGCGCGCAGTGCCGCAGCTGCTCGTGGTTGGGGACGTGTGCCTCTGCGAATACACCGACCACGGTCACTGCGGCGTCATTCGTGATGGCGACGTGGACAACGATTCGTCCGTCTACCTGCTCGGGAAGGTCGCGGTGATGCAGGCGCGCGCAGGCGTGGACCTCGTCGCGCCGAGCGACATGATGGACGGCCGCGTCGCCGGCATCCGCAAGGCGCTCGACGCGGGCGGATTCTCGCACGTTCCGATCATGTCATATGCGGCGAAGTTTGCGTCTGCGTTCTATGGGCCGTTTCGCGAAGCCGCCGGCTCCACGCCGCAGTTCGGGGACCGGCAGTCCTATCAGATGGCGGTCGCCAACGGCGACGAGGCCATGAAAGAGATGCAACTCGATCTGGACGAAGGTGCGGACATCGTGATGGTCAAGCCGGCGGGTCCGTGTCTCGACCTGATCCGGCGGGCCAAGGAGCGCTTCGGCGCTCCGCTCGGCGCGTATCAGGTGAGCGGCGAGTACGCGATGATCAAGGCCGCGGCGGAACGCGGCATGATCGATGAGGATCGAGCGATGTGGGAGTCGGTCACGGCAATCCGAAGGGCCGGCGCGGATATCATCCTGACATATTTCGCGCCGACCCTCGCCGAGGAACTGTAGACCCTATCTGATGTCCGTGGTGCCAGGCGGCAGCAGCAGGTAGCGCCACAGCCCCGCGGCGACCGCCGCACCGAGCAGCGGACCAATCCAATAGACCGCCTGCGCGTGCCAGTCCCACGAGACCAGGGCTGGACCGAAGGCGCGGGCGGGATTCAGCGCAGCGCCGGTGAGCACGCCTCCGCCCAGCACGCACACGAGCACGACCAGACCGATCGCGAATCCTGCGACGCGCTGCGCCTGCGACGAGACGACGGTGCCGTAGACGGCGCTGACGAGGAAGAACGTAAAGAGCGCCTCGAGTGCGGTCGCGCTCCCAAAGGTCATGCTCCCGGCGACCTGCGGCGTGCCCAGCGAGGTCATGCGCGCGGGGGATGCGGGGAAGAGCGCCTTGATGAACAAGGCGCCGACGATCGCGCCGAGCAGCTGCGCCAACACGTACTTGCCCAGCGTGAGCGCGTCGATCTGCTTGCCGAGCCAGAGGGCAAAGCTCACCGCCGGATTGATGTGGCCGCCCGAGATGGGCATCATGATCGTGACGACGAGAGCGAGTCCGATGCCGTTCGCGAGAGCCGCGCCCAGCGCGCCGGCGACATTTGTGACGGCGCTGCCCGCGCCGACGAGTACGAAGAGCGCCGTTCCGACGAATTCCGCCGCGGGAGCCCGGAGAGACCGGTAGTTCACGTGTGACCTCGGGTTGAAAGCCCGGCCAATCTACCGGTCGCCGCTGTCCGGCCGCAACACCAGGGAAGCGTTGATTCCGCCGAAACCGAAGGAATTTGAAACGGCGGCGGCGGGCGAGGCGGTCCGGCCGCCTCCCGGCAGGCAGTCCAGATCGCACTGCGGATCAGGGTTCTCGAGGTTGATCGTGGGGGGGAGCCAGCCCCGCGACAACGCGAGTGCGCAAATCGCCGCCTCGATGGCGCCGCTCGCCCCCAGCGCATGGCCGTAGTAGCCCTTCGTGCCGCTGACGATGAGACGGTAGGCGTGATCGCCGAAGACCTGCTTGATGGCGGACGTCTCGGTGGAATCGTTGAGCGGCGTGGATGAGCCGTGCGCGTTGATGTACCCGACTTCCGCCGGCGCGACATCGCCATCGGCGAGCGCAAGCTGCATGGCACGCGCCGCCTGGCGGCCATCGGGCCGTGGCGCGGTCATGTGGTACGCGTCGTTGGTGTAGGCGTGGCCGACGACTTCGGCGTAGATCCTGGCGCCGCGCGCGCGCGCGCGGCTGCGCTCCTCGAGCACGACGACTGCCGCGCCCTCGCCCATCACGAAACCGTCCCGGGCCCGGTCGAACGGCCGGGAGGCGCGCGCGGGATCGTCGTTGCGCGTGCTCATCGCCCGGATGTTGCTGAACGCCGCGAAGGTGAGCGGCGCAAGCGGCGCCTCCGCCCCTCCCGCGAGCATCACGTCGGCGCGCCCATCGCGCACGACGTGAAACGCCTCGCCGACGGCGATCGTCCCCGACGCGCAGCTCATCGCGTTCGTGGCATTGGGTCCCGTGCATCCGAACTCGATGGCGATGTTACAGCTCGCCGCGCCGCAGAAGACGGCAAGCGCCAGCGAGGCATCGAGCCCCCGCGGGCCGTGCGCGAGGTACTGCGGCACTTGCTGCTCGGCGAACGCCACGCCCCCGAGCGCCGATCCCATCATCGTCCCCACGCGGTCGCCGTCTTCCTTGCGCGGCTCGACGCCAGCGTCGGCGAGTGCCAGACGCGCGCTCGTTACCGCGAGCTGCGAAAAGCGATCCAGGCGCTTTGCGCGCTTCGCGTCGAGATGATCTTGCGGGCGGAAATCGGGTATCTCCGCGGCCATGTGGCTGCGGAACGGCGTGGGATCGAAGCGCGTGATCGTCCGCACGGCGGAGGCGCGGGCGGCCAGGCCATCCCAGAGCCCGGCGGCGCTCGTGCCGATAGGCGTGACAGCGCCGACTCCGGTGATCACGACCCGACGGAAACTCTTCATGCGCTCTCCGTTGCTTTCTTGATACCAGCCAAGGTTCTCGACGCGATGCCGTGGATGAACACCGGACCGATCACGAGATCCGCGGCCAGCGGTCCGATGAGCGGCCAGCGCGGTCCGTCCCAGGTGTGGACGATCTCGACATTCACTACGTCTTTACCTTCACCATCCTCCACCAGCCTCCACACCACTTCCATTCCAGTTGTTACCCCCCGCACGTGGTGATAGCGGATTTCGCCCGCGGGACGGTCGATCGTCATCTCCGACACCCACCACGCCGGGTACTTGAGGAGCCCGCGTGCAAAGGGACGCCATGCGGCCATCTCAACGAGACCGTCGTTCAGGATGTGAACCCAGCGGTAGTGCGGCAGAATCGCGGGCCAGCGCGCCACCGCACTGGCCGCGGCGAAGACGCGAGGGAATGGGGCATGAATGCGAAGGCGGTCGACAGTGCGCATCAGCGGCTGAGGCCTGCGTAGCCCCCTCTATAGTAGAGCAGCGGGCGCCGGTCGGTGACGTCCCCTCCCACGACCAGCCCGATGAAGATCGTGTGGTCGCCGGCCGGGACCGCGCTGCGCTTTTCGCACTCGATGTGGGCGACGGTGCCGTCGAGCACCACGATGCCGCGATCGTTCTCACGGTAGCTCACGCCCTTGAAGCGGTCGGGCTCGGCACCCGCGAAGCGGCGCGACAGCGCCTCCTGCTCGGCGGCAAGAATGTTGAAGACCCAGTGGCTGGCGCTCTCGAGCGCGGCATGCATCTCGTGAATCTTCTCGACGGCGACGACGACGAGCGGCGGCTCGAGCGAAACGGACGCGAGCGAATTCGCCGTCATGCCGACGGGATCGCCTTTGACGGTGCGGCAGGTGATCACCGTGACACCGGTGGCAAAACGGCCGAGGAGCTGGCGGAACAGCGGCGGCTCGACGCCGCTCGGGGCCCGGCCTGGCAGGCTCACAGGAGCAGCCCGGTCAGGACGCGCGGTGTCAGTGCCGCACCGGCGGGGACGCAGTTGCCGGTCGCCCGGACGAGCAGATGCGCGAGCTCGGGCCGGCGAATCATCCGTCCCACGACGCGCTCGATCAACGCAGGCCATCCGACCGCGATCCCGATCATTCGCTCGAGCAGCCACTTCGCGCCGAACTCGCGGCGGCGCGCCCGGGCGTACGCCTGGAGGCTCGCGCCGGTGGTGAGCGTGGCGAGAATTGCCGCCGCGGCGAGCTCGGCGCCGCGCAACGCGCTGTAGATCCCCTGGCCCGTGAACGGATCGAAGAAGTCGGCGGCGTCGCCCACGAGCAACGCGCTCCCCCCTCCGCTGGCGCCCGCCGCCACCGCCCGCCGCGACCAGCGCGCAAAGGGCCCCGTCGCCAGCACGTGCCGCACGATACGCCCTGCATCGAAGCGGCCGGCGATGCCGGGAAAACGATTCAGCTCGTCGAAGAATCGGTTGCCGCGCCGTGCCTCGGCGAACGGCACGACCAGCGCGACGGTCGTCACGCCGTCTCCGATGGGACCGAGTCCGACGTACCCCTGGCGTCCCACGTGCATCTCGCCGACGTCGTCGACATCCTGCACTCCGGCGACGTGGGCTGTGAACGCGACGCGCTTGGGGCCGATCGCGTGGACCGGACCCAGCCGCCTTGCGACGACGGAGCGCAGGCCGTCCGCGCCGACGACAATGCGCGAGCGATACGAGTCCCGAGTCCCGTGCCCCGTGTCCCGAGCAACGACGCCCGCCACCGCGCCGCGGTCATACAGAACCTCCTCAACCTTGACACCCTCGCGAACCTCCGCGCCCGCGGCTTCAGCCCCGGCGCGCAGGATGGTGTCGAAGCGGGTGCGCGGGAGCGCGTAACTGAAAGTCGCGAAGCGGCCGACCACGGCCGCGCCGCTCGGGGCGACCACCTTCATCCCCGTGAGCCGGGCCGGTGACGCGGCGGCCACGGCGCCCAGGACGTCCTGGCCGAGGCGCTCGAGTACTCGTGTCGATTCCGGGCTCAGGTATTCGGAGCAGGGCTTGTCACGGGGGAAGCGCGCGCGGTCGAGCAGCAGCACCCGCGCCCCGGCCCGCGCGAGCTGCAGCGCGGTCGCGGATCCCGCCGGGCCGGCGCCGACGACGACGGCATCCCAGCGCGCGCTCACGCGATGAGTCCCGCGCATACGGCGCCCGTCAGCGTAGCCGCGAGATTCACCGCGTCGTTGTCCACCCACCGGACCTTCCCTTGGACCGTCGCGCCCAGCAGAGAGTCGAGCACCATGCCGATGATTCCCGCAACCGCTACTCTCATCGCCAGCCCGAGGCCCGAGCCCCCAGGCCCTAGCCCCACCGCCAGCCCCGCAATGAGTCCTGCACCCGCGATTCCTCCCACCGTACCAAGAAGCGTCATACCCCCGTCAGTGCCGGCGGGAACGCGAGCTCCAGTCGTGATGAGGCGGGGCGGCGTGGGTGAAAAGCGACCGATCTCCGTGGCCCAGGTGTCGGCCGTCGCCGCAGCGAGCGCACCGGCGAATGCAAGCCAACTCCCGAGCAACGCGGAGAGTGCGGCGATGCCGCCATTGGCGATGACCTGTCTATGATTTCGGGAAGTCTTGTTCGACAACAAACTCGATGAGACAAAAAAACCGAGCAGCAACAGCAAGCCTCGCCATCCCAGTCCGTATCCGGTCGCCAGCCCTACGCCCAACGCCGCCGCCACGCCTCGGCCGGTCAGCCACTTCACTCCCCGAACAACTCGCGCAGCACGCGCTTCTTGAGCTCCGTCGGTGCTCCCTGCGTCTTGCACCGGGCGCGCAGGAATTTCAGGAACAGCTCCTCGAAATCGTACTGCTCCTCGCACGGCGGGCAGTCCTCGAGATGCGCGCGGATTTCCTGCTCGAGCTCCGGCGTGACCTCACGGTCCAGGAACTCATAGAGATGTTCAACGCACTCGCGACAGTTCATGCGGGACTTCCTTTGATGTATCCCATCTCGACCGCGTAATCATAGAGCTTGCCCTGCAGCAACTGGCGGGCACGAAACAGCCGCGATTTCACGGTACCGACCGGCACGCCGAGAATGCCCGCGATCTCCTGATATGACATCCCTTCGACGTCGCTCAGCACCAGCGTCTCCCGAAACGCCACGGGCAGCTGATCGATGGCCCGCAATACCTGGTCGTCGACGATCTTGTCGAAGAACGCCCCCTGCGGATCCTCGTCCTGCACGTCCGGAAACACGGCGTACGGCTCGATGGCATCCACGTCCACCGTTTCGGGGTGCCGCGTGCGGCGACGGTACTCATTGATGAACGCATGCCTCAGAATCGTGAGCATCCACGCCTTCGCATTGGTTCCCTTCTCGTACTGATCCCAGGCGCGGTAGGCCTTGAGCATGGTCTCCTGGACCAGGTCATCGGCATCGGCGGGGTTGCCCGTGAGGCGCAGGGCGACGCGGTAGAGCACGTCGAGGTGCACCAGCGCTTCGCGCTCGAAGCTGGCGCGCTTCTCATCGACCGGCACGGGGGACGAAGCAGGAGGGACGGGTGGAGACTTGGCCATGGCTGTTCCTGAAGGCTCATGTGGTTCCATGAGTTCCGCAATGGGGGAGGGGATGCTAGGTTTCGCGCGCCGTGGTGCACAGCATCGTCCCGCTCGCCGTCCTCGAGGCGGTCAAGAATCTCGACACTCCCGTGGAAGACGGGCTCACGGAGTTCGCTGACGAGTTGTTGGTCAAGCGCCTTGGCCTCTCTTCCACCGTGCAAATGCAGCTCGATGAATTCGAGCAGCTCGTGCGCAAAGACGCCCGGGTCGAGCCGTCGCACGTGGAAGCGCTGCTGCGGCTGGTGGGGCGCCGGCCCGATGCCGATCTCGTGTTCGCCGACGCGGGCAGGCGCGCCGCGCGCCGCGCGGTGAAGCGGATGTTCGCCCTGTCGCGGCTGTTCGGCCATGCCGCGGCGCGGCGCGGGGCGCGCGTGGTCCTGGGCGCCGAGCTGGGCTGGGAACAACGGCTCCCCGTTGCGCGCGTCAACGATCCGATCGCGATTCAGGCGACGCCGGACGGCGCGGCCTGCGGTTTCTACGGCGCCGGTCTGGTCGAGCTGCTGCGCCTGCTCGTCGGCTACGAGGGCGCGATGCTCCATGTCGCGTGCCGCGCGCGCGGCGGGCCGGGATGCGAGTGGCGCGCCGCCGGCCCTGATCCCCGGCACCAATGAGACTCCTCGAGAACTTCGATTTTGCCGCCCTGCGCGAGCTGCTCGGCACGCTCGGCGCCGACGGCTGGCTGCTCTATGACTTTCACGGCATCAATCCGTCGGCGACACGCGTGCTCGGCATCCACGGCATGGGGACGCGCCGGTTCTTTGTGTTGTTGCCCCGAGCCGGCAAGCCCGTCGCGATCGCGCATCGCATCGAGCTTGCGTCGTTCGAAGGATTCCCCGGTGAGGTGCGGCCCTACGCGGCGTGGTCCGAGCTGCATGGCCAGCTGCGCGCGCTGGTCGCCGGCAAGACGGTCGCGATGGAAGTCTCGCCGTCCGACGCGGTACCGTACCTCGACCGCGTGCCGCACGGCGTGGTCCAGCTGCTCGAGGGGTTTGGCGCCCGCGTCGTGTCGTCAGGCGCATTGATCACGCGCTTTGCCGCGCGCTGGTCGGCGAGCGAGCTGACGGGGCACAGGCGCGCGGCCGAGGCGCTCCGGGAGATCGCGCACGACGCGTTGCGCTGGGCGGGGAGTGAGCTGGCACGTGGGGGGGGCGCCGAGGTGCGCGAGACGACGGTGCAGGCCCGCGTGATGGCGTCGTTCGCGCGCGCCGGCCTCGTGACCGATCATCCGCCGATCGTCGGCTTCCAGGCGAACGCCGCCAATCCGCATTATGAGCCGAAGCCGGGCGCCGACCGCGTTCTCGCTGCAGGCGACTTACTGCTGCTCGACCTCTGGGCGGGGGTGGCGCTCGGGACCGTGTTTGCCGATCAAACCTGGATGGGGTTTGCGGGGCGAGAGCCGAGTGCCGAGGTGCGCAAGGTGTGGGATGCGGTGCGCGGGGCGCGGGATGCGGCGGTCGGGTTGTTGCAAGACCGCTGGAAGAAGAAAGCGGCCGTGACCGGCGCGGCGCTCGACGACGCGGCGCGCGGTGTAATTCGCGCCGCGGGGTTCGGGGACTATTTCGTGCATCGCACCGGACATTCGATCGATCGCGATCTGCACGGATCGGGTCCGCATCTCGACAACTTCGAGACGGCGGATGAGCGGACGCTCATCACCGGCGTCGGGTTTTCGGTCGAGCCGGGTGTGTACCTGACGGGACGCTTTGGCATTCGCAGCGAGATCAACGTGTATCTGGCGGAGTCTGGTCCCGAGGTGACGCCGAAACAGCCGCAGCAGGAGTTGTTGCTGGTGTAACTACTCAACAGCAGGTCCTTCGCTGCGCGCGCGTTCCGCGCGCTCCGCTCAGGATGACAAGCCGTGACTCGTCCCCCCAAAAAAATGGGAAGAAGTTTCTCTCCCCTCCCCACTATTTATTCTCCTCCACGCTAGCGAGCGAGCGTGTCATCCTGAGCCCCGCAGGGGCGAAGGACCTGCTTCTTCTCTTGGTGATTCAAATTTGCGTGGGTTGACCGCGGCGATAACCGTCGCCCCCCACACCCCCGCTCCCACCGCGGCGTGCGCGGCCTGCAGCGCGCCAGGAAAGCCGAGCGCGATCATCGTCGCCGCAATCGTGATCTGTAGCAGGACGATCCCCAACACCCATCCCGCTCGTCGTTGATCGCGCGCCATCCACCAGATCACATACCCGGCGACGCTGTATGCGAGCAGCCGGTGAGTCCAGTGAACCCAGGCGAGCGGACCGGCGGTCGGGATGAGTTGCCCATTGCACAACGGGAAACCGCCGCACGACGCCATGGCGCCGAGGTTCGCCGTCAGCGCACCGAAGACGACAGTAACGAATGTGAGGGCAAGGAGGACGGCTGACCCCGGGCGCAGGCCTCGAGCCGCCACAATCAGCGCCGCGAGCAGGAGCATCGCCGTCGCGAGATGCAGGACTACCAAGGTCGGCGTCAGGCCGGTCTTCACGGTGACGGCGCCGAGGATGATCTGAACGATCAACAGGGCGAGTGCGGGCCAGGCTCGGCGCCAGTCGAGCACCACTAGACCGACCACCAGGATTGAAACCACCCCAGCCACCAGCCGGTGACTCCACTCGATCACAGTTGGTATGTCGCTAAGGGGAGGAACGAGGTGACCGTTGCACAGCGGCCAGTGGTTGCCGCAGCCCATCCCGGAGCCGCTGATGCGCACGATGGCGCCGAGGACGATGAGGAGGTAGGCGCAGGCGGCGGCGATCCAGGCGAGGGTGACGAAGCGTCGTGCCATGGGCGGTAGAATACGCACGGAAATGCCGGTGTTTCAAGGAGAGCAAACCGTTAACACTAGCCCCCTTGCGGGATTAGGGTTCGGGGGCCAGACTCTCGTTGACAGAGTTGAACTGGTGGTCCCGCCGGCCGCGCGCGGTAGTCCGTCACCTCGAGCGCGTGGCCCTGTCGTGGGTCTGAAAACCGCAGCTGAAGGAGGCAGTATGACCGTCAATCGTTGGATCGTTCGTTCCACCCTCATAATCGGACTCGTCCTGCTCGGACTGATGCCGGCCGTCGCAAGTGCGCAGAACGCGACGACGGTGTCGGGGCAGGTGAAGTCCAGCGTGGGAGGCGCGCCATTGGTCGGCGCGATTGTGAGCATTCCCTCCCTGCGCCTGAACGCCACCACGGATATCGAAGGCCGGTATAGCCTCGTGGTGCCGGCGGGCAGCACCGGCGCGGTGACGTTGACCGTGCGGCGCATCGGCTTCCAGACGAGCTCCATGCAGGTCACGCTCGGCGGCGCCGCGGTGCAGCAAGACGTCGCGCTCGTAGAAGGCGCGATCGAGCTGACCGGCAAGGTCGTCACGGCGCTCGGCATCGAACGCGAGCCGGGTAGCGTGTCCTTTGGTCAGCAGACCCTTTCCGGTGACCGGCTGTCCCAGGTGCCGACGCAGAACGTCGTGTCGGCGCTGCAGGGCAACGTCGCCGGCGTCCAGGTGACGAACTCCGCGAACCCGTTCGGTTCCGCGCGCATTGTCGTTCGCGGCAACAGCTCGATCCTCGGGCAGAACCAGCCGCTGATCATCGTCGACGGTATTCCGATCGACAACTCCGCCGCCACGAACAGCGGCTACGGCGGCGGCTCGCTCGGTGGGTACGACGTCGGCAACGCGGCCGCGGATCTCAACGCGGACAACGTTGCGTCTGTGACCGTGCTGAAGGGCCCGAACGCCGCGGCGCTGTATGGCTCGCGCGCTGCGAACGGCGCGATCGTGTATACGACGAAGAGCGGCAAGGGCGCCCCGCAACAGGGCTTCGGCGTCACCGGGACGTTTGGCGCGAATATGGAGACGCCGCTGCGGCTGCCGGACTATCAGAACCAATACGGCCAGGGCTTCTCCGGCGCGTTCGACTTCGTCGACGGCAACGGTGGTGGGACGAACGACGAGGCCGACGAAAGCTGGGGGCCGAAGCTCGATGGTCGCACGACCGGTTGCGATCGGGTCGGACCCCGGCCGGGCATTGGCCAGCCACAGAATTATGACACCTCGAAGCCATGCAACCAGTTCTTCGGAGCGGGGCCGTGGCAGGCGCACCCGAACAACGTGCGCGACTTCTGGCAAACGGGTCTCATCATCAACGCGAACGTCGCGGTGGCACGCAGTAGCGCGACGAGCAACGTGCGCTTGTCGGTCGGCCGCACGAATGAAAGCGGCATGTACCCGAAGAACACGAACAACCGCACCGACATCGCGCTTTCCGGTGGCACGCAGGTCTCCGATCACTGGAGCGCCGAGGCGTCGGTGAACTACATCCGGGACGGCATGCAGAATCAGCCGGCCCAGGCATACGAAGAGATCGATCCGATGCAGGGCTTCATCTGGTTCGGGCGCCAGGTGGACGTGAGCATGCTGAAGCAGAACGTCTTCCGCGATCCGAACGATCCGTTCACGAAGCAGATCCTGCGCGGCAATCCGAATCTGCGGACTGACGCGCCCATCCCGTACAGCTGGAACTACAGCTATCACCCCAGCCCGTATTGGATGACGAACGTCAAGCAGACCGACTACTCGCGTAACCGCGGGCTTGGCCACGCGGCGGTCACTTACAAACTGAACGACTGGATCAGCGTGACCGGCCGGACGGGACGTGACTGGTATCAGAACCAGTTCCGCGCGAACTACCCCGTCAACGACATTTCCCCGTTCAGTCAGGGCGGATTCCTCGACGTCGGCGAGACCCGGAGTGAGACGAACAACGACTTCCTCGTTACGGCGAACCGGCCGTTGACTCCAGCGCTGAGCCTGACCGTGAACGCGGGCGGCAACCAGCGCATCAACGACTTCAACACCAACATCGGGCAGGTGAGCGCCTTGGTGATCCCGGGCGTCTACACGCTGGCCAATTCGGACGGCGTCGCATTCGGGCAACTGTACGTGAGCCACAAGAAGGTGAATTCGCTGTACGGCTCGGCCAACTTCAACTTCAAGGACTGGCTCAACGTCGATATCACGGGCCGCAACGACTGGTCGTCGACGCTGCCCAAGAACGCGAACTCGCTGTTCTATCCGTCGATTGGCGCGGCCTTCGTCTTCACCGACGCCCTCAAGCTGCAAAACACCTTCCTGTCGTACGGCAAGGTGCGGGTGAGTTGGACGCGCGTGGGGAACGACACCGATCCGTATCAGCTGGCGGCGGTGTATGGCGCTGGGACGGCGTGGGCCGGCTCGCCCAGCTTCACCGCGCCGGACCGGCTCCCGAACGCCAGCTTGAAGCCGGAACAGACAACTGGCGAGGAACTCGGCGCCGACCTGGGCTTCTTGCGTGACAAAGTGATCCTCAACGCCACGGTTTATCAGAAGTCCACGACGAATCAAATCCTGCCGGTATCGATCTCGGCCGCGACGGGGTACGGCAGCGCGGTCGTGAACTCCGGCGAAGTGCGCAACCGCGGTTTTGAGATCGCGGCGACGATGACGCCGATCGAGAAGCCGGACTTCCGCTGGAACGTCGTGGTGAACTGGTCGAAGAACAGCAACAAGGTCATGTCGCTCTACGGCGGCGTGTCGCGGATCGTGGTCGGCAATTACTGGGGTGTGAACGTGACCGCCGACTCCGGCCAACCGTACGGCAACCTCGTCGGCTACAAATGGCAGCGTGACGCGCAGGGCCACATCGTCGTCGGCACGAACGGCCGGCCGCTGCAGGATGCGAGCCAGCAGGTGCTCGGCAATTACAACCCGGACTGGGTGGGCGGGATCAGCAACACGATCAGCTACAAGCGCTTCAGCTTCTCGTTCTCGTTCGACGGCCAGATGGGCGGCCAGGTGTACTCGGTCACGAAGTGGTTCGGCCAGTACTCCGGCGTGCTCGCGAGCACATTGGCCGGCCGTGAGCTCGACTGGAACAATCCTGGCTACGTGGTACCGAACGCCGTCTACTTGGATACGGCGCGGGTCGACTGCGTCCCGTCGTGTGGGGCGCCTGACACCACGCACGTGCTGGCGCAGAATTACTGGCACAACACGTTTAACGCGCAGGAGGCGGGCATCTTGGACGCGACGTACTTCAAGCTGCGCGAAGCTCGCCTGGCGTACACGCTCCCGTCCTCGGTTGCTCGCTTCCTCGGCTTCTCGGATGCGAACGTGGCCATCGTCGGGCGCAACCTGCTCTTGTTCGCCAAGCAAAAGACCATCGATCCCGAAACCGCCTTCGACACGAGCAATCGCCAGGGTGTCGAGAACGGCCAGCTGCCGACCGCGCGCAGCATTGGCTTCACCATGTCCGTGCGGCCGTAGCCGCCCAGGAGAAAGACCATATGCGATACAAGATCCTGAGCGTCTTCGCCGCGCTGGCTGCAATTACGGCGTGCGGCGATTTGACGTCGATCAATCAAAACCCGAACGGCCCGGTGGATGTCCCACCGCCGTCGATCCTGCCCAGTGTCATTCAGGTATTGGCGAACAGCGTCAATGGTGTGACGAGCCTGAATATCCGGGGCGGTGGGCTCTGGGTGCAGTACTACTCGGAAATCCAGTACCGCGACGAGGACAAATTCATCGTGCGGTCCGGCACGAGCGGCGGCTGGGGTCTGTACAGCAGCGTCCTGGAAGACGTCCAGCGTATGATCGTCAAAGGCCAGGCGTCCAACGCCCCCAACTGGACGTCGGTAGGCAAGGTCCTGAAGGCATACACCTTCAGTGTCATGACCGATATGATGGGCGATCTCCCCTATTCGCAGGCGCTGCGGGGCGACACCGTCCTCCATCCGGTGTACGATTCGCAGCAGTCCATTTATGACAGTCTGTTCGCGAACCTGGCGGCGGCGAGCCCCGCATTCGATACCGCGGGCGGTGCCAGGGGTTTCTCGAATGGCGATCTGATGTACGGTGGTGACATGGCGAAGTGGCAGAAGTTCGCCAACTCGCTGCGGCTGCGGCTGGCGATCCATCTATCGAAGGCGGATCCGGCGAAGGCGCAGAGTGAAGCCGCGGCGGCCGTCGCTGCTGCCGGCGGCGTGTTCACGAGCAACGCCGACAACGCCGAGCTCCTGTACCTCGCAACTTCGCCAAACCAGAACCCGATTTACGCTGACGCCCACGTCGGCAACCGCGACGACTACGGGTTGAGCCGGTCGTTTGTAGACACCCTGAACAGCTGGAACGATCCCCGTCTGCCCGTTTACGCGCAGGTCCCTCCGGCTGGTACGGCGTATCGCGGTTTAGCGAATGGCCTGCTGGATGGTGAGAGGATCGACTCGCTCGACGCGCTGAAGTACATCTCGCGCATCGGGGCACTGTGGCGTGAGACGCCGGATGCTCCGTTGGTGTTGCTGGGGTACCCGGAGGTGCTGTTCCTCCAGGCCGAGGCGGCGGAGCGTGGCTGGATTCCGGGTGGCACGGCGGCTGCGGCGACGTTCTACACCAATGCCATTACTGCGGCGATGCGGCAGTTCGCCATTCCGGACACGACCATCACTCGCTACCTGGCGCAAGGGAAGGTGGCGTACGATTCCGCGTACGACTCCACCGGCGTTGCCCTTGGAGCGACGCTAGCCGGACACCTGCAACAGATCGCGTTCCAGAAATGGATCGCGCTGTTCATGCAGGGGCCGGAAGCCTGGACGGAAGTGCGGCGCACGGGGGTCCCGACCATCGTGCCAGGATGCCACGCCGCGATGCCGAGTGGCGCGCGCTCGAATCCTGAGCGCCTGCCGTATGACGACAACGAGGGGGTCTTGAACGCAACCAACCTCACCGCTGCGGTCTCGGCTCAGGGATTTAGCGCGGGCAACGATATCTCCAAACCGCTGTGGTTCACCGGACGGACGACGAGCCCGGTTCGTCCACCGCCGGCTTACTGTCCGTAAAGAGACCTTGCAATGATGTGCGAAGCCCCCGGGGGGTCATCCTCCGGGGGTTTCTGTTTCAGGTGCTGTCGGTGTCTGCGCGGGCGAGGAAGATGAGGATCAAGCCGTGGCCGCTGCTCGGGTAGCCGGGGCGCGACGTCATTCCCATGGGATACACTTCGATGCGCTCCGTGGACACCGCCTGAATCGCGACGAGCGGGCAGGTATCGGTGGTGCGAGTTCCGTCGACGTAGACGTCGGGATCGTTATTGCCCTCGAGACTGTCCATGCCGCGCAGTTGGATCATTGGGCAGCGCGTGTACTGCGTCCACCCGGAGATATGCAGCTGCGGCATGGCATGTCGGATGGCGTCGAGGACGGTGCGGCCCGGATCCGCGGTGAGTGCGCGGCCCTGGATGATCAAGCTGCCGGTCGTCGTGTGGGACAACGGCCTGCCGCCGGGGTCATTGGTGCGGTCATACGCCCGTGACGTCTGGCAACTCAGTGCGAGCAGGGACACCGCCGCGAGGCGCGGGAGCGAACGGCAATGCATGAAGAGTCCTCCAGGTGAGCCGAGTCCGACGTTCCAGTATGCCCCCCGGGGAGGCGCTGTCAAGCACCCCGGTTGTGTGCGCCGTGTGAGGGAGCGTTCTTTTATTCCCTCTTCATTATTTGAAAAAGACGAAGCGCGGCTTGTCATCCTGAGCGCCGAAGGCGCGAAGGACCTGCTCTTGGGGGCCCATCACAAAAGCAGGTCCTTCGCTACGCGCGCGTGCCGCGCGCTCCGCTCAGGATGACATGCTCGCTGCTTGCTTGCAGGGGGAGAAAAAAGGAAGACCGCCGTCAGCCGCGTTTGGGCATCGTATATTGCCCTTCCATGTCTGCATCGATAATGCCCGCCGACCGCTGGGGCGAGCGCTTGACGCGCCGCCTCGGCCTGTGGAGCGCCGTCGCCGTCCTGGTGGGCTCGACGATCGGCAGCGGCATCTTTCGCACGCCGGCGAGCGTCGCGCAGCGCATCGACGATGTCCCGCTGTTTCTGCTCGCGTGGGTGGTGGGCGCCGTGGTCGTGCTGTGCGGCGCGCTCACCTACTCGGAGCTCGCGGCGGCCTTCCCCCGTTCGGGCGGCGTGTACGTGTTCGTGCGCGAGTCGTTCGGCCGGCTGCCGGCGTTCCTGTTCGCGTGGGCCGAGCTGTGGGTGATCCGGCCGGGCGCGTACGGCGCGATCGGCATTACGGCATCCGCCTACACGCTCAGAACATTCGGCCTCGATCCCGCCGCCATCGTAGCGGCCATCGGCCCGATCGACATCCGCGCCGAGCAGCTGCTCGGCGCCGGATACATCATCCTGGTCGGCACAGTGAACTATTTCGGCATCCATCGCGGCGCCGTGCTACAGAACCTGAGCACCGTGTTCAAGGTCGGGGCGCTCGCGCTGCTCGTCGTGCTGGGCTTCGCGCTCGGCACCCGCTCGGCGGCGCTGCCCGCGGGCGGGATCTTCGCGCAGCGCGCCGCGGTCGGGCTGTCGCCGTTCTTGCTCGCGATGGTGGCGATTCTCTGGGCCTACGACGGCTGGGCCGATCTAGCGTTCGTAGGCGGCGAGGTGCGCGACCCGCAGAAGATTCTGCCGCGCGCGCTGCTGCTCGGCACCGCGACGGTCGTCGTGCTCTACCTGAGCGCCAACCTCGTGTACCTCTATCTGATTCCCATCGAGCAGATGAAGCACGCCGAGCTGGTCGCGGCGGACGTGGCAAAGCTCGTCATCGGTCCCGCGGGAGTCGTGGTGGTATCGGCGGCGATCGCGGTCAGCACGTTCGGGACGTTGAACGGCTCGATGATGACCGCGCCGCGGATCTTCTTTGCCGCGGCGGAGGACAACCTGTTCCCCCGCCTGATCGCGCGCGTCGATCCGAAAACTCACGCGCCGACGGCCGCCGTGGTGCTGATGACCGTTATGGGGATGATCTTCATTCTGGTGCGAACCTTCACCGCGCTCGCGGACCAGTTCATCATCGGTATCTGGCCGTTCTACGCGCTGGCGGTCGCGGGGGTGTTCGTGCTGCGGCGCACCAAGCCGGACCTCGAGCGTCCCTACCGAACCTGGGGCTATCCAGTGGTGCCGCTCGTGTTTCTCGTGGCCGCGCTCTTCCTGCTCGGGAATTATCTCGTGCGCGAGACGGCCAGCTTCGCCGTCGATATTGGGATCATTCTGAGCGGCGTGCCGGCGTATATCCTGTGGGAGCAATTCCGGCGCCGCCGAGGCGCATCCGTCGGATAAACAACAGTAGGGGCGCAGCATGCTGCGCCCCTACATCAGCACTGCCCATCAGCCCATCAGCCCATCAAAACGCATACCGCAGCGTCAGCTGCACCTGGTAGTTGCTCGCCAGCGTCGACCTGGCGATAAACGCCTTCGGCTGCAACGTCGTCGCGTCATACAGCCGCGTGTCGAACGTGAACACCGGCTGCGACGTGCTCAGCGGTCCGGCCGTCCGCGCGCTCTGAATGAGCGCCGACTGGTTGTTGAACACCGGGCTCAGCGTCGGCAGCTTGATCTGGCCCCAGCTCGGGTCGAGCAGGTTGAGGAAGTTGAAAATGTCGAGCTGCAGCGACAGCGCCTGACCGCGCACCGACGGGATCGCCTGGCGAATCGACAGATCGAGCCGGTTCTGGAATGGCGAGCGGCAGCTGTCCCGCCCCATGATCCGGCCGCGCTGGCGGTCGAGGCAGGGCTGCGACTTGATGAAGTTCTCGAATGCCTGTGCCTGGGAGACGTTCTGCGTGAAGACGCCGGTCGCGGCGGCGTACGTCCCGATCAGGATCTCGCTCGGGTCCGTGGCGTTGCGCGGCACGTAAATCGGGTCGTTGCCGTTGACGAGATCGCCGTTCAAATCGCCGTTGGTCACGTAGACGAACGGCACGCCCGACGTTCCCTCGTAGTACAGCGTGATGTCGGTTTTCCACGGCAGCGTGTAGGTGCCGTACGCGAGGAGCCGGCTCGGCCGCGAGAACACCGACGTCGTGGCCTCGAGGTCATCGTGCGAGGTCGAAAGCTGCCGCGCATTCCGGAAGTTCGAGATCGCGCGGTCCGATGTGAGACTCTGCACATCCATCGCCTTCATATAGGTATACGCGACGGTCGCTTCAAAGTGGTCGGAGAAGCGCCGGTGGAGCTGGCTGGAGATCGAGTAGTTGTAATCCTTCGACTGGTTCGTCACTTCGATGATGCCTTCGGTGAACTGCACACCGCGCAGCGACCTGAGCCACCGCTGCGTTGTGTCGGTGACGGCACCGGTTGCACTGATCGTATCGGCGTAAAGCACCCGCCCGTCGCGGTCGGTGTAGGGAACTCCACCGACCAAGCGCGGGCCTTTGAAGTTCGCATCCTTGACGAGCACGCCGTTGATGGCCTTGCGATACATGCCCTCGACAGTGAGCACGAACCCCGCCGGCAGCTGACGGTCAAACCCCAGTGACAGGCCCAGGTACTGCGGATACTTGAAGTTCGGATCCGTGATGTTCACGCCGAGGGTGCCGGCCTGGCCGGGACCCGGCGCGGGTTGGCCGGCGCATGACGTCGGCAATGCGCTGACGTCGACGGTGAACGCCGGCACCGTCGCCGGCGTGGTGCAAGCCAGCCGGACCAGGCCGAGGCCCGTGTTCGCGTACGCGTTCCCCAACAGGAGGTAGGGCGGGGGCCCGGTGAATACACCGATGCCGCCGCGGATCTGGTTCTGGCTCAAGCCACCCGGGTTGTAGTTGAATCCGATCCGCGGCGACAACAGCACGGAGCTACCCGGCTTCGTGCTGGTACTGATGGTAAACTGCCCGCCCGATGCGGAATCGAGCTTCACGCGCAGCGTGTCGTTCTGCGAAGGCGTCTCGGGCAGGCTCGGAATGTCGGCGCGCAGCCCGGCCGTGATCGTCAGGCGATCGTTCACTGCCCACTGATCCTGGCCGTACAGGCTGAACACTTTGACGTGGAAGTCCGCGGGAATGTCGGCGGGGTTCCGGCTGTTGGCGTAGCCGACGGCGTAGCCTGCCGCCCGGCCGGCGATCAGGCTGTCGGTGTTGAGGAATTTGTACACACCGAACGAGCCCTGAGCGAAGTTATTGAAGATGTGCGTGAAGTCGAGCCGCCCGCCGAACGTCAGCGTGTGCGCCCCCTTCGGGATCGTGAAGTTGTCGACGGTCTCGAAGATCGACTGCTTGAGCAAATTGCCCGGGGAGAATTGTTCGGTGCCGAAGGTCACCGAGCGGCGCAACGCGCCGACCTGCACGCCGACGGTGATTTCCGGTGCATCCACGGGAACGATACGCTCGTCCTTGATCGTGCTGTAGCCGACGATCAGCTCGTTCGACATCCCGTTCGAGAAATTGGAATACAGCTGGGCGGTGGTGGAGTTGTTCTTCGCGTCGCGCTTGATCGCGTTCGTCCCGAGACGGAAGCCGGAATTCTGGACCGTCGGGTCGGCGTTGAACGTGTTGACGTTGCGCGAGAAGTCGTCCTGCACGTCGTGGTTGATGATCTGCCGGATCACGAAGCGGTGGACCGGGGAAATCTGGAAATCGAGCCGGCCAAACAGATTCGTGAGCGGCGTTTCCTTCTCGACCGGACCGGTGGCGCCGGCGTTGAAGCCGTAGGTCTGCATCGCGGTGGTGATGCGCGTAATGCTGTCGAGGGGAACGGCGGGATCGTCCGGCGCGGGCGAGGGCTGGCCGGAGAGGTAGTAGGGCCCCGCCGCGGGGTCGGTCCGCTGCTGCCACTCGGGTGCGATGAAGAATTGCAGCCGGTCCTTGATGATCGGCCCGCCGAGGTTGAAGCCGTACTGCTTCACGTTGAACGCGGGCTTGCGGAGCGGCGCGCCAACGAGCTGGACGCCGGCGAGGGCATCGCTGTTGCGGTAGGTGTAGAGCGCGCCGCCGTGCAGCTCATTGGTGCCGCTCTTCGTCACCGCGTTGACGAGCATGCCGGCAAAGCTGCCCTGGCGCACGTCGGTGGGTGTGAACAGCACCCGGAACTCCTTGACGGCGTCGAGGGAGATGATCTTGCCGCCGGCGCTGCCACCCGGCACGCCGTTCGTGGCGCTGAGATTGAAGCGCTCGCTCTGGTTCGCGCCGTCGATGGTGATGGTGTTGAATCGATTGTACGCGCCGGCAGCGCTTGCCGCCCCGCTGGCCGGATAGACGACCTGCGGCGCCAGCTTCAGCTGATCGATGAAGTCCCGGCTGAACGTGGGGATCCGCTGTACCAGCGTATCGGAGATCTGCGTCGAAACGCCCTGCCGCGTCGGGGCGAAATCCGGAGTCGCCTCGCCGTACACCGGTTTGGCTGCCAGCTCGATGGCCTGTGCGACCAGCTGCGGATCCACCTTGGTCTGCTCGGAGAGATTGACGACGATGCCGTCACGGGTGAATGGCTGGAATCCGATGGCGCGCACCGCGACCGTGTACGGCCCCCCCACTTCCAGGCCTTGGATCAGATACTGGCCATTGCTTCGGCTTCGCACCGTCGTTGTGAAACCGCTGCCGCGGTTCGTGACTTGCACGGCCGCCTCGGCTACCGGCTGACCATTGGCATCCGTCACCTTCCCGGAGATCGCGCCGGTGGTCACGCCCTGCGCGAATGCCGCGCCCGGCTGGAACAGGGAAACAACGGCCAACGCCCCGAGGGCGCGGCAGGATCGAACGATCCAACGCATGGATGGACCTCTCCTGAGAGGGAACGAACACCGGGTGCTGGCGACCATCGAGACGGGGAGAAAGTCGCCCGGCCTCGCAGGCCCGTCAAGGACGTTAGGTAGGCGCTTTACGCAGCAGATACACGGCCGCGACACCAACGAGAAGATTCGGCGTCCACGCCGCGAGCATCGGAGGCAACACACCGCCCGCGCCGACCGCCTTCGCGAGCTGAAACATCAACAGCACGATGAAGGTGGTCGCCAGACTCGCGGCGACGCCCCAGGCCGCGCCGCTCTTGGGGCTCGAGATCGCGAGCGGAGCGCCGAACAGCGCGATCAACAGACAGATGAACGGAATTGCGATCTTGAGCGCCAGCTCCACCTGCAGCTTCTTGGCATTCGAGCCGCTGCGCGTCAGCGCGTCGATGTAGCGGCGCAACTCGCCGTAGCGCATTTCGTCCGGCCCCTTGGGCTCGGCGAGAAGATCCACCGGCCGCTCGCTCAGCGTGCGCGACTGCAGCGAGTCGAACTCGAAGGCGGACTCCCCGCCCGGCTCGTTCCCCGCGAAGTAGCGCAGCGCGCCGTGATGCAGCGTCCAGCGGGGCGGGCGCGTCTTGACGGTGTCGTTGTAGACGGCGCGCTGCGCCGCGAGCACAATCGTGGGATACGCGAGGCCCACGCCTTCGCGCTCCAGCATCACGTCCGTCATCTCCTTCGAGCGCAGCTCGAGCGCGCGGATCGCGTAGACCCAGCCGCGGTCGGCACGATACACGAAGTTGTAGCGCGAGCTGGTGGAGCGAATCGCTTTCTCTCCCAGCATTTCGAGCCGGTGTGACGTCGCGACCGGCGCGATTTCGCCGAGCAGGAGGGCCGCCGCGAACGCGACGCCGGCCGCGGCGAACAGCGGCCGGACGAGCCGGTGAAACGAGATCCCCGACGCTTTCGCCGCCGTGAGCTCGGAATGGCGGCCGAGCGCGCCGACCGTGAACACCGTGGCAAACAACACCGCGACGGGCAGCACGAGGAACATCTTCTCCGGCAGATCGAAGACGTACGAGAATGCGACCGTCCCCGGCTTGATCCCGCGCGCCATGTACTGGTCGAGTTTGTCGGTCAGATCGATCACGATGACGAGAATCGGGAAGCCGAGCAGCGTGATGAGGAGGACCCGCAGCCACTCGCGCAACAGATAGCGATCGAGCGTCCTCAACCTCAACGCGGAACTCGGAACTCGGAACGCGGAACGAAGCCGGATCATACGTTCCGCGTTCCGCGTTCCGCGTTCCGCAATCGCCCCACCCAGCCGAACAACGCCTCTTTCAGCTCATCCCAATCGCCGCCATGCGCGGTGCCTCCGGCGCGCCGCACGCTGAGGAGCAGCGGGATCGCGACGATCAGGAAAATGAGATTCGGCCACCACATCGCGAGGAACGGCGGAAGAATGAGCCGGTCGCCCAATTCCTCGCCGCCGATCAAGCCGACGTAGTAGATGGAAAACACCGCCAGGCTGGTCCCGATCACGAGTCCCACGCCGCCGCGCGGATAGCGGATTGCGAGCGGCATGCCGAGCAGCGCGAAGATCACGCAGGCGGCGGAGATCGCCAGCTTCTTCTGAATCTCGACTTGGTAGACCGCCGCGCGCTGGCGGGCGGCGCGGAGCCGCTGGTTGTATCCCGCCGCCGTCTGCGCCGTGTACGCGAGGTTCGTGACGGCGCTCGGCGGCGGCCGCCGTCCGCCCCCCCCCCGGGGCGTGGCCTGGGCGGCCTGCGCGGTGCGCGGGCCAACGAGCCGCGCGATCATGCCGAGCACCGCGCAGTAGGTGGTGGGGGACGGGGGAGTGGTGTCCGCGGCTGGGACCGGGGTAGAGCGCGGCGCGAGCCTGGCGACCTGGCGCAGCTCGGCGGAGACCGCCGCGAGCGCCTCGACGCGCACGCGTTCCTGATCCTGCCGGGCCTGCCCCACGACGTCCTGCATCGCGCAAATCGTCATCTCGCGATCGCCGCGATACTCGTCGTTCTTGGTCGGCTCGAATGTGTTGCTGACGCCCACGACCTTGATGCGATTGACCGTGTAGAACGTTCTATTGAAGTGCTCCGGATCGGTGCGCTTGATCTCGTGCACTTCGCCGTCGCGGAGCGTCAGGTACAGGTCGGTCCCGCCGCTGGTGTAGGCCATGCGGCCGGAGTCGGCCAGGATGATGCGCCGCCGGTCGGGGTCCTCCAGATCGTAAATCGTCACATCGCTCAGCGTGTTCGCGGCAGGGTCAATGCGGGCGGCGCGCAGGAAGAACTGGCCCGCCACGACTTCGTTGATCACCTGCTCTTTCAACTGAAACGTCGGCTTCTTCCGCTGGATATCGACGAGGAGCGTCCGCAGCGTGTGGTTCGAGCGGGGCAGGATCTGATCGTTCCAGATGAGCGCGACAACGGCGATCAGGGTCGCGCCACCGAGCACGGGTGCGAGCACGCGGCCGACGCTGATGCCGCTCGCTTTCATCGCCGTGACCTCGTTGTCGGCGGCGAGATGACTGAACGTGTACAGGACGGCCACCAGCACCGCCATCGGCAACGTCATAGCCACGATGAACGGAATCGAGAGCGCGAACACTTCGAAGATGACGCCCCAGGGGAGGCCTTTGCCGACGAAGTTGCCGAACTGCTTCGCGATCTGATTGACGAGCATCGCGCACGTCAGCGCCGAGAGCGCGTAGAGGAGCGGAGGAATGTGTTGCCGCAGGATGTAACGGCTCAGGATGCGCACGGTTGGTCGCGCCATTATATTCGGAACCCCAAGTCTCTACAAGGGATGCGGCGTCTCGCCCAGCTAGTTGGACTCGCCCTCACGCTCGTCGTACCCCGGGTTCATGCGCAGGCTCCTGTGTACACGTTTGGCGTGCCGCCACTCGCTCCGCCGCGCCATCCCGCACTGGCGCCCGGCGGCCGCCTCGGCGCGCGAGTCCCCCCGGCCCTCGTCGCGCAAGCGTGGGCGGAACGCGTGCTCGCGCGACGTCGTCCAGTTCTTTCGCCGCCCTTCGCCGCCCTTTCGCCGCCCTCCGCCGCCGCCGTTAACGCCGCCCCTTCGCCGCCCCTCGCCGCCGCTCCTAACGCCGAGCTCGGCATGCAGCTCAACCTGCGGCTGGAGCTCAAGGCGGATCAGTTCCGCAACCTGCGCTGCACGTCGCAGGAGGTCCAGCTCACACTGTCGGGGTGCAATTCGGGATTCCCGACGATAACGCCGAACCCGCAGTACGCGATTCGGAGCGCCGGCGTCGTCGGCGAGCGGTTGCACGTCGACGTCGACTTCGACAGCCAGCGCGAGTTCGACGCCAACAACAACCTCCATGTCTGGTACGAGGGGTTGGAGGACGAGGTCCTGCGCCGGGTCGAGGCGGGCAACGTGACGTTCCAGGCGCCGCCGTCGCGGTTCATCACGGCGCAGGTTCCGGCGAACAATTTCGGCATCCAGGCGATCGCGCAGGTCGGCCCGCTCGAGCTGCGCGGCATCCTGGCGCAACAAAAGGGCAACATCGTCAAAGACCGCTTCTACAGCGTCGGCGACGTCACCAGCCAGCCGCTCGACCGCGAAGCGCGCGATCTCGACTATGAATCCGGCCGGTTCTTCTTCGTCATCGATCCGGCGGCTGTCCCGGGATATCCCGCCCTCGACATTCTGCAACTCGACCAAATCCCGCGGCCCGATTCCCTCACGGTCGGCGCGCTGCGCGTCTATCGCCGTCGCGCCGTCGCGCCCAGCGCGACCGGGAACCAGAACGTCGGCGGCGTACGCGCGGTCGCCTGTGCGCCCGGCCTCCGGGCGGTCGATTGCAGCATCCAGCGCGAGGGCCCGTTCGAGTGGGAAATCCTGCAAGAGGGCAAAGACTACTACGTCGATCCCACCGGAACGTGGTTTGCGCTGGCGAACCGGCTGGACCAGAGCGACTACCTCGCCGCCTCCTACATCTCGGCGAGCAGGACCGATTCGGTCGGCACATTCCCCGTGGATGCGCGCAGCGACACGGCGGTCGTGGACACGCTGCGCCTGTTGTACGACCCCAAACCGGCGGTGACCGCGGCGTCGCCGACATTCCGGTTCGAAATCCGCAGCGCGTACCGCGTGGGTGGGCGGGAGATCGATCGCACCAGCGTCGCGCTCACGTTGAGCGTGAACCAGCGGGAGCGCGGTGCGGGCGGCGACACCTATCTCCAGCGCCTGGGCCTCGCACTCCAGAACGACGGGACTCTATTCGATCAGTACAACCGCCTGTTCCCCCGCACCCGCGACCCCAACCAGGGCGATCCGGTGCGCGATCTGTTCATCGTCTTCCCGCACCTTATTCCCTTTGCCGACTCGACGCGGCTGTCCGCCACAGAACGGAACGACTCGCTGTATCGCACGCCCAGGGCGTATCTGGCCACGCAGGGACCGCCGTCGGTTTTTGCGCTCCGCCTGCACGCCGACGCGACGGCGTCGCCCGACCGCTCGCTCCTGTCGTTGAACAGCTTCCAGATCCGCGAAGGGAGTGAGCGCCTCTACCTCGGTACGCGGCTGCTCACGCGCGAGACCGACTACACGATCGACTACACGACGGGGCAGGTGCAGTTCAAGAACCCCGATGCCCTGTTCCAGGGAGGGTCGGCGCAGATCCGCGCCCAGTTCGAGGAACGCGCTGCATTCTCGCTCGCGCCCACGACCACGTACGGGCTCTCGGCGCGCTACGACCTCGGCGCCGTCGGGCAGGTCAACCTGCTCGGCATCTTCCAGAACGAGCAGAGTACCTACACCCGGCCGCCGCTCGGTTTCGAGCCGTCGTCGGGATTCATCGGCGGCATATCGACGGAGCTGCGCTTCCAGCCCGAGTGGATCACGCGCCTCATGAACGCGCTCCCCGGCGTCCATACGACGGTCCCCTCGGCGCTGAGCGTGAATGGCGAGCTGGCCATCTCGAAGCCGTCGCCCAATCGCTTCGGCCAGGCGTACATCGAGGAATTCGAGGGCGGCGACGCTCGCTCGATCAGTCTCGCCGACAACACGTGGCATTGGAGCAGCATTCCGACGTCGGTGCGCGGCGTCGAGCCGCTCGGCTTCACCACCGCCTTCGACCCCAATCAAGCCGCGTTTCTGACCTGGCAGAGCCTGCCCTACCAGCAGAGCGGCGGCCAGCTCGCGCCGCTGCAGTTTCTGCCGCAGCAGATCGATCCCACGCTGCGCTTCACGGGACAGACACAGGCCGCCGAGCCGGTGCTGTGGCTGACCCTCAAACCCGACAGCATCCTCGGCCTCGCGAACACCGCCGGGATTCCGAACTGGACTCGTGCGCCGCAAAACGCGCCGCGCTGGCGCTCCATCACCCAGACGCTGTCGGCCACCGGTGTCGATCTCTCGCGCGTCGAGTTCCTGGAGCTGTGGGTCTGGGAAGACGCGCCGCGCACCGCCCGCGCGAACGGGACGACGCTGCTGTTCGACTTCGGCAGCGTGTTCGAGGACGCGCTCGCGTTCGTGCCGGAGACCGTGAAGGTGAGTCTTGCGGGAGACACGAGCTACGCCGGCGTGCGGCGCGTGGGCGCCGGCCGCCTCGACTCCGAGCGCGATCCTCGCACGCAAACCTGGAGCGCGACGCTGAACGATGAGGGAATTCTCTCCGACCGCTTGGTGGACGGCATCTTCGACGCCACGCGCGGCGCCGTGGTGGATACGCTGCCGCTCTGCTCGGCCACCCAGAACGGCCAGTTCGTCCCGTTCACCTTCGGGGATCTCCGGTCGCGCTGCGGCCGGCACAACAACGCCGTGGATACCGAAGATCAAGACGGCGACTTCGCGCTCGATTCACTCACCGGCGTGCGGACGTCCGAAAGCTTCGTCCGCTACGTCTTTCCGATCGGCGACCCCCGCTACTTCGTGCGTGACGGCGGCATGACCGCCGGCGCCGGCTGGCGGCTGTACCGGATTCCGTTCCGCACCGATACGCTGCAGGTCGGGGCGCCGAGTTTGCGCCAGGTCCAATCGCTGCGGATCACCGTCGTGGCGCCCGCGCCGACCGGCGTGGAGGCCGAGTTGCCCTTCGCGCTCGCGCGCGTGCGGCTCATCGGCAGCTCCTGGGTGAAGCGCAGCGACACGCCGCTTCCCGGAATCGCCGGCGATCGCGGCACCGGGATCGGCGAAGTCGTCGCCTCCGTCATCAGCACCGAGAATCAGGATCTGGGCTACACGTCGCCGCCCGGTGTCACTGATCAAGCCGGACAGCGCAACGCCGGGTTTCAACTCACGGCCACCGAGATCAACGAGCGGTCGATGCGCGTGCTTGCGAGCGGACTCGGGCTGGGGCAACGCGCCGAAGCATATCTCCGCTTCAACACCGAGGGGGACAAGAACTTCCTCAAGTATCGGACGCTGCGGGTGTGGGCGCGCGGCCGCGGCGTGGGGTGGGAAGACGGGGATCTCGAGTTCTTCATCAAGGCGGGAAAGGATCAGGACAATTTCTACATGTATCACACGCCCGCGCGCACGACGACCTGGGAGCCCGAGGTCGTCGTCCAGTTCGAGCGGTGGGTCGCGCTGCGGGCGCGGATCGAGCAGGCTTGGCTTCGCGGCGACAACCCCCAGGTCTATCCCGGCTGCCCGGACTCGAGTCTCCTGATTCCCGATTCCTCTTACGTCATGTGCGACGGCCCCTACATCGCGCACGTGCACGATCCGGGCACCGCGCCGCCGAACCTCGCGCGCGTGCAGGAAATCGCGGCGGGCATGTGGCGGATCCAGACGGGCGTCGTGATCGATCAGGCGGAGCTGTGGGTCGACGACATCCGGTTGGGCGACGTGGTGCAGGAGACCGGCGCAGCGGGCGCGCTCGATGTCGCGGTGGCGGCGGCGGATGTCGCCGACCTGGCCATCAGCCTGTCGCGCCGCGACGGGCAGTTCCGCCAATTGACCGACGATCCCTCATACGTCACGGACAACAGTGCCAACGTCAGCGGCACGCTGCGGGTGGATCGGTTCCTCCCCGACCGCTGGGGACTCTCCATTCCGGTGACCGTGCAGCGCACGCTCGTCTCCAGCGACCCGTTCTATCTCGCCGGCACCGACGTGCGCGGCGATGCCCTCCAGGGACTCCGCACGCCCCGCACCAGCTCGGCGAGCTACGCGTTTTCGGCCCGCCGCGTCCGTCAGGCGGCGGGCGGTCTCGCACGCTGGATGCTCGATCCGGTGTCGCTCTTCGGATCGTATACGAACGGGGATACGCGCACCTCGTTGTCCCGGGCGAGCGCGTCGAGCTACGCGCTGAATCTCGACTACACCACGGCGCCCACTGCCACGGTGACGCGCGTGGCGGGAGTGCCGCTGCGCCTCAATCCCTCACGGATCCATTTTCGATCCGGCATCATCGGCAGCGACGCCGAGCGGTTCACCTTCGTCGTCCCGATTCAGCAGGCGGGTGACACCGCGCCGCCGGCGCTCTCGCAGACCCGGGCGTGGCAAAACTCGGGCGGCGTGCAGCTCACGCCCGTGCCGGGCATGTCGGTCGGTGTCGACGCGGTCTCGACGCGCGATCTCCGCGACTACGGCGACTCGACGACGATGGGCCGATTGATCCGGCAGCAGCGCAGCACATTGTTCGGGAACGATGTGGGTCTCGAGACGCAGCGTCTCGTCACGACGTCGATCGCCCTCACACCCAGAATCGGAGCGTGGATCCGGCCGCGCGCGTCGCTCGGCTCGTCATTCGCGTTCAGCCGCGATCCGAACGCGCGTGAGCCGGCGCGCACGGTGGGTGACACCGCAGGCGAGTTCCGCGTACCGGCGGCGTTCACGAACGCGCGCCGGCTCGAGACCGGTGCGCAGGTCGACGCGCGGCGTCTGGCCCAGGCGGTGTTCGGCGACTCCTCGGGGCTCGCCGACTGGCTCGGTCATATCACGGGGCTCGACGTGACCTACAGTGCCCAGCAGGGGTCGAGCTTCAGCCGCGCGACCGATACGCCGCCGGCAGGCTACCAGCTGGCACTCGGCGGCTTCGGGGCGTTCCGCCAGGTGGACGGCTTGCTCGCGACCTCGGCGACGCAGACTACGACCCTGTCGAGCGGTGGCGCAGCGGTGCTCCCGCTGGGGCTGCGCGCCAACGCCACGTATCGGATCACGCGCGGCATCCTCTGGACGCTGCGGACCGACGAGCAAGTCCCGATTCGCACCCGGGCGGAGGAATGGCCGAACGGGTCGATCAGCTGGTCGTTTACCCCGGGACGGCGGCTCGTCGGCCGGCTGTTCTCGAGCGTCACCGCCCGGGTCGGATACCGGCGGGTGGAATCGCTGAACGAGCAGCCCACATTCGGGGGAGGGGGGGGAGCGTTCGCGGGAAGCGATGTGGCGCTGAACAGCACGATCGAGAAAACGTTCACGCCGTCCGCCGCCGTGACCTGGATCGGCGGCGTGTTCACGAGCTTCGACCTGTCGCGGACGACGTCGGACCGGCTGAGCGCGGGCAATCTGTTCCGCAGTGTGCGGGATGCCCACAACGCCACCGTGACGTTCTCGTTCCGGCCGCCGACCCGAGGCCGCTGGCGGTCCAACATCCGGACGACCGCGGGGTATTCGGTGGCCGACAACACGACGTGTCTGCAACGCGCGGGGCAGGATACCTGCGTGCCGTATGTGGACAGCCGCCAGACCCAGGCCCAGCTTACCATGGATACCGACCTTCCCACGAACATGACCGCGGGGTTGCAGATGGCATACGTGCTCAACGAGGAGCGCCAATCGAACCGCAAGATCTCGCAGTTTGTGATCACCGCCTTCGTCCAACTATCCACCAGCGTGGGGCAGCTGCGATGAGCGCGCGTGCCACCTTCACGATCCTCAACAACCTCCCGATCCTGCTTCTCGTGGCGTGTCAGGCGCGCGCGGGCGACGGTGGAGCGGCGGTCCGGGAGTTCAAGGGCACCACGGCGTTCTCGTATGTCGAGAAGCAGATGTCCTTCGGTCCACGGATTCCGAACACGGCAGGTCACGACAAGATGGGGGACTGGCTGCTCGCGGAGCTGCGTGCCCGCGCTGACACCGTGATCGTGCAGGATTTTCAGCCGCGTACCCGCAAAGGCGTGACGCTCAAGCTGCGCAATTTCTTCGCGCGCTTCCGGCCCCAAGCGCCCGATCGCATCCTGTTCCTGGCGCACTGGGACACCCGGCCCTTCGCGGACAAAAGTCAGAACCTCGGCCAGCAACGCATGCCTGTCCCCGGTGCCAACGACGGCGCGTCCGGGGTGGCGGTGTTGCTGGGCGTCGCCGACGCGCTGAAGGCGAAGCCGCCAACCGTGGGTGTGGACCTCTTGTTCGTCGACGGAGAGGACTTCGGCGACTTCAGCGACTCGACGGAGACGCTGATCGGCGCGCGCTACTTCGCCAAGCACCAGCCGCCGGGATACACCACGCTGTTTGCCGTCCTGTTCGACATGGTGGGCGACAAGGATCTGCAGTTTCAGCAGGAAGGGTACTCGATGGCCAATGCTCCGGAAGTCGTCCAGCGCGTGTGGCAGACCGCGGAGCGACTCGGCTACGGGCGGGTCTTCCAGGCCCGCGCCGGTCAGACGCTCATTGATGATCACGTCCCGCTGCAGCAGGCAGGCATTCGGGCGATCGATGTAATCGACTTTGATTTTCCGTATCACCACACCACGGAAGACACGATCGACAAGGTGAGTGCGCAGAGTCTGCAGATTGTTGGTGATGTCGCCGTTGCTTTGGTACGGCAATAGACGGGAGAGCGCCGATGTTGACGGCATGGATGACCGCCGGGCCGCGTTGCTGCTTGCCTGCCTTGCTCTAGCAGGAGCGGGTGTCCGCTATGTTCTCTCTCCGTCTCCTTCATCTCCTCCTGGCGACGTACAGTTGCAGTCGTCGACGACCGAGCGACCGAATGCCCTGCGGGAAACGGCGCGTCGCGCGGCGCAGCTGTCTCGGCCCCTCATGCCCGGGGAGCGAATTGATCTCGATCATGCCGACGTGAGCGAGATCACGCGTTTGCCGCGCGTCGGTCCGGCGTTGGCGCAGCGCATCGTCGCCTGGCGTGCCGAGCATGGTTCAATTGGCACGCTCGCGCGACTCGACAGTGTGCCGGGCGTAGGTGCCAAATTATTAGACGCCATACGCCCTTTCGTGACTCAGCCTTGACCGGGCTAGGCTCGCCTCGCATTTTAGTCCTTCCATTTCAATGAGTTGCGTACGGCCAGCGTTGCAATCACCCAGGACAAGCTCGGCGAGATCCTTGTCCGCGAAGGGTTAATCACCCAGGAACAGCTGAGAAAGGCCCTTCTGGAGCAGAAAAACTCCGGGATGCGCCTCGGCTATACCCTGGTCAAGCTGGGGTTTATAGAGGAAACCGAGGTCAGCAAGATGCTGGCCCGGCAGTACCGGATGCCGGCGGTCGATCTGTCGCGCTTTGAGGTGGACGCGAAGATCCTCAAGCTCATCCCCCCTGACATCGCCACCAAGCACACCGTCCTCCCCCTCAAGCGCGAGGGCAGGACGCTGACGGTCGCCATTGCCGATCCCAACAACGTCTCGGCGATCGAAGACATCAAATTCATCACCCGCTGCGACGTTTTTCCCGTCATCGCCGGCGAATACACGCTCCGCAACGCGATCGACCGCTATTACCAGCAGTCGGATGCGCAGCTCCAGACGCTGCTCAAGTCGGTGGAGGCGGCCGAGGATCTCGAGGTTGTCGAGGATGAACAGGACGAAGACGTCAAGGCGCAGGACTTGGCCGACGACGCTCCCGTGGTCAAGCTCATCAACGGCTTGCTCACCGACGCGGTGAAGCGCGGCGCCTCCGACATCCACATCGAGCCGTTCGAGCACGAGATGCGGGTCCGCTATCGCGTGGACGGCGCGCTGCACGAAGTGATGAAGCCGCCGGTGAAGATGCGGGCCGCCCTGACCTCGCGCGTGAAGATCATGGCGCAGCTCAACATCGCCGAGCGCCGCGTGCCGCAGGACGGGCGCATCAAGCTCAAGATGGGTTCGCGCGTGATCGACTTCCGCGTCTCGACACTGCCCGTGCTGTTCGGCGAGAAGATCGTGCTCCGTATTCTCGACAAGGGCAACCTGACGCTCGACCTGAAGACCTTCGGCTTCGAGCCGAAAGCGGAAGAAAACCTGCTCCGGGCGATCGAAAACCCATACGGCATGGTGCTGGTGACGGGGCCCACGGGCTCAGGCAAGACGACGACGCTATACTCGGCGCTGTCGCGCATCAATCAGATCGACGTGAACATCATGACGGCCGAGGACCCCGTCGAGTACAATCTGCTCGGCATCAATCAGGTGCTCGTGCGGAACGACGTCGGGATGACGTTCGCCGCGGCGCTGAAGGCGTTTCTGCGGCAGGACCCGAACATCATCATGGTCGGCGAGATCCGCGACCTCGAGACGGGCTCGATCGCGATCAAGGCGGCGCTCACGGGCCACCTCGTGCTCTCGACGCTGCATACCAACGACGCGCCGTCGACCATCACGCGCATGGTGGACATGGGCATCGAGCCGTTCAACGTCGCGAGCGCGGTCAACCTGATCGCGGCGCAGCGGCTGGTGCGGCGCATCTGCAAGGATTGCAAGACGCAGCATGAGTACACACCCGAAGAGATGCACGCCTTCCTGATCGACAAGAAAGAAGGCCCGTTCTTCAGGGGCGCGGGCTGTGACACGTGCGCCGGCACGGGCTACAAGGGCCGCCAGGGCCTGTACGAGGTGATGGCGCTGACGAGTCCGCTCCGCCGCGAGATCCTGAAAGGCGCCTCGACCGAGGAGCTGCGCGACCTCGCGGTGAAAGAAGGGATGTTGACCCTGCGCATGGACGGTATGCTGAAGGTCAAGAAGGGCGTGACTACGCTCGAGGAAGTCGTGAAAGAAACCGCAGCCGGATAAGGAGAGGAAGCATGCCAGTCAACCTCCGGGCGCTGCTCGAGGAGATGATCGAAAAGGACGCTTCCGACCTCCATCTGGTCGCGGGCGAGCGCCCCAAGCTTCGCGTGGACGGCGATATCGTGAGCGCCTCCAGCGAAGAAGTGATGACGCCCAAAGACACGCTGTCGCTGGCGTACTCGGTGCTGACGGAGAACCAGAAGAAGCGCTTCGAGACCGAGAGCGAGCTGGACTTTTCGTTCGGCATCCAGAACCTCGCCCGCTTCCGCGGCAACGTCTTCAAACAACGCGGCTGCGTGTCGGTCGTCATCCGGCAAATTCCCTTCACCGTGAAGACGTTCGGTGAGTTGGGGCTGCCGAATGTCGTGGCACAGCTCGCCGACCGTCCCCGCGGGCTCGTGCTGGTCACGGGGCCGACAGGCTCGGGCAAGAGTACGACGCTGGCCGCGATGATCGACAAGATCAACAAGGAGCTGAAGGGCCACATCATCACGGTGGAAGACCCGATCGAGTTCATCCACCGCCACCAGTCTTGCATCGTCAATCAGCGCGAGGTGGGGACCGACACCAACAGCTTCCAGGCCGCGCTCAAGTACGCGCTGCGGCAGGACCCCGACGTCGTGCTGGTCGGCGAAATGCGCGACCTCGAGACGATTCAGGCGGCGCTCACCATCGCGGAGACGGGCCACCTGGCGTTCGCCACGCTCCACACGAACTCCGCTGCCGAGTCGATCAACCGCATCATCGACGTCTTCCCGTCGCACCAGCAGTCCCAGGTGCGGGCACAGCTCGCATTCGTGCTCGAAGGCGTGCTGACGCAGACGCTGCTGCAGCGGGCCAAGGGCCGGGGCCGCGTCATGGCCGCGGAGATCATGATCTGCACCCCCGCCATTCGCGCCCTGATCCGTGACGACAAGGTCCACCAGATCGAGTCGTCGATGCAGGCCGGGAAGAAATACGGCATGCAGACCCTGAACGACGCGCTCTATCAACTCTACATGGGTCGAGAGGTCACCAAGGACGAGTGCTTGCGCGTGACCTCGAAGCCCAACGATTTCCTGCGGTCCATCGGCGAAACGCCTCCGGACGAGAAGGACGGTCCACCGGCCGGCGCGATGCCGAAGGGGGCCCCACCAAAGGTCGCCATGCGCCCGTGAGGCGCGGCGCGGAGGAATAAAGTATGCCGGTCTTCGAGTATACCGCACGGAACATGAAGGGCGATCTGGTTCGCGATAAGATCGACCTCGCGTCGCGTGACGATGTGATTGCCCACCTGCGCAAGAACCGCATGATCGTGGTGCAGGTCCGCGAGGCCAAGGGGAAGGGCGGCGGGATCGCCGATTTCTTCAAGGCGGGCGTGAAGACGCGCGACGTCGTGATCTTCACGCGGCAGTTCGCCACCATGATCAACTCCGGCCTGCCGCTGGTGCAGGCGCTCGACATCCTGTCGCAGCAGACCGAGAACAAGGTCCTCGCGGACGTCACGCGCCAGGTCGTCTACGACGTCGAGAGCGGCCACACGCTCGCCGACGCGCTGCGCAAACACCCCAAGGCGTTCACCGATCTCTACGTGAACATGGTGGCCGCCGGTGAGGCGGGCGGTATTCTCGACACGATTTTGCTGCGCCTCGCGGTCTTCCTCGAAAAGAACGACTCCATCGTGCGCAAGGTCAAAGGCGCGATGATCTATCCGGCGGTGATTTTCTCCGTCGCCGGTATCGCGATCGCCGTGCTGCTCATCTTCGTGATCCCGACGTTCCAAAGCATGTTCGCGTCGGTGAACCTCGACCTGCCGCTCCCCACACGCATCGTGATCGGGGCCAGCAACATCCTCAAGAACTTCTGGTGGGCGATCATCGGCCTCGGGATCTTCGGCTTCGTGGCCGTGAAACGGTATTACACGACCAACCAGGGCAAGCTGCAGATCGACAAGCTGATGCTCGCCATGCCGGTGCTCGGCGACCTGCTGCGCAAGTCGGCCGTCTCGCGCTTCACCCGCACGCTGGGCACGCTGATCTCCTCGGGCGTGTCGATTCTCGACGGCCTCGAGATCACGGCCCGCACGGCCGGCAACATGGTCATCCACAACGCCGTGATGGAGTCGCGCGCATCGATCGCCGGCGGTGAAACGATCGCCGCGCCGCTGCAAAAGTCGAAGGTCTTCCCGCCCATGGTGATCACCATGATCGCCGTGGGTGAGCAGACGGGCGGTCTCGACGAGATGCTGACCAAAATCGCCGACTTCTACGACGACGAGGTCGACGCCGCCGTCAGCGCGCTCCTCTCCCTGCTCGAGCCGATCATGATCGTGGTCCTGGGCGTGATCGTCGGCGGCATGGTCGTGGCCATGTACCTGCCGATCTTCGACATGGTGAACGCGGTGCAGTAGGACGGCCGTTCGAGCGTCCATTATGACGTTTCGCGCGCTTTTCCTTGACGTCCTCGCGCGGCGCAGTCGATTGACGTGGTGCCCGCCACGCTCCGAACGATCGAACTGCATTTGCTCCCCTACACGGATACAGACACTCAAGGTCTCCCGTACTTGGGGGCGGCTCTCTCGGTCGCACGATTCCTGGACCTCTTCCTGCACGCAGGCACCTTCGTCCGAATTATCTGGCTCGGCCCTGCGAGCAAGGTTGGCCCTGGGAATGTGGTCGCCGGGCTGCCGGAGGCTGTGCGCGCCAAGCCGGAGCTGCAACGGGCATGCATGAAGGGGTGGCAGGTCTTGTGCGTCATGAACACGCCGTCCTCCAGGGTTGTGGACTTTTTCGACATCCATGGCTACCGAGTCGCGGGCCACACAGACGATCCGCTGCATTTCAACCCGCTCATCCGCTCCATCGCGCTGAAACCGACGCAGAGCGCCGTGCTGTTCGCGCATGATGGTGATCCGGTCTATGTGATGGGGGTCGATGAGATCGGTGACAGGTACTCGATAGGCGACTGATCGGGCGGTAGGGGCGACCGTTGCTCTTGCACTTTGCCAGAGTCCAGCCAATAGTGTCCCCCCATGCGTTGGTTAGGCGTCAAATCGCAAGGCTCGATCCCCACCACCTTCGAGCTGCTCCGCCTCGTCTATGTCGGGCGAATGTGCCTGGGCGCTGCCATCTATGTGACGGCCGCGCTGAAGGTTCGGGTCGCTGCCCCGATCGACATCCTGGTCAGTTCGCTGATGCTGGTGACCGCCGCGGCCGTCACGCTGGCCTCGTACTGGCACACCCATATCCGGCGCCGGGTGCCGGGCCCGACGTTCCTCTACCTGCAGGCGGTGTTTGATGTCCTCCTGATCACCGCCGCGGTGCACATGACGGGCGGCGCCGACAGTGATCTCGCCAGCCTGTACGTCATCCTCGTGGCGGTCGTGGCCCTGCTGATGCCCCCCGCGAACGCCGGTCTCGTCACGCTGTTCGCCGGCCTCGTGTACTTCGCCGACGTCTTCTGGGGCCACCCGGGCGGATTCTCAGCGGGGATCTGGATTCAGCTGACCGTCTTTGTGCTGGTCGCGGCGGTGATGGCGTACGTCGCCAGCCGCGTCAACGTCCTCGGCGCTGCCCGCGAGGCGCTCGCGGCCGAAGTGCGCCAGGTCCAACTCGAAGCCGACGACGTGCTCCGCAACATCCGCACGGGTGTGATCACCGTGGACGCCGACGGGCACCTGCTCTACGCGAATCCGGCGTCGGAGGAGATCCTGGGATTCAAGGCCCGGGAGTGGCTCGGGCGCCCGGTGATGCCGGAGTTTGCGCGGCTGGCGCCGGAATTCTGGGCCGCCGTCACGTCCACGGCGCGCCGGGGTGTGCGCTTGATGCGGGTCGAAGCGACCGTCCACCGCCCCGATCACAGCTTCCCGATCGGCGTCACCACCACGACGCTGGACGGGCCCGTGGGCGCGCGGCCGCGCGTGTCCGCGATCTTCACCGACATCTCCGACTCCAAGCGCCTAGAGGAGCTGCACCTGCGCGCCGAGCGGCTCGAGGCGGTGGCGGAGTTGTCGTCGAGTCTCGCGCACGAGATCAAGAATCCGCTGGCTTCCATTCGAAGCTCGGTCGAGCAGCTGGGCAAATCGTCCCGTGCGAACCCGGACGAGAAGTTCCTGGCCAATCTGATCGTGCGCGAAAGCGACCGGCTGTCGCGTCTCCTCTCGGAGTTCCTCGACTTCTCGCGCGTGCGCGTCACCGAATGCCGCCCGATGGATCTGCACCAGGTCGCGGAAGCGGCCATCCGGTTGGTGCGCGAGCACCCCGATTGCGCCGCCGGCGTGAAGATCACCCTCGAGGGTGGACCCACGCCGATGGAGGGCGATGAAGACCTGCTGCACCGCGTCGTCTCGAACCTGGTGCTCAACGCCGTCCAGGCCGCGGGCGCGCGGGCGGCTGTGAAAGTGCGCACCGGACTCGCCGCGGCGAATGAGCTGCCGGGCGCTGCCGGCATCGAGAACCCGGTGGCGTTGCGCGTCAGCGACAACGGCCCAGGCATCCCGGCCGAACTGCAGGAACGTCTGTTCGAGCCCTTCGCCACCGGACGGGTCGGCGGCACCGGGCTCGGACTCGCCATCGTGCAGCGTGCCGTGGATGCGCACCGCGGGCTGGTGTTCGTCGATTCGACACCGGGCCAGGGGACCACGTTCACCGTCTACTTCCCGGCCGCGCGGCGGAGGGAGGAAGCCGCATGACCGCGCAGCCCTCCATTCTCATCGTCGACGACGAGCAGGGGATCCTCGACACCCTGCGCATCCTGC
>DATLXS010000101.1:0-5593 GCA_035575675.1 Gemmatimonadales bacterium
AACGTGATTTTGCGCTTTAAGACAAGCGAATGACACAAGGCGATTCTACGCACTCGCGCCGAGCGACGTGTGCAGCTTGGCCTCCTGCTCTGCGAACCGCGTCCTGCGCGCAGATCGAGAGGCATCTTCCCGACGAATCAGCTGAACTGAAAATAGCCTGCGCAGGTCACCGCCACGTTCATGCCAAGGACAGACCATTGAGTCGGCGATGATGTCGCTGTCACCCCATGAGGCAAACTTTGCTGGCTCGGTTTCTTTGATATTCGCAGCCGTACAAAACGTCAGAAACGATATCGCATCATTTATCTGCGCCTTGTCGGCTGGTGACAGGGTCGCTATCGCGGTCGTTAGTTGCCCATTGAAGGCTTCTATCTTGTCTCTTGGAGGCGCGATGAACGGGGCACCTAGACCCGTTTTGACAATAGAGTTCGACTCGGAGTGAGTGGAGCTACTGTTTCACTACCGACCTCCGGTCGAAGTCTTGTAAACCGAGTGATAGGCAGTGGCCGCGTATAGCGTGTCGGGCGATTCCGGATCCATCACGAGGCCCGAAATCGACACGTCGTAGTGGGTGTCGCCGCCCAAACCGAGATTGATCGGAAACCAAGTTTCGGCAGCATCGGTGCTCTTGAACAAGCCACTCGCTTCCGTGCCGAGATACAGTACGCTGGGTCGCTGAGGATCCACCTGCAGAAAACCCGTGTTGGCCGGCTCCCCGGCTGGCAAACCGACGCTCTTGGGGAGGAAAGTGGCGCCGCCGTCGATACTTTTGAGTACCGCGTAGCCACCGAGGCCCAACACGCTCGCGTACACGACGGATGAGTTGGTCGGATCAACCGTGACGCTCTGGAAATTGTCTGAGGCGTCGACCTGTATCCACGTGTTCCCCGCATCCTGCGATCGCCATAACCCGGCGACATCGCCGCTGTCTGGAACGTAGACGGTGCGGTGATGATGAGGATCGACCGTCACTGTGTGACCGCTCAAGCCGAGATAGACACCGGCCGGTGCATTCGGAGCGCGGTCGATGCGGGTGAAGGTGTTGCCGTAGTCAGTACTCTTCCATAGGCCGTTGCCATTGTTCGAGGTAGTGGCGTAGACCGAATGGTCGACGGGATCGACCGCTACGCCATAGACGGTAATGTCGGCCGGACCGAACTTGCGGTGCTGCCAATGTTTGCCACCATCCTCGGATTTGAACAGTCCGCCACCCCAGATCGACCCCACGTACACGCGGCGCGGATCCCGCGGGTCGAACGCTATCCCTCGCGGTCCATTGCTTGTCAATCCCTCGGTACCGCCATCGTGCCAGTGCCGACCCCCATCCTCCGTTGCCAGGAGCCCGCCGCCGTTGGTAGTGAACAGCACATGGTCGTGATCGCTCGGATCGATGGCGATCGCGTCACCGTTCTGGCAGGCGCAGCGCTTGAGTAGATCCCACCCGAGCCGACGCCAATCGGAATCGCTGACGGAGCGCACAAATGCGCCATCGAAATTGGTGCCGACGTAGACCGACCCTTCGCTGTCGACGCTGAGCGCGTTGCCCAACCCGGACGAGACTTGCGAATTTCTCCAGGTTCGGCCGCCGTCGATACTCTCGGAAACGCCCTGCGTCGCCGTGCCGGCGAACAAGGTCTGTCCGCTTTTCGCCAGCGACAGAATGCTCGTGACTCTGGGTGAGCCGATGCGCACGAATGAACGGCCGCCATTGGTGCTCTTGAGAACGCCGTGGCGGTCGCTACCGACATACACAATATTGCTGTCATCGGGATCGACCAGTATGGCGTTGACGTTGGAGTCGGCGTTGATGGGCTTCCAGGTTGTACCCGCATTGGTCGATTTGAAGGCGCCCTGCCCGGTGGAACCGGCGTAGATCACACTGCTGTCATGCGGGTCAATGGCAATCGTGAACACCAATGCCTCACCCAAGCCGTCGGCCGCGTAGGACCAGGTAGTTCCGCCGTCGGTAGTCTTCAGGAGATAGTCGAAGGGTCCGGAGGCGCCGTACATGACGTTGGGGTTGTTCAGGTCCATAACCAGGTTCAGGCCACCCCAGTCGCCACCGGTCCAATGCGCTCCGCCATCGACGGTCTTGAAGAAGCCGTCGAACTGCGTATTGACATAGACTACGTTGGGATTTGTGGGCGACATGGCAAGGCCGGTAATGGTCAGTCCGGCCAGGCCGTTGTTGGCCGAACGGAAGGTGATGCCCCCATCCGTGCTTTTGATGACGCCACCGCCGACACTGCCGATGTAAATCGTATGTGATTTCGGGTCGGCGGCGACCGTCGCCGAAATCGTCGGCGGAGCGGGTCCGATTGACTGCCAGCCGCTGGGCTCGCTGGCAGCGCGGTGCAGTGTTTCAAAATCGGCGCCCGCAGCCGCACTTGGGGCGATAAGGGGCATCGACAGTGAAGCAACGATGATAAGTGCGCGCAGCATCAGCCTCTCCTACAGGTTGAACTAATGAATCTGGTTGGATGCGGTGACCGCCATCAGAGCGTCGCGAGGAAGTCCGCCGACTGACTCACGGCGAAGGGTGAGCCCGGCATGGTGGTCAGCTCGCCTGTTGCAGCGTTCAGCTTGAATCCGGTGACTTTTCCAGCGCTGCGATTTGTCACATAGAGAAACTGATTTGCTGGATCGATGCTCACGGAATCCGCGGTGGCGCCAACGGCGACCGGAGATCCGCGGAGCGGGCTCAACGCTCCGGTTTGCTTATCAATGCTAAAACCGAACACGTTCGTCCCAGCTGTTGCGTACAGGTAAGCGCCTGTCTGGTCGGCGACGATGTAGCTGCATGAGGGCAAGTCATAGGGAAAACCGGGGAGAGAGGTCAACGCGCCATCGTTCGCGTCGCCCATGTAAGGGTGAATGCTGAAGCCCATGATGCTCGCGGTACCGCCACTCGCATTCGCAGCGTATAGGAGTCCCTTGTAGCCCGGGCTACCGTTACTCGAACCCGGAGGGTATAGGAAGGCGTCGCCGGCGCCGAACGCCAAAGAGCTTACGTTGCCGTTTGAGGGAAAAGGTGACCCCGCAACTGGCGTCAGACTGCCTATCAGAAACGCGGAGATATCGTTGGAGCCACCAGTGTTTGCGATGTAGAGGAATGGGGTGAATGGGGCGCCGGGGCCAACGGCCATCGCCGACGGGCCGGTACCGGTGGCATAAGAGGCAAGTGGTGTAAGGACACCGGTGCTTTGATCGATCTGGTAGGCGGAGACGGTGTCGGATCCGGAGTTTGCGACATACAGATTTTCGAGTAACTGGCAATGCCCTCCCCGTGAAGTACACGCCGTGGATGTAAAGACCGCGACGGCTCTGGGGCTCGTGCCCGCGGCAAACGGCGAGCCGGGAACTGTAGTCAGTGCGCCGCTACTGGCATCGACGGCAAATGCCGATACGTCATTGCTGCGACTATTGCTGACGTACAAGTACTTCTTATCGATCGTGCCGGCTATCGCGGAGGGCCCCCGATCAGCGGCCACTGGTGGGCCAACCGAAAACAATGCTCCGCTGGTTGCGTCAATGGAAAATGTCGAAATGCTGTCGGCCCCTGAATTCGCCACAAAGGAGAATTCTCCGCACACGATGTTGACATCGGAGATATCGGAGACATTGGGTGGCGTCCTCGTGAAATATGGGTTCTGCACGATGCATCGCTGCGCAGGTGATTGCGGTTGTTGAGCGATAGAGACGCTGTTTCCAGAAGGGCCTGGGTACAAGGCTGTCGGAAACATGTAATTTCCATTGGCGCTGATTCCAAAGTGTTGGGGGCCGAGCACAAGTTCGAGACCCTGACCCACCAGGCCCGATACCGTTCCGCCGACCGTATACGGACCAGCGCAAGCCACCGCCACACTCGAGACATCGGCGGACGCTGTGCCCGAACCGCCCGCGACCGCGCAGTACATTCCCTGTGGTTGAGTACCTACCGTCACTGCGTATGACCCACCGCTCGAAACTTTGGCGGCAAAGGTGAACGCGCCGTTGGCGCTGACCGTCAGATCGTCGCCGCCATTGTCCTTGAGGATGACCGACTGCCCGGGGTCAATACCAGAGACCGTACCGCCGATGCTGTACGTCGGCGGCGTGCCGTCACCTCCGCCGGGAGTGCCGTCACCTCCGCCGCATGCAGTGATCACGACCAGCGCGAACGCAGGAATGATGGCTCGAGTGATGCCGGAGAGCGGCACTGCAATCACTAGTCCGCACGTACGCAACATAAATATCCCCTCTTGGTGGAATGCCAGTGGGGCTCATTTGTGATGCAAAGGGCTTCGAGATGCATGAAGACTGCGCGAAGAAGGCTTCCTGTTTTCCGGAAGTTTTCGAGAAAGGGGCCAGCAACGATGGTCCGATTTACCCTGGACGCCTTTGTGTCAGGTTCGGGCTGAGGTTCAATGCTCCCAGCGCTTCACCGCCTGTACGCTAACCCATGCGTCCAAGAATATTGGCGTTTGCGGGGTCGTAGCCCAACATCCCAGAAATTGATTGACGAAAGGCGGTCGCCGGTTGAAAGCGTTGATCACCCCGATATCGAACTGGGTATTGGCGAGCCAGCCCAACCCGCCGCCGACCCGGTAGCCGGTGTTCAGGTCGACGGTCGTCCAGGCCCCGACGGTCCGTGCCGGCACAGAGCCAGGATCGCGGTAGCCGCCGGCATGGTTCACAGCGGTCTGTACCCGCCAACCGTGCAGTGTCCAGGTGAGATGCGCGGCCAGTCGCAGTCGCAAAGTCGACGACCGGCGCCGTCGCCGTGATCCGCTGCTTCAGGGCGATCGTATAGGTACCGTTCAATCCCAGACCCCACTTTCCGCTTATGGTGTCGAATGAGTAGTCCAAAGCGGCATCGACTCCAGGTGTCGAGCATGTCCAACGGGACGATCCCGTTCGACTCATTGATCCCTGAAACACACACCCCATCGGCTGAGTCATCGACGAATTCAAGACCCATCCTGATGCGTGGGATATTCATAGTCGCTCTCCTTTTGCGCTGCTCGCGCTGTCTCGCGCCAGGTCGTCTTGCCGGGGGTGGCAAGACCTCACCTACGCGCGCGATCAGAGTTACGGAAGGCGAGCGAAAGAAAAAGAGTGAACTGAGTGAACTACGAACTTACGGCGCTTTCGTCGTATTCGTAGTTTGCTGTGATGCCTGCCAGTCAGGCCACAAGATGCGGACATACTTTTCCGGAAGACGCCTTTTTAGGTCGTTCTCGTATCCATCGCGTGGGCGGCCACGGGACTCTTGCAGGACGTCAGCAAGCAGTCCTCTAAGGAGTCCGTTTCCCGGCCCAGAGCGCCGCCACTTTCTGAGATATTCCTGGAGATGCCTACGTCAGTGCCATCTGTTGGCGCCCATTCTGCGCAACCATGCCTAGAGACATTCTTTACAATGTTGTCTAGCAAAGCGCAATCTTCCGGCCTATTTGGAGGCCGGAACCCGGTCCCGCGCCCCGCAGGGTGGCCATGGCGCCGGAAGGCCGGGACCGTGGCGGCGAAGGCTATGCATGACGCGGCTGCCACGCGGAGACGTTGCCCGCCCGCTACGACAATTCTATGAAATTCTGCTCCTCACGATGAATCCAGT
>DATLXS010000102.1:0-2248 GCA_035575675.1 Gemmatimonadales bacterium
CAGACCTTCGGCACCATCGGCTATGCCATGGGGCCGCTCGGCTCCCTGTCTGCGACTTACGGCATTCAGCAGTTTCGCGATCAGCCGCAAGCCGAGATCGCGACCCTCACCTACTCGGTCCCGCTCGGTAAAGTGGGCAACCTGTCGTTGACCGCCCTGCGCTCCTACGGCGCCGCCGGGGCGACGACGGTGTTCGCCACGGTAACGATTCCCCTGGGAGAGCTCACCTCGGGTACCGTTACTTTCGACCGGACGCGCGACAGCGCGACCGGGGCCACCAGCGAAAATCGCACTCTGGTCATGCAGAAAGGCTTGCCGCTCGGCGACGGCTATGGCTACCGCGTGCAGAGGCGAAACGAGGATCTGCTCGGAAGCTACAGCCTGCAGACCGGCGTCGGCACGTACGTGCTGGAAGCCAGCCGGCCGAAAGAGGGTCCCGGGGCCGCGCGCGTCGGAATAACCGGGGGCATTGGCGTCGTCGGCGGCCATCCGTTCCTCAGCCGCGCGCTCACCGACAGCTTCGGCGTCGTGCGCGTCGCCGACTATTCCAATGTGCGCGTCCTGCAGGACAACCAGCTGGTCGCGCAGACCGACGGCCAGGGATACGCGGTCCTGCCGCGCCTGCGCGCCTACGACCGCAATCAGGTCTCGATCGATCATAACGACCTGCCGTTCGATGCAATCCTGGACCGGCTGAGGCTCGACGCCGTGCCCTACCTGAGGAGCGGGGTGCTGCTCGAATTTCCGGTTCGTCGCGTTCGCGCCGGCACCCTGCACGTGCTGCTCGAGGACGGCACGCCGCTACCTTCGGGCGCCCTGGCGCGCTTCGAGGGCAAGGACAAGCAATTCCCGGTCGCCCTGCGCGGCGAGGCCTACCTGGAGGGGTTCGAACAGACCAACCGCATCGTATTTACCTGGCGGGGACAGAGTTGTACGCTGGACGTACCGTACCCGCGCACCTCGGATCTTCTGCCGGAGCTCGGAATGTTCGTTTGCAAGGGAGTGATGCCATGAAGAAGACTGCCGCCGCTGCGGCATTGAGCCTCGCCCTGACTGCTCTGCTGGTCTTTCCGGAGCAGGCGGGCGCAGCCGGCGGATCGGTCACCTGCTCCGTGGTGAGCACCACGCTGAGCTTCAACGCCTACGACCCGATTTCCGGGACCGCGGATACCCTTCCTACCGGCACCATTGACGTGCAGTGCACCAGCACGTCGAACAGCGCGATCACAGTTACGTACAACCTTACGCTCGCGACGTCTCCGGCCCGCGCCATGGCATTCGGCGCGGACAACGTGACCTACGATCTGTACACGGATTCCGCCCGCACCATCCCGTGGAATACCATCAACCAAGTGAGCTGCACAATCAATTTTGCGGGCAAAGCAACCATCCAAAGCTCTTGCTCGTTCTACGGAAAGATTCCGGGAAGCCAGGACGTGCCCGCAGGAACGTACACGCAGACGGGGCTCGCCGTGGGCGGGACGTGGAGCTGCAATCCGGTGCCAACCGGCGGCTGCTGATCTAGAGCGTGATGTTGACGGTCAGCGGCACCGAATAATTTCCGGGCCTGGCCTGGTCGGCGAAGTGGATGCGATAGCTGAGCACGGCTTCAGATGCGCCGCTGCCTGGCATTGCCACAGGCTTGTCCGGCCCGAACTCGCCGGGGGCACGCAACCGCGCCCTGAGAAAGTCCAGGTCCTCGCTGGTCGGCTTGCCGGCGCCGGGTGCCGGCAGGCGATCGAGCAGCTCGGTGGCTGCGACCTTGGCTTCTTTGCTCCTGATTTCGACGTGCTTGAGGAGTCCCTCGACCGGCACGAAATCCACCACGATGAGTGGCGTGAGCTTGCCTGCATTCACGCTCAAGAGCGCCGACACAGGCAGATCGATATACCCGCGCGCGATATCTTCGGCGGTCACGCCGAGCTGCTGCGCCTTAAACTCGTACTTGATAACGGCGCTCGGTTGCACGTTCGCTTTCACAGCGATGACGCCAAACGCTTTTTTGCCGCTCTCTGCCGCCGCCGCGGGAGAAGCGGCGAGGGCCAAGCAAAGGGCGAAGGCGAGCAGTCTCATGGGGACCTATTCTAGCCCCCGGGGCTCGAAAGCCGCAGGAGATCTGACCAAAGCTTGCAGGCCAGCGACCCAGTTCCGTCAGCACTGCCAACAATTCCTCGTTTTCAACCGCGCGAGCGTCCGGCGTGGTCGAGGCTCCAGGGCCCGCCGCCCGCCGCGGCGAGATAGAGGAACA
>DATLXS010000103.1:0-6110 GCA_035575675.1 Gemmatimonadales bacterium
TCTTGGGCGGTCGTTCGAAAGACCCGGAGGTCGGCGACATTCTCCCAGTGGGGAGGATACGGTGTGGATTTGGAGGCCCCAGGCGGCTGTGTGGTCACAGAGGAGGAAGTGGTGAGACCGTAAGCCGAGTTCTGTTTACTCGTTGGTACGAGCAGATGGTCATCTCTCTGGGATGGCTGTCGCCAGCCACCTCGTGCGGCCTACCCGCAGCTCAAACGACCCGGGCCGGGTCTCGCTGCTTATTTGGCCTTGCTCCGACCGGGGGTTGCCGTGCCACGCCCGTTGCCGGACGCGCGGTGGGCTCTTACCCCGCCGTTTCACCCTTACCCTTTGGATACAAGGGCGGTCTGTTCTCTGTGGCCCTGTTCCGTCGCCTCTCGGCGCCCAGGCGTTACCTGGCGGTCTGCCCTGTGGAGCTCGGACTTTCCTCGAATGACCCCTCAAGCCGGCCATCCGCGACCATCGGCCCCACCACTTCCAACGCCCAAAATTACCGGGCGCCCTGGCCCCCCGGCAAGCCTTTACTTCGTGAAGCGCCGGATCACGCGACCCAAACTATCGGTCGCGGCGCCATCGAGCCAAAAGCCCGCCTGATCACTGAATGTGGCGTATCGCAACCGCGACCATTCGCTTGGCAGGAACGTAGCGCGCTCGGGCTCGAGGCCCAGCGCGGAGAGCGCGAAGATGTCGTGGTCCTCGTAGCGCTGCAGCAGGGCGCGCGCACGGCGCTCCCTCAGCCACAGCAAGACGGGCGCCTCGGGACTCGAGAAACCGCGCAGTAGGCCGAGCGAAAACCAATCCCCGGGAACCGTCCGCGCGTGGAATGCGAAGCGCAGATCTGGATGCAGCCGGCGCAGCTCGTCGCGCAGCACGGTCGCACGGGCGGCGACCGCGGCCTCGAGGCCATCGAAGTAGCTGCGCAGCCAGCCACGCTCGAGCAAGGTGTCATAACGAACCACCGCCGGAAGTGCCGCGAGGCGTTCCAGGTCGGCGCCGTCCACACCGAGTGCCGCCAGTCCCACACGGTAGTCCGCGTCGCAGAACCCGCTGCCCATGTAGTGTGCCATCGCGCTGTCGAGATCCAGCGCGACGCCGGCAATGACGTCGGGGCGGGTGCCGCCCAGCCGCGCCAGCGTGCGGTAGGTCGGCCGGAGCGCTTCCCGCCAGTACAGCGAATCGAGACCGCAGGCGATGGGTGTGGGGTCGCCGTGCCGGTTCACTTCATTTGCGCCCTGGGAACGGATCGCGGCCAACCGGACAGCCGGGAACCAACGAATGCTCGTCGCCTGCAACCGCTCGCCGGTGATTTTCCAAAGGTTGCGCGTGCTCAGCGTGTCGACGATGGCTGCCTCGGGAATGGTCGTCGCGAGCGCGTTGAGCGCCGCGACGTCCACGAATCCGATCAAGGAATCGAGCGAGTAGAGCGCGAAGCGGCTCCACAGCACTCGCATCCCCTGCCGGGTAATCCAGGCGGGGGCGGAGACACTGCTGCGCGCCTCTCGGCGCGGGGCGGCCGCCTCCGGCAAAGCGGTTGCTTCGGATCCCGGGGGCGGGGCGAGCGGCGGTGGATGCACGGCCACGTGCTCCGGCCCATTCGCGAGCCGGAGTGGGGACGCGCGCCTCGCGGCTCCGATACTCGCCCACTCCGCGGGCCGGCGTGTCCAGCGCGCGAGCGCCTCCAGGAAATCACGGGTCTTGGGATCGGCGTTCGTCGAGGCCAAGAGACCGCGACTGGCGACGAGGATCAGCCCGTCGCCGACCCGGCTCGCGGCGACCAGCGCCGTGCCGCTGGCGTGTGCCAGCGTCTGGCTCCGATCGTGTACCACGAGTGCGTGGTTACGCCCGGCGGGGAACGGTTCGAAGCCGGCATTGTCGAGCGCCGAATGCAGCAGGGGTGTCGCCGGCGCATCGAGTGGCTGCGCGCCGACCGCGATCCCGGCACCCTGCGCGAGCAGCCAGCGGTTCATGATCCAACGGTCGAGCGCGCCATCGCCCTCGGCGTATCCCAGGACGACGACGCCCTCGCGGCGAATCCACTCGCTGAGAATCGCGAGGTCGCCGATCGTCAACGCATCGGACAGGCCCTCGGGCTCGCGCCCACCGAGGACGAGCACGGCGCGGTAGCGCGCGAGATCGGATCGCGTGAGGTGCGGATAATACTGGCGGTACTCCACGCGGTAGCCGGCGGCGTGCCACGGCGCGGCCGTCGTTTCGAGTGTCAGCGGGTCGGCGAGCGTCAGATCAACGACGAGGAGCCGGCGCGCCTCCGGTTGGCATGCCGCGACGAGCAGCAGCAGGGCGGCAAGCAGTCGCATGTCAGGTCACCAGGGCGTAGGGCAGCAACGCCTGCCGCATCTCGGCAGCTGTCTGCCACCGCGCTTCGCGCGCTTTGGAGAGAGCCTTCATGACGGTATCGCTCAGGACGCGAGGGACGTCGCGCCGCAATTTCCGGAGGTCGGGGGCGGGCGCGTGCTGCTGCATGTCGAGCACGGCGGCGGCACTCGCGGCGGCAAACGGCGGCCGGCCCGTGAGGGTCTCGAACAGCACGACGCCGAGCGAATACAAGTCCGTGCGTCCGTCGATGTCGGGAGAGCCACCCGCCTGCTCGGGGCTCATGTACTCCTCGGTTCCGACCACGAAGCCGCTCCGCGTGACGCGATCTTCTCCCGAGCTGGCGATCGCACGCGCGATCCCAAAGTCCACCAGGATCGCCCCGTCGCCCTCGGAGGAGAGCACGATATTGTCCGGCTTGATGTCGCGATGGGCAAAGCCATGCTGATGGGCATGGCCCAGCGCGTCCAGCACCTCGGTCGCGACCTGGACCGCGCGGTCGATCGGCAGCATCCGCTCGCGGCGCAACACCTTCCGCAGCGTCTCACCGGCCACGAACGGCATCACGAACCAGAGGAGGTAATCGGTTTCGCCGGAATCGAGCAGCGGCGCGATGTGCGGATGATCGAATGCCGCCGCGTAGCGCATCTCGCGCAGGAAGCGGTCGGCGGCGACCGAAACCGCGAGCTCGGGATGCAGCACCTTGATCGCGACCTTGCGTCCATCCCGGTCGTAGGCGCCATACAGGGTAGCGTTCCCGCCACGCCCCACCTCGGTGATGACGGTGTAGCGGTCGCCGAGTGCCTGGCGCAACCGCCCGATGAGTTCGCGAGCCATCGCGGCAGAATAGGCGGCCCGTGCACGCAAAAAGGAAGGGCGGCTCGCTGGAGCCGCCCTTTTCCACCGTCTCGGCAGTCCCCTACTCGCTGCCCGGCAGTACCCTGGTCCAGCTCAGGTTGTCGAACATGGCGAATGCGGAGCCCTTGCCGGCGAACCGCACTGCGGCGATGTCGCTCCCACTGACGCAGAGCTGTTGGGACGTTCGCGACGTCGTCGATTCGGTACGGCCGAGGACGTTGCCATTCGCATCGAGGGCCTCGATGAACGCCACGCCCCCCGGCAGGATGTTGTGGAATCCCGTCGGGGTCGCGTCGATGCAGGCGAGGACCGCGGGCACGGCAAAGCTGGCTTTGATGGTGCCAAACCCATACTGACTGAAGTCCGAAGCGATCCCCAGCGGGCAGACGCTGATGTTGTTCTGGTCGGAGCCGTAGTTATTTGCATAGACAGCGGTCCCCGGACAGAGGCTGAGGGGATTCGAGCGGCTGAACGTGACCCCGAGGCGGGAGTAGATCGAGTTGACCGCGGCGCCGGGGAGGATGGCGCTCAGATCCGGCGCCTGATCGAAATTCAGGTCGAGCTGGCTCGGCAGTGCCCACGTGAACCGGCTGAACATGTCCGTACTCCCGCCGGCGCCGAGATCGAACGCCGTCGTCGTACTGGCGAACAACGGTCGCGGCATGAAAAAGGCGCGGAGTCCGCCCACCAGGTTCCCCCACCGGGAGCTGCGCGATCCCAGGAGCGGCTGGAATGCCGGATCGCAATGGAGGAACGCCGCGGGCACGTTGTTCAGCGGCCGGATCGCCGGGTCTGCGCCGATGTGCAACTGGAAGATTTGAAGCAGGTCCTGCGTCACGTGAGGGAGCGTGCCGATGTCCGGGCAAATGCCGACGGTGACGTTGGTGTTGAATTTCGGGGCGGCGTTGACGTCAGACAGCGGCGGCTCAGTGTGGAAATCGTAGCACGAATTGCCCACCGGCCCGATGCTTCCCGAATAGACCGGCTCGAGCAATCCCGCAATGCAGGGACGATCGTCCGTGGACTCGATGATGAGGGTGACCGGCTGGTCCACGGCGCCGGCGGGAACGAAGACGCCGGCCTGGCCTTCCCGTGTCACGATGGTGGTGCTGGCACCAGGCTGCACCGTGCCCTCGCCGCAGTCGGACTCGGCGCTCTCGCATTGCGAGCCGACACCGATGAAGAACTGTATGGGGAGCGAGCGATCATCGAGCAGCGGGATGTATTGATCGGTGTCGACGTTCTTGAGCTCGCGGCCGTCGTCTACGACGTCCACATCGGCCACCCCGAGCTGCCTCGACCCAGCTGTTATCGCGATGCGATACGTGCAGGTCGAGTCGAGACCGTCGTCGGCGGTATGCCAGATCGCTTGATACTGGGCGTCGCCGCTGGACACGTCGCTGCCCGAAAATGTCCGTATATCGGCGCCGCTGCAGAGATTGGTGATCGTGATGGTGGGAGTCAGCTGCTTGGAGAAAACTTGCTCGGCGGGCGCCTGCTGGTTCACCATTGGCGGCAGCCAGAAAAAGAATGCGTTGCCGCTCGCTTGATTGGCATCCTGGATGAGCGCGGATGGGGCGGGCGGAAGGCTCCGGTCACCGTGACAAAAGACCGCGCCGGTCACGATGAGCCCGACGGAGACCAGATACTTCAGATAGTGGCGCACGGTGTCAAAAAAAACCCTGCAGGGCAAAAGCACCATCCGACGACGGAAGGAGATCGCAATGGACGGAGGAACTAGTCCGAAGGAGTGAGGCTGGTGTGCAGCACCGAAAAAACGAAGGGCGGCCCCGAAGAGCCGCCCTCCACAGCATGTACTCCGCCCGGTTACTGGATGGACGGCGCGGGCACCCGCACGAACGACAGGTTGTCGAATATGGCGAATCCTACGCCCGTGCCCGCGAAGCGCACACTGGCAATGTTCTCACCCGAGACGCAGAGGTTCTGTTGCACCGGCGTCGGACTGGACGGCGCGGACTCTACGCGGCTCAGCGTTGCGCCGGACGCGTCGAGCGCCTCGATGAATGCGGTACTGGTGCCCTCGATGGGCGGGCTCAACGGCGTCGCGCCGATACACACGAGCGCCTGGGGCTCCGTGAACGTCGCGACGATCGTGCCGAACGCCGTTTCGCTGAAGTCCGACGCCACACCTTCCGGACACACCGTGACGCTGTTCTGACCGGGGCTGAGGCCGGACGGCCCGTTGTCGTTCGCGTAGACGCCGCTGCCCCCACACAATCCATTCGGGTTGCTCCGGCTGAACGTCACGCCGAGCCGCGAATAGAGCGCGTTGACCGCGGTGCCCGCCTTGACCGGGGTGATACCGTCCGGGCCGATGTCGAAGTTGATGTTCACCGCGTTCGGGAGCGCCCAGGTGAACCGGCTGAACCCGTCCGTGCTGCCGCCGGCACCGAGGTCAAACATCATGCGATTGCTGCGCGCGTAGAGCGCGCGAGGGCTGATCAACGCCGCGAGGCTCTTGGCGAACTCGCCCAGCAGCGAGCGACGCGCGCCGAATGTCGGATTGAACCCCGGATCGCAACGGAGAAACGGCGCCGGCACGTTATCGAGGGACCGAATCGGCGACTCTTGACCGGCGTCAAATTGGAAAATCTGCAAGAGATCCAGCGTGGCGTGATCGAGACCCAACGCAATCACGTCCGGACAAATGCCGATCGTGACGTTGGTATTGAACCGGCCGCTCTCGTTGATCCGCGCCAGGGGCGGGTCGGTGTGGAAATCGTAGCAGGCATTGCCAATGGCGCCGGGCGCACCGGGATACACCGGTGGATTCAGGCCGGGAATGCATGGGCGTTCGTCGCTCGATTCGACGCTGATCGTCACATCAGCATCGACCGCGCCCGCCGGCACGAACACGCCCGCCTGGCCGTTCGCGCTCACGATGACCGTATTCTGGCCCG
>DATLXS010000104.1:0-2656 GCA_035575675.1 Gemmatimonadales bacterium
CGATGAGGATGAAGAACACGATTCCGAGCCGCGGCCAGTCGACGTGGATGTGTTGGTGCTCATGCTTGAGGATCGGCGAATAGCGCTGCTGCTGCAGCGCCGCCGGGATGCCGCAGATCACCACGGCAACGGAGGCAGCCACGTAGGCCTCGAGCACGTCGAGCGGGTCGACGCCGTCGATCCACATCATGGTGGTGGTGGTGTCGCCGACCACGCTGCCCGAGCCGCCCGCGTTCGACGCGGCCACGATCGCCGCGAGGTAGCCTATATGCACCTTGCCGCGGAACAGCGTGTGCGCCATGGCGCCGCCGATCAGCGCCGCCGCGATATTGTCGAGGAACGAGGACAGCACGAAGACGATCACCAGCAGCACGAAGCAACCCTTCCAATCGTGCGGCAGGAAGCGCGGCAGCACCGCGGGCAGATGCGTTTTCTCGAAGTGCCGCGACAGCAGGGCGAAACCGAGAAGCAGGCAGAGCAGATTCGTGAGGATCACCCATTCACTGTGCATGTGGGCGCCGAGCCCGGCCAGCCCGGCGCCTTCCTTGAAGCCGGGGAAGCCGAGCTTGTACAGGGTAATGGCCGCAAGGCCCGCGAGCGCGACGTAGAGCGTGTGGCGGTGAAACAGCGCCACCCCGAGCAGCGTGACGCCGAAGAGGATGAAATCGACCGAGACGCCCAGCACGGCCGGGCCGGCGGCGGCGCAAGCCGGGGCCGACGCGGTCAGCGCGATGACGCCCACAACGATTCTGTGTGCAGACTGCAGCGTTCCTCCCCGAGCGAGGCGGCGATTGTAGCATCCGCCCGGGGCATTTTTACTCCGGGTCGTATCGTGTTACATTGCTTCCGAGCCCCCGTTTTCCGCACGACCCAGAAACCCGACAGGAGTCCGCATGAGACTGTCGCTTCGGTTCATCCTTCCCCTCGCCCTCACGCTCGCGGCCATCGCGTACGCGGTCATACCGCTCGTCGACAAGTTTACGCTCCAGTGGTTCGTGCGCGACCTCGACATCCGCACCTCGCTCATCGCGAACACGATCCAGGATCCGTTGCGGGACCTCGTTCGCGAGGGCTCGCGAACGAAGGTATTGCGTTTTTTCGACCGGATCATGCAGGACGAACGATTGTTCGCGGTCGCCTTCTGCGACCCGTCCCGCAGGATGATCTACAAGACCGCGGTGTTCCCCGCTTCGATCACCTGCGCGAGCGACGGCGGCGACGCGCTCGTCAGCGAGAGCCGCCTGGTGAACCTCCAGCGCGGCCCGATCCACGTGGCGATCCACCGTGTCGAATCCGAAGGCACGGCCTACGGCTATCTGATGCTGGTGCACGACATGAGCTTCGTGCAGCGGCGCAGCGACGACACCAAGAAATACATCTTCTATCTCTTTGCCGCGATCGGGGCGATCGTTTCGCTGGTGACCGTGGTGATAGCGGAAATCAGCTGGCGCGGCTGGGTCGCGGGCCTGAAGGCCGTGATCCGGGGCGAAGCGTTCGGTCGCGGCGAGACGACGAAGGTGCCCCCGCGCGAATTGCGGCCGGTGGCGCGCGATCTCCGGGCGCTGATCCGCGATCTCGAGTCGGAGCGCAGGGCGCGGGACGAGAGCCAGATCAACTGGTCGGCCGATACGCTCCGGGGAATACTGCGCAACGACCTCAAAGGCGAGGAAGTGCTCATCGTTTCCAACCGAGAACCCTACATCCACATGCGGCGCAACGATCGCATCGAGGTGCAGCGGCCCGCGAGCGGCCTAGTGACCGCGCTCGAGCCCGTGATGCGGGCGTGCTCGGGAACCTGGATCGCGCACGGCAGCGGCAACGCGGACCGCGAAACGGCGGATTCAACGGACCACGTCATGGTCCCGCCCGAGCGTCCCGCTTACCGGATCAGGCGCGTCTGGCTCTCCAAGGAGGAGGAGGCCGGGTACTACTACGGGTTCTCGAACAGCGGCCTGTGGCCCTTGTGCCATATCGCGCACACGCGCCCGATCTTTCGCACCGCGGACTGGAACACCTACCTCACCGTGAACCGCCGCTTCGCCGACACGGTGGTGCGCGAAGCCAAGACCGCCGATCCCATCGTCCTGGTCCAGGACTATCACTTCGCGCTGCTGCCCCGCATGATCCGGGAACGGCTGCCGGAAGCGACCGTCATCACGTTCTGGCACATCCCCTGGCCCAACGCCGAGGCCTTCGGAATCTGCCCGTGGGGCGAAGCGATCATCGACGGGCTTCTCGGCAGCAGCATCCTGGGATTTCACACCCAGTTCCACTGCAACAATTTCATCGACGCCGTGGACCGCTACGTCGAGGCGCGAATCGACCGCGAGACCTTCACCATCTCCTACGGCGGAGACCAGACCGCGGTGCGTCGATATCCGATCTCGATAGAATGGCCGCTCAACTCCAAGACCATGCAAAAGCCGCTGCTGGAATGCCGCGCCGACGTGCGCAAGCGAAACGGCCTCACCGCGGACGCGGTGATCGGCGTCGGCGTGGACCGCCTCGACTATACCAAGGGGATACTCGAACGATTCCTCGCGGTCGAGCGCTTTCTCGAGCTCGAGCCCGAATGGATCGGCAAGTTCGTGTTCGTCCAGATCGCGGCGCCTTCGCGCTCCAGCATCGACGAGTACCAGAACTTCGACGCGCGCGT
>DATLXS010000105.1:0-3049 GCA_035575675.1 Gemmatimonadales bacterium
CTGGTGCTTCCGGGGCTTATCGATTCGCACATCCATCCACTCGACATCCTCGATCTGGACGTGTGCAATCTCGAGAGCAAGCCGATGCCGCTCAAGGAGCTGGCGGCATTCGTCGCCGCTTGTGTGGCCCACTATAAGACCCCGGCGGGCCAGCGGCTTCGCGTGCATCAGTGGAACTACACCGACGGCAACCAGCCCGACGCAGATCACCCAACGCTGCGCGCGGCCCTCGATGCCGCGTCAACCAAAGTGGAGATCCAGCTGCTGGGTAACGACGGGCATCACGGCGCGTTCAATAGTCTTGCGCTGGAGCAGGCGAGGAACTCGGCCGGCAAGGTGGTCGGTCTCTCGAAGCAGACCCTCGCGACGGAGTTCCGGGCCTATCGTCCTTTCGTCGGGGTCGATGCGAACGGCGATCCCAACGGGGCGGTAAACGAGGATGCGCGCTATCTCATAAACCCGAACAGCATGCTCGACGTGGACCTCGATCTGGTCGCCCGGGCACCGGAGCGGGTGACTCAGAAGCTCAACGGCGCCGGCATCACCGCATTCCTCGATGCCATGGTGCTGCCCGAGGCGCTTGCCGTCTACGACAAGCTCTATGCCGGCGGGCACATGACGGCGAGGGTGCGACTCGCCCAGTTCTACGATCCGTCGCACACGCGCACTGCGGACGGGCGGGTGGACTACGACTCGATCCTCGCGACGGCGACCGCCACCCGGGCGAAATATGCGAACAACCCGCTGATACGCGCCGACTTCATCAAGATCTTCGCGGATGGGGTGCTTGAGGGTAATCCGTACGCGATCCCGCCGACGCTGCCTGACGCTGCCTCGCTACGGCCCTTCCTGCAGCCCATCTTCGGCCGCGACGCTAACGGCAACGCCACGGTGACGGGCTACGTCGACACAGCATCGGCGCTGTGTGCGAGCGTACGGTCGGAGCCGGAGAAATACGACTCGGCCGACGCGATCCAGTTCTTTATGAAGGCGCACGGCTATCATCCCGCGCAGTGCGCCATTTCCCACGGTGAGCTGCAACATACGCGGGAGGTGATCCTGGAGTATGCGCGGCGGGTTCATGCCGCAGGATTCAATCTTCACATCCATGCGATTGGCGACACTGCCGTGCGCACCGCCATCGATGCGATCGAGGCGGCCCGCAGATCTGACGGGGTGACGACTACCCACGACGGGCTCGCGCACCTGCAACTCGTCGATCCCGCCGACGTGGTCCGCTTTGGTCACGATCACCTCTATGCGGCGTTCACCTACGCCTGGATGAACACCGAGCCCGGCTACGATCTCACCGTGATTCCGTTCTTTCAGAAGGTGACCGGCAACAGCTACCAGGCGCTGCATCAGAAGGCTAGTTATTACGAATCCAATGCCTATCCGGTACGTTCGATCAAGTCCGCCGGCGGTATCCTCGTGGCCGGCTCCGATGCTCCTGTCGAGACCAGTGATCCGCGCCCCTTCGTCAACATGGCCCGTGCGGTGATGCGCGCGTATCCCGGCTTGCCCGCCCTGAACCCGGAACAGAGTATTCCGCTGCGCGACGTGATCGATGCCTATACGGTGAACGGGGCCCAGATGCTGTACCTGGGAGACCTGGCCGGCTCGCTCGAGGTCGGCAAGTCCGCAGATTTCATCGTGCTCGACCGCGATATCCTGGCGCTCGCCGACACTGGCCACGCGGCGGATGTGGCGGATACTAAAGTGCTGGCAACCTGGTTCCGCGGCGACAAGGTTTATTCGCGCCCGGTGCAACCGTAAACGCCGCGGTTCGAAGCGGGGACGTGAAAGACCCGCCCCACGCGGGGCGGGCGCAGTTGGAGGAGGGTCGCATGCGAACGCGAACTGAGCAACTGGCTCTCGGTGCTGTACTGCTTGCCACGCTCGGCGCCGCCGCGCACCGCCTGAGCTGGGCGCAAGCGGCGGACGCCAGCGCCGCCTCGACTACAGGACTGCAGGAGGTCGTCGTAACCGCCGAGCGTCGCACCGAGCGCCTCATGGATGTGCCGATGAGCGTGACCGCGTTGAGTCTAGACGCGCTCGACGTGAAGGGTCTGCACAATATCGACGACCTGTCGCGCGCTGCGCCTGGCGTTACCTTCCTCAGGAACGGCATGAGTGCCAGCGGCAACTACAACGACGAGGACTCGGACATTTCGATCCGCGGGATCGATTCGACGGCTGGCGCCTCGACGACCGGCATCTACGTTGATGACACACCCATACAAACCCGGCACCTGAATTTCGGAACCGTAAATCCCTACCCCGCGCTGTTTGATCTCGAGCGGGTTGAGGTGCTCAAAGGACCACAGGGCACGCTGTTCGGTTCCGGCTCCGAGGGAGGCACGGTTCGCTTCATCACGCCGGCTCCGGGGCTCACAGCTTATACAGGATACACGCGCGCCGAGTTCGGTCAGATCCAAGGGGGCGGGCCGAGCTACGAGGCGGGCGCGGCGCTCGGCGGCCCCATTATCGATGGCGTGCTCGGATTTCGCATCAGCGCCTCTTTCCGCGAGGACGGAGGCTGGGTCGATCGGGTCAATTACAGCCGGCCTGCCTCCACGGGCACGGTCTGCAATCCCGGCTGCTTTGGATTTCCGGCGACCGTTTACGCGACCAACCCCACGGTGACCGGCACCGCAGAATCAAACTCGAACTGGCATGACACGCAGACGTTCCGTGCGGCGCTCAGGTGGGCGCCCACGGCAGAGCTGACCGTCGACCCGTCGATTTACGTGCAGACACTGCACATTAACGACACAGGGGCGTACTGGCTGAATCTATCCAACCCCGCGGACAACGTTTACCGCAGCGGCAACGCCCAACGCAATCCGAGCAATGACCCGTGGTACATCGGTGCCGTCCGAGTCAACTGGAACCTGCCCTGGGCAAGCATCACCTCGAACACTTCGTATTTTTCGCGTAACCAGCACTCGGTCTCCGATTATAGCCAGTGGATCAGTACTGTGTTCCTGTTCAACCAGTACCCGCCGATCGGCGACGCGAGCTCATCTTATTTCACCGACCACCAGAA
>DATLXS010000106.1:0-2960 GCA_035575675.1 Gemmatimonadales bacterium
AGGATCTCGCACTCGGCCGAGTGGATGAAGCCCATGCCGCCCATGTCCGCCGCGAGCTGGTAGACCTCGTCGACGCGGCCCCGCTCCAGGGCGATCGCCGCGTCGCACGCCCCCGGCTCCCGTAGGTCGAGCAGCTGGAACTCGTCGGCGGCGGTGGCCGAGAATTCCGGGCGTTTCAGGTCCACCCCGCGGACCCAATACCCCTCTTGTTTGAGGCGGTTCACCAGGTGACTCGCGATGAAACCGCCCGCTCCGCACACGAGTGCCTTTTTCACGACGACGCTCCTCCTTGTTGGCCCTGCGAGCACAATCCCCGGACCCGCAGCCCCGGGGAATGCCAACAGGGTGCCGAGACGCTGTCGACGAGTATAGCACGGACGGGGCCGCAGACCACAGCAGCCACGCAGCGTTGCGTCCCTGTGGCACGATTCGTACTTTGGGCTGCCAACCTCCTGATGGCCGGCGCGCAATGAAACTACTCCTTCTGTTGCTGACGGCCGGCGGCTAGTGTGCTGCGACGCATCAAGCGAGCAGTCGTCACGTGGTTGCTCCGGGCGGGGCAGGGGCGGCTCCCCGCACCGACACCCCGGGAAACGGCTCTGATTGACGACCTCAGGCGCGCTTTTCGCGCGCTCTCGATCACTGTCTCCAGCGAAGCGGGTGACTCTCTGCGGGAGTGGAGCGAGAACGCGAACCGCCTTCGGCACCTGGTCTTGACCAAGGACCCCCGATCCTTTCTGCGCTGGGACGTCATTCGACGAACGATGTTTGTGACCGATGCACCGTATGTAGGGGAGGAACTAAGCTACCTCAAGCACCTTCCTGATTGGCACGAGAGGTGGTGTCGAGCGATTAAGGAGTCGCCTGGGGGATGCCCCACCTCTTACGTCCTGTACCCGGCCAGCAGCGAGAATCTCATACATCATGCGTATCACCTGGCGAGGTTCGAGGAGCAGACGCACCGACGGGTCGACGATTTGGCATGTGTCCTCGAGTTCGGGGGCGGATACGGCAGCATGTGCAGGCTGTTCCATAATCTCGGGTTTCGGGGCAGGTACCTGATATTCGATCTTCCCGCGTTTTCAGCGTTGCAGCGATTCTTCCTGAGATCGATAGGGATGTGTGTAGGATCGCCTGACGAGTTTCGAGACAGATCCAGCGGAGTTGCCTTGAGCTCCAACGTCGGAGACCTCCACACTCTTGTGGCGGATGGATCCGATAACGGACGCGCGTTGTTTCTCGCCACCTGGTCAATCAGCGAAGCCCCCATCCCCTTGCGTGACGCTGTTCTCCGGCTGGTCTCCAGGTTCGGAGCCCTGTTCATCGCATATCAACGCCGCTTCGGCGGAGTCGACAATCTCGAATACTTCCGCTCGTGGAAGCGGGCCACCGGCGAGCGAGTCCGGTGGCACGAGTGGGAGATTGACCACCTGCCTGGGAACTACTACCTGGTGGGCACAGACAGCATCAGCGTCACATGACCCGGCTCACGCGATGAAGCAACTCCTTAAAGCCTGGGTGACAGCCCGAACGCAGTATCACGAACGTCGTGAACTCGCCGCATGGGAACGGCAGGGCAGGCCGGTGCCTCCGCCACATGTCGTGAAGCAACGCGTCCTGCAGGAATACGCCGAGCGATATCGTTTGAAGATCTTTATTGAGACGGGGACGTATCGCGGCGACATGGTCGAGGCTATGAAGCCCCTGTTTCGCAAGATCTACTCCATAGAATTAGGCGACGAACTCTTTCAGAAAGCAAAGCGTCGCTTCAAGCGGGATGCTCACATCGAGCTGATACACGGCGACAGCGGGACGGAACTCGGACGGATCATGCCACGGCTGGATGAGCCGGCGCTCTTCTGGTTGGATGGACACTATTCTGCGGGCGACACGGCCCGGGGTGCGAAAGACACGCCCATCTATGAAGAGCTGGACCACATCCTGCGAGCGCCGGACCTGGGGCACGTCATTGTCATCGATGATGCGCGTTGTCTCGGCAGCGATCCGGCATATCCGACCCTGCCGGCGTTGCGCGCGTATGTTCTCGCGAAGCGACCTCATGCCAGGATCGCTGTCGCGGACGACAGCGTGCGAATAACGCCGTCCTAACCCGCTGCCCCCGCCGCCTTGGGCGCGGCTGCCGGCCGCGCGCTGATGGCGTAGGTGGGACAGTGCCGGATGAACTCCCCGTCGACCGGCGACCATTCCTGCTCCGGCCGTGTAACGACCGCCTTGCCCTGCGCGTCGAGCACGAACATTCCCGGGGGCGCCTGCAGCAGGCACGCGCCGCACCCGATGCAGCGCTCGCGCTGCACCCGGACGATCACGCCGCGCTTGGGATACACCCCTGCATCGCCCGGCCGGGGCCACTCGTCGGGATGGTCGAGCGCGGCGGCCGTCGCGCGGTAGCCTTCCTCGACCAGCTCGCGCAGGTGGTCGAACGAGAACGGCGAAATGTGCTCGACGCGCGGATGCACGTAATAGATAGGCGGTGTGGTCCAGGCGCGCAGCCGCCACTCGAGCAGCGACTGCATGGCGATCTCGGTCGCGCGGGCGAACACCGAGGCGAACCCCTCGTCCTGCACGTCCGCCCGGAACGCGTTGGAGGCCGACACGTCGACCGCGAGCACCACGTCCGCGCCGAGCACGAGGGCGGTCCCCACGGGGAGATTGTCGTTCGTAGCGCCGTCGACGTAGAAGCGGCCCCGGATCTCGCGCGGCGGCAGGAACCCGGGGAGGGCGCACGACGCGAACACGGCCTCCCGCACCGGGATCTCGTCCAGGCCTTCGAGGCCCCAGAACACCTGCATCCCCGAGTTCACATCGACGGTGTTGACGACGAGCGGATGGTCCAGCTGCTGGAAGGTGATGTCACCGACGAGGCGCGCGAGCAGTGTGTCGAGCGGCTCGCGGCGGAACAGGGCCGGGGAGCGCATTCGCTTGAACGCCATGTCGGCGTG
>DATLXS010000107.1:0-12643 GCA_035575675.1 Gemmatimonadales bacterium
CTGCACCGCCCGCATCACACCGAGTCCGACGGACACCGCGTGGGACTGCTCGCCATCGACGAACGGCTCCGCTACCTGATTCCATTTCGCCCACCGGAAGAAACCGCGTCCTACCTGCGGGAGCTCCGCGCCCAGGGTCACGGCCTGGCCGTCCTCGCGGACGACGGGGAGAAATTCGGCGGGTGGCCGGGAACCAAAGATTGGGTCTACGGCTCCGGTTGGCTGGATACCTTCCTCACCACGATGGAGAGCCTCACGTCCGCCGGCGAGATCAAGCTGACGACCGGTCAGGAAGCGTTCCGCACGGTGCCGTCGGGAGGACTCGCCTACGTGGGCACGGCGTCGTACCGGGAAATGGAGAAGTGGGCGCTCCCGCCAACGGCACAGCAGGACCTCACTCGGCTGGAAGACGAGCTTGGCCCGATGGAGCTCGCGGCGTCGGCGTCGTTCGTGCGGGGCGGACACTGGCACCATTTCCTGGTGAAGTACACCGAGTCGAACCGCATGCACAAAATGATGATGGCGCTGTCCGCGCTGTCGCACAGTCGTGGCGACCCCCCAGAAGCAAGGCGGGCCATCGGCCGCGCCCAATGCAACGACGCGTACTGGCACGGCGTATTCGGCGGCCTCTATCTCCCGCATCTGCGCAACGCGATCTGGCGCCAGCTCGCCATCGCCGAGCGCGCGCTCCGCCAGGGCGAGTCGCTGGCATGCGAGGAGCTGGATCTCGATTACGACGGCTACCCCGAGCTGTGGATCCATTCGGCCAAGGTATCGGCTGTGATCAGCCCGCATCGCGGCGGCGCCGTCGAAGTCTTCACACGCTTCGGCGACCTCACGAATCTCGCCGACGTGCTCACGCGCCGGCGCGAATCGTATCACGAGCTTCCGAAAGACCGGGCGGACGGGGGAGGACACGGCCAGGGCGGCACCGCGAGCATCCACGACATCGAGCGCGCGTCGCGACTCACTGCGTTGCCGCCGGTCGATGTCGAGCCGCGCGCGATTCTGGTCGAGCGGCTGCTCGGGGACGACGTGGCTGCCGAGAACTACGCGAACGCCAGGTACACGCCGATCCGGTCCTGGGCGGCCGTGCCGATGAGCGCTCGCGTGGTACGGCAAGGCGACGACCTCACCGTGGTGCTGCAAGGTGGAGATCTCGAGAAACGTGTGACATTCGACGCGGCGGGCTGTCTGTCGGTCGCCTACACCTGGAAGGCAGCGGCGGCACCTGCGAACGCGGTGTTCGCGCCCGAACTGTCGGTGGCGCGTGACATCTCGCTGCGTCCACAGCCTGACACCGAGGTGTGGCGGTATCCAATCACCACGGTCGCGCGCAGCGAGCGGGGGTTTGAGGAAACGGTCCAGGGGTTCTCGCTCACCCCGCGCTGGCCGGTCCGGCTCGGCGGGGCCTCGCTCGAGCTCGGCTGACGCGCATGTCCCGTGCATTCGTGAAAGAGGACGCTGGAGGTCCGGAGCGTCGCTACCGCCTGCCACCGCGGACGGACCCGGGGTACGATGCCGCGGCCGCCTGGGCGCTGCTCGAGGGCGCGAACAGCGGAGATTCCTACAGCGCCGAGCTGGCGACCGGCTACCGCTGGGGCGAGCCGACGTTGCGCCCGCACGTCGAGCGGATCCTGGCCGACGCACGCGCGAGCGGCAATGAGCGGCTCGCGCAGCTCGCGGAACGATTCCTCCGGTGAGCGCGACCTTCGCGGCGCTCGCGCAAGCGCTGGCAGAGGTCGGCCGGCAGTGCTACGAGCGCGGTTGGGCGCTCGGCACCAGCGGGAACTTCAGCGCCGTGGTCGGCACGGAGCCACTCACGCTTGCGATCACCACGAGTGGCATCGATAAGGGACTGCTCGAGCCAAACGACATCGTCGAGATCGACGAGCAGCAACGCGTCATCCGCGGCTCGGGCACGCCGTCGGCCGAAACGACGTTACATCTGGCAATCGTACGCGCCCGTCGCGCTGGGGCAGTGTTGCATACGCACTCCATTTGGAGCACGATTCTGTCGGAGGACACCGCCGCTGGCGGCGTGACGATCGAAGGGTATGAGATGCTGAAGGGGCTGGGAGGGGTGCGCACGCACGAGCACCGCGAGCGGCTGCCGGTCATCGCGAACACACAGGATTGGACGGCCGTTGCACCCGAGATCGAAACGATGTTACGAACGCATCCAGAGGTGCATGGCTTTCTGATTCGCCGCCATGGCCTCTACACGTGGGGCAAGGATCTCGCGGAGGCGAAGCGCCACATCGAGATCCTGGAGTTCCTGTTCGAAGCGATGGGACGAAAGCGAGGTCTGGCATGGCAACCGTGAGAATTCCTGCCGAGCAGCGCACGCTGACCGATCAGGCCGAGGTGACGGAGTATCTCGCCACGCTGGGGATCGAGTACGAGCGCTGGCCGCTCTCCCAGCGGGCCGCGGCGAACGCCCCGGCGGAGGCCGTCCTGGCGGCGTATGCGGCGGAGATCAACAAGTTGAAGGCCCGCGGCGGCTATGTCACCGCCGACGTCATCGACGTCACCGCGGCGACGCCGAATCTCGAGACGATGCTCGCCAAGTTCAGCACCGAGCACTGGCACGACGAGGACGAGGTGCGGTTCATCATTCGCGGCCGTGGACTGTTTCACATCCATCCGCGCGACGACGCGGGCCCCGTCATCGCGATCGAAGTCGAAGGGGGCGATCTGATTCGCGTACCGCGCGGCACCTGGCACTGGTTCGATCTCTGCGGCGATCGCGACATTCGCGCGATCCGGCTGTTCCAGGACAAGGCGGGGTGGACGCCGCACTACACGGAGAGCGGCGTCGATAAAGGCTTCCAGCCGCTGTGTCTGGGACCGACGTACATCCCATTGCGCTGACCGGCATTCGCGCGATCCTGCTGGACATCGAGGGCACGACGACGCCTATCGAGTTCGTCCACGAGGTGTTGTTTCCGTACGCGCGCGCCCGGGTTCATGACTATTTGGGGCCGGGAGACATTGCGCTGCTCGCCGCGGAATACAACGCGGAACCGCGGTCCGCTGACCTTCCCCCGTGGAATCCGGAAGCCTACGTCTACTGGCTGATGGATCGCGACCGCAAATCGACGGCACTCAAAGCGCTGCAGGGCCGGATCTGGGAAGCCGGGTATCGCGCGGGCGACCTGACGGGGAAAGGCGAAGTCTATCCCGACGTGCCCCCCGCGCTCGAGCGCTGGCACGCTGCCGGCACGACGATCGCCATTTTCTCGTCGGGGAGCGTTCAGGCACAGCGCAACCTGTTCGCCAATACGACGGCCGGCGACCTGGCCCCGTTCCTCGCCGGCTATTTCGACACCACCACCGGTCCCAAGCGTGACGCGGCGAGTTATCGCCGGATCGCCGCAGCGCTAGGATCTACTACCACCGAAGTGCTGTTCGTCTCCGACGTAGCCGCGGAGCTGGATGCGGCGCGGGCGGCGGGCATGCGCACCGCGCTCTGCGTGCGCGGCGCGTCCTCGGACGATTCTCCCACAGACCATCCTCGCATTCGCTCCTTTGCCGAGCTAGCGTAGGGCCATGACTCTCGCCCTGGGTCTGGGACTGCTCGTCGTCGGCTGGGCCGTCTTTACCTTCAATCGTCTCACCCGGCTGCGCCAGCTGGGCGACAACGCCTGGGCCGATATCGACGTGCAGCTGAAGCGGCGTCACGATCTCATTCCCAACATCGTGGCCGTCGTGCAGGGCCATGCGGGTTACGAGCGCAGCACGCTCGAAGCGCTGGTCGCGGCGCGCGGCCGCGCGCTGCAAGCCAGTGACTCGGGTCCCGCCACACGCGCCCGCGAAGAGGATCCGCTCGGCGGGGCGCTGCAGCGCGTCGTCGCCGTCGCCGAGGCATACCCCGAGCTCAAGGCGGCCGCCAGCTACGCGGCTCTGCAGACCTCGCTCACGGACGTGGAGGAGCATCTCCAGAATGCGCGCCGCTACTACAACGCCGTCGTGCGCGACTTCAATACCGCCATCGCGCAATTCCCCTCCGGAATCATCGCAGGGACGATGCGGCTCGCGCCGCGGGAGTTCTTCGGGCTGGATGATCCGTCGGAGCGCGCCGTTCCGAAGGTGCCGCTGGTGGTCTTGCTGCTCGCCCTGGCGGCAACGTCGCTGGCGGCGCAGCGTTCGTACTCCATCGAGCGCTTCGACGCGCAGATTCGCGTCAACCGCGACGCCAGCATCGATGTCGCCGAAACGATCACCGCACAGTTTGTCGGTTCGTACAACGGCCTCTTTCGCGTCATCCCCATCACATACCGCAACGCGCAGGGGCTGAACTGGACGCTTGGCGTTTCGCTGCAGAGCGCGCGCGACGACCAGGGGCAGAATCTCCGCACCGAGACGTCACGCCAGGGTGCGTCCATCAAGTACAAGGTCTGGATCCCGGGCGCCGTGAACACGACGAAGACGCTGGTGCTCCGCTACCACGCGACGAATGGACTCCGGTTCTTCGACGAGCACGACGAGCTGTACTGGAACGTCACCGGTGACGAATGGGAGGTGCCGATTCGCGCCGCGACGGCGGAGATCGACCTGCCGGCCGGTGCCGCCGGACTGCGCGCGATCGCGTTCAACGGCATGTACGGCTCCACCGCCAGAGATGCGCAGGTCACGATCGACGGGCCCGTCGTGCGCATCACCATGCCTCATGCGCTGGACTATCACGAAGGCCTGACGGCAGTGGTGGGATGGGACAAGGGGCTCGTCACGCCACCCTCGCTACTGGCCCGCGCGTGGAGGACGGCGCGCAGCAACTGGCCGCTCCTCATTCCGATCCCCGTGTTTCTCCTCGCGTTCGCATCGTGGTACCGCTCCGGCCGGGATCCGCGGCGCCGGCCCATCGCCGTGCAGTACGAGCCTCCCAAGACGATGACGCCGGCCGAGGCCGGCACGCTCATCGACAATAGCGCGGACATGCGGGACATCACCGCGACGCTGGTCGACCTGGCTGTGCGTGGATACCTGCGCATCGAGGAACAGCAGAACCCAAAGTTGTTCGGCTTGTTCGGAGGCGGCACGTCGTACACGCTTCACCGCCTCAAGACCAGCGAGGGACTCGAGCCGCATGAGGTCGCGGTTTTCGACGGCATCTTTGCGAGCCGCGGCGACCGCGTGGAACTGGACGAGTTGAAGGCCGAGTTCTACAGGAAACTCCCAGCCATTCAGAACGCGATTTATGACCGGCTCACGGAGGGCGGCTTCTATCGCGACCGCCCCGACAAGGTCCAGCAGAAATGGTACGCCCTCGCCATCGGGCTCACCGTCCTCATCGCAGCCGGCGGCGCCTTTCTCGCCAAACTCGTTCTGCTCACGGCAATTCCGTTCGTTGCCGCCAGCATCGTCGTGCTGCTCATCCTGGTGGGCTTCGCGCAGATCATGCCGGCGCGCACCGAGTCGGGCACGCGTGCCCTCGAAGACGTGCTCGGCTTCGAAGAGTTCTTGCGGCGCGTCGAGGCCGAGCACCTGAAGCGCATCATCATCGGGCACCCGGAGCTGTTCGATAAGTACCTGCCCTACGCCATGGCCTTCGGCGTCGAAAAGCAATTCGCCCGCGCGTTCGAAGGGATTTACACGCAGCCGCCGCAATGGTACGTCGGACCCAGCGTGCTGAATTTCAACGTCAGTCATTTCTCGAGCAGTGTCTCGAATTTGTCGTCGGTTGCCGGCACGATGATGTCGTCTACGCCGCGCAGCTCGAGCGGCTCGGGATTTGGTGGCGGTGGCGGTGGTGGAGGGTTTTCTGGCGGTGGGGGCGGTGGGGGCGGTGGCGGGGCTTTCTAACAGGAGGAGCATGTCATGCTGAAGCGTTGTCTGTCGCTGGCCGTCGTGTTCGTCGGAGTCGCGTGCAGTGCCGTAGCTGCGCAGACGCAGTCTGCCATCACCGCCGCGGATTTGCGCCAGCGTCTGTATCTGATCGCCGACGATTCGATGATGGGTCGCGAAACCGGCAGTGAGGGGGCGTTCAAGGCCTCGGCGTATGTCGCCGCCGAGTTCCGCCGTCTCGGTCTCGAGCCGGCAGGAGACAGGGGCACCTACTTCCAGACGGTGCCCTTCTGGGTCGTGGCCGCCGATCCGCAGTCACGGCTCGTCACGAGCAGCGGCGCTACGTTGCAGCTCGTCACCGATTTTCTGCCTGTCAGCGCCGCACTCCCGCCAAGAGTGCTCGCCGCCCAGACGCCGATCGTGTTTGCGGGATCGCTCGCCGACACCGCCCACCTCGTGGCGCCCCCGGCTGCCGCCGGCAAGTTCGTCGTCCTCGACGTTCCCCAGGGGTTCGACCGGCGGGCCATCGGGCCGCTGCTCGGCCGTTTCCGCGATGCCGCGACCGTCGCGATCGTCGCCCTTGACCAGCTCGGCGGCGAACAGATCGCCCGCATCCGCGAGGGGCGCCCGGTGTCCGATACCTCGCGCAATCCGCGCGCGCTCCCGCTCATCTGGCTCACCCGCCGGGCGGCCGCCGCGGTGCTTGGCGGCGATCTCGCGAACGCGATTCCGGGCGCGCCGTCGACCATCACCATCAGCGGCCGGTACGACTTTACACGCACGCCGGTGCGATTCCCGGCCCGCAACGTGGTCGGCATTGTGCGCGGCAGCGATCGGGCGCTCCGCACCGAATACGTGTCGCTGTCGGCACATCACGACCACGTGGGCTTCGATCGCAGTCCCGTCGATCACGATTCGCTGCGCGCGTTCAACCGCGTGGTCCGGCCGATGGGCGCCGACTCGCCGATGCGCCCGGCCACCGACGACGAGCGGGCCAAGATCCGGACGATTCTCGACAGCCTGCGCGCCGTGAATCGGCCGCGCCCCGACTCGATCCGCAACGGCGCCGATGACGACGGCTCGGGCACCGCGGCGATTCTCGAAATCGCCGAAGCGTTCGCGCGCGCGCGCGGGAACGAGCGGCCGCGGCGCTCGATTCTGTTCGTCAGTCACACCGGTGAGGAAGCGGGCTTGCTCGGCTCGCGCTGGTACTCCGATCACGCGACGGTGCCGATCGACTCGATCGTCGGCGAGATCGATCAGGACATGATCGGTCGCGGCACGGCGTCCGACTTTCCGCGCGGCGGCACCGGCGCCGGCAGCCCGACCTATCTCGAGGTCATCGGCGCCAAGCGCATTTCCCGGGAATTCGGCGAGATGCTGGAAGCGGCGAACGCCAAGCAGCCCGTACCGTTCGTGTTCGACTACACGTATGACGCGCCCGGCCACCCGCTGCAGTACTACTGCCGAGCCGATCACTACAGCTACGCGCGCTACGGCATCCCCTCAGTCTCGTTCTCGCGCGGCGAGCACCTCGATTACCACCAGGTAACGGATGAGCCTCAATACATCAGCTACCCGGACCTGGCGCGCGTGGCCCAGATGGTGCACGACGGCGCGCTGGCGGTGGCGAACGCGCCCCAGCGTCCCAAGCGAGATGTGCCGAAGCCCGCCGATCCGCACGGGCCCTGCGTTCAATGAGGAAAGGCAGGTTGGTGGAGGTTGGCGAAGGTTGTGAAGGTTTCAGATGAACCGAAGCCAGCGCAGATCGGTGCGTCGGGCCTTGAGGTCAGAGTACCAGCGGCTGGGGACGTACAGGATGACGATCGCGACGGCCCAGACGAGATACAGGAGCGCGAGGCTCCAGGTGTAGCCGTCAGGAGCGGGCGGGTTGCCCATCGGGTGATTGGTGAAGAGCCACTCGTCCACGCTCCCGGTCCGGAGCTTCGAGACGACGAGGGCGAGCGCGTGAATGAGCGGGATGTGCAGCACGTAGTAGAAGAACGGCACGCGCCCAAAGACCGTGAGCCCTTGTGCGACACGCCCGCGCGCGCGGTCCAGTAACGGAACCAGCGCGATGGTTGGGCCGAGGGTCATCAACAGGAAGCTCAACGACGCCGGGTACTTCGTGGTATTCAGGAAGGACAGCAGCGCCGGCATCCGGCCCGACGAGCTCCAGGGCTGCGGATCACCGTAGATGTTCAAGCCGCGCAGCGCCAGGAACAGCGCGGTGGCGCCGAGTCCCAGGCTTAGGCAGATGCGGTAGCGGCGCGCCGGCTCCGTCGTCAGCACCGTCCCGAACCAATAGCCCGCCGCCATGACGCCGATCCACGGAATGATCGAGTAGAGCACGATGAGGGGCGTGCCCGCGACGGGACCCTGGAAGAAACCGATGTAGAGAATTTTCCAGAGCTCGCCCAACGCCTGAGTACGATTGACCAGGGGCATCATGACGAGGTTGTGCAGCGCGATGATCGCAACGCCAATGATCCCCGCGGTCCGCGGCCGGAGCCGCACCAGCGCAGACATGAGGATCATGCACCACCCGATCACCCAGATGACGCCCGCGAGCATGTAATTCGCGAAGTCGAGATTAAACGTCCAGCAGACGCGAATGACCGTCAGCTCCAGCAGCACCAGCCAGACGCCGCGCACGAACAGGAAGCGCGACAAATCGGTGTGCTTGCGTCCGTAGAAGAAGGCGCTCGTGCCCGCGAGGAAGATGAACGCGGGAGCTACGAAATGCGTCACCCAGCGGGTGAAGAAGATCCCGGGAGTCGGACCGCCGGCGGGCAGCCCGGAATAGACGCGCACGTGGTCGATCGCCATCAGGACCATGACGGCCCCGCGAATCAGGTCGATTGAAGCGATGCGGGACGTCGAGGCGAGGGGCGCGCTCATCGCCGCGAACATGGCGCGGCCGGAAATCCCCGGCAAGTCCGAATCCAGTTAAGTTGGCCGATCCGTGAGTCTGCGAACCGCAAACCTCGCATTGCTCTTGGCATTGGCGCTGCCCCCGCCGGCTCGGCCGCAAACGCTTCGCGTCCACGTAGCGAGCGGCAGAGTCCGTCTGGACGGCCGGTTGGACGAACCGGACTGGGCGCGCGCCGATTCGCTCGCCGATTTCCGCCAGCGGGAGCCGGTGGTGGGCGCGCCCGCCTCGGAGCGCACCGTCGTGAAGGCGCTCCGCGACGGCGACGCGCTGTACATCGGCGTTCTCGCGTATGACGCCGAGCCGGGTCGCATCCGCGCCACGCAATTGCGCCGCGACGCCGACCTCTCCAGCGACGACAACATCCAGCTGCTCATCGACAGCTTCCACGACCGGCGGGGCGCGTTCGTCTTCGGCACCAACCCGAACGGCGCGCGGTGGGATGCCCAGCTGAGCGACCTCGACAACCTCAACGAGGATTGGAACGGCATCTGGGACGTCGCGGTGTGGCGCGCCCCCGGGGGCTGGACGGCAGAGTTCCGGATTCCCTTCCGCACGCTGCGCTTTCGCGCCAGCGGCAACCTGGCGTTCGGCTTCAACGTGCGGCGCTTCATCCGCCGCAAGAATGAACAGGACTTGTGGCGCGCCTGGGGTCGCACCGAAGGGTTGTATCAGCTCCTGCGAGCGGGCGAGCTGAGCGACATCGGCGCCGTGGGTCGGGCGCGCGATGTGGAGCTGTACCCCTACGTGCTGAGCCGAGCCATCGAACCGGTGCACGACAGCGTCGGTGCGCGCCTGGCGGGCGGCTTCGCCGGCGCCAAAGCGGGACTCGACGCCAAACTCGCCGTCTCGCCGACGCTGACGGCGGACCTCACGGCCGGCACCGACTTCGCGCAGGTAGAGGCCGATCAGCAGGTCATCAACCTCACGCGCTTTCCATTCTTCTTCCCGGAGAAGCGACAGTTCTTCCTCGAGTCGAGCGGGCTCTTCGACTTCGGGACGCCGGGACGGACGCAGGTGTTCTATTCGCGGCGCATCGGATTGGACTCGAGCGGCAGCGTCGTCCCCATCGTGGCCGGTGGCCGGCTCTACGGGCGCGTTGGACCGTGGCGCATCGGCATTCTCGATGCGCACACGAGCGATGAGCGTGCCAATGATGCGGTCGTGCGCCTCCAGCATGACCTGCTCGCGAGATCGTACGTCGGCGTCATCGGCGCCCTGCGCTCGGCGGCGGGATCGGGTCCCGCGGGCACGGCCGGGTTCGATATGGATTTCCCGCTCATCGTGCACGGGCAGAATCTCGAGCCAAAATTCTGGATCGCCGGGAGCCGGACACCGGGTGTGAGCGGTTTCCCGCTCGCCTGGCGACTGTCGGCGGACAATCCGAACGATCTCTTCGACAACTTCGTCTCGCTCTACCGCATCGACGCCGGATTCGATCCCGCGCTGGGCTTCGTGCGGCGCACGGGGATCTGGGAAACGACGGGTCACGTCGATTTCATGCCGCGGCCGCACGCGCTCGGCATTCGCCAGCTGGATTTCACCGTGCCCATTCCCAGCTGGGACATCATTGCCAACGCGTCCGGATCGCTGGGGCGCACCGGCGACTGGCAGACGGCATGGTTCGAGTGGCGCGTCCTCGGCGGCGACCGCGACAACGGCGACCACTTCGAGATCAATTATCAGCGCCAGCTCGATGCACCGCCCGATACGTTTGTCATGTTCCGGGGAGTGAGCGTGCCGCCCGGTCGATACTGGTGGTCACGCTACGAGCTGCAGTATGAGACGTCGGCAGCGCACGCGCTGAGCGTCGCCGCGTTCGTGAACTGGGGAGCGTTCTACGGAGGCCGCAGCGCCGATGTGGAGCTCCAGGGCACGTGGCGGGGCGGCGGCCACGCCATCGTCGGCGTCAGCGTCACGCGCACGGCCGCGCGCCTCCCCGCGGGAGGCTTTACCGCCCTCCAAACCTCGAGTCGCCTCGAGTACGACTTCAATCCCCGCTCGAGCCTGCTCGGGTTCGTCCAGTACACCAACGAGGACCAGCGCGCCGATTTCAACGTCCGCTTCCACTGGATTCCGGTAATTGGCGACGACGTCTTCATCGTGTGGAACTCGGGCTACAGCACCAATCCGGCCACGCCGTATCGCTTCCCTGCCACATCCTCCCTCACCAGACAATTGAACGGCGCGTTCGTGGTGAAAATCGTCCACCGCCTCGCGCCATGACCGTCAGCACGCTCCGAGCGCTGCCGCCGGACGGACGGTTGCTGCTGCTCACACGCTTCACGCGGTTGTTCGCGTACGGAGCGTTGTCCGTCGTCTTGGTGCTGTATCTGACTGCATTGGGCATCGGGACGCGGCAAATCGGTGTGCTGTTGACGCTGACCCTGATGGGAGACACCGCCGTCTCACTCTGGCTCAGCACCCGGGCGGATCGCATCGGGCGGCGGCGTATGCTCATCGTCGGCGCGGCGCTGATGGCGGCGGCGGGCGGGGCATTCGCCCTCACCCGCAACTACCTCGTGCTCCTGGTCACCGCCACGATCGGCGTCATCAGTCCCAGCGGCAACGAGGTCGGACCGTTCCTCCCCATCGAGCAGGCCGCGCTCGCCCAGGTGGTGCCGAGTGAGCGGCGGACCGGCGTGTTCGCCTGGTACACCTTGACCGGGGCGTTCGCGACGGCATTGGGCGCACTCGGCGCCGGTGTGTTGTCCCAGGCGGTCCACTACCAGGGTGTCATCGTCCTCTACGCTGCATTGGGAATCGTCCTCGCCATTGCGTTTACACGTCTGTCAACCGCCGCGGAGGCACCGGCGGGGCAAGGCGAGGCGTTTTTGGGCGTCGGCCGCTCCCGCAGCGTGGTGCTGCGGCTCGCGGCTCTGTTCGCGCTCGATTCGTTCGCAGGCGGATTCGTCGTGCAGAGCTTCGCCGCCTACTGGTTCTATCTCCGATTCGGCGTCGATCCGGCGACGCTGGGCGCGATTTTCTTCGGGGCGAACCTGCTCGCGGGCATCTCCGCCCTGGTGGCTTCCCGATTGGCGGCGCGGTTCGGCCTCATCCGCACGATGGTGTTCACGCACCTGCCGTCCAATGTGCTGCTCATCCTCGTGCCGCTCATGCCCAGCTTCCCACTCGCAGTAGCCGTGCTGTTCGCGCGTTTCAGTATCAGCCAGATGGACGTGCCCACCCGCCAGGCATATCTCATGTCGGTCGTGAGTCCGGAGGAGCGGTCGGGCGCTGGAGGGATCACCGGCGTGGCGCGAACGATCGGTGCCGGGCTCGCGCCGATATTTGCGGGGCTCCTGTTCTCACAGCCCTCGTTGATCAACGTGCCCTTTTTCATCGCCGGCACGCTGAAGATCGTCTACGACCTCTTGCTGTATCGGGGGTTCATCACGCGCCCCGAACCCGCTAGTTCCGCTTGATATCGGTCGTCCGCGACCGCCAATGTGGACGTACACGACGTGCGGCGATTCGTTGATAAGGTGATTGTGGAGAGCCGTTTGCTCGATACCGCCGCGCTGCAGGGCGTCGATCACCGGTCCCACTTCGGACTCCACCAGGTCCAGGACAGGTCGCCCATTAACATTGCGGTGGTGTCGTCCGTCTGTTTGAACGCCACCCACGAACCTGACGCGAGCGCCGGCCGCACAGTGACCGCCCCGACTGTGACGTGAAGATCATTGCGAGGGAAACCAACGCGGTAGGTTTCGCCTTGCAGATTGCCCGATCTTCCCAGGACACGGTCTACGGCTTTCCAATCCATCGCTGCTTGGGGTTGAGCCTGCAGCAACAAGCTGAGCCGCACCGAGTCGAGACGGCGATTGGCATGTGAACTCTCGTCGGAAGTTGTACGTTGAGGTTAGAGGTTAGTGGCCAGACACCAGTGCCGAACCCGATGTATGGGGGTAATTCTAGGACATG
>DATLXS010000108.1:0-3200 GCA_035575675.1 Gemmatimonadales bacterium
TGCAACGTTTACAGGCTTATGAATCCGCCAGATGCTCAAGGACGAACGCTTCGACCTCTTCGCTTTTGCCCTTGACCGCGAATCTCCCGAGTGGGCGGACTGACGCCAGGTCGCGTATGAGCGCATACGTCGGCGCCGAGACCACGACCTGACCCGGGATCGCACCCGTCTGGAGCCGGGCGGCGAGATTCACAGCGTCACCGTGCGCGACGTAGTTCCGCAGTTCCTCGCTCCCGATGTTGCCTACAAGCGCTGCACCTGTCGCAATCCCCACCCGGAATCGGGGGAGCGATGGGTCCTCAGTGACAATGGCCTCGATGGCGCGCTGCATCGCAAGAGCCGTCCGGGCAGCGGCGAGAGCGTGGCGAGGCTGCTCGACTGGTGCGTTCCAGACCGCCACGATCGCGTCTCCAGCGAATTGGATGATCGTGCCGCCGTTGGCGAAGACCACCGGCACCACCGCACTGAAATAGCGATTGAGCGCGAGGACCGTCTCGCGGGGCGGCCGACTTTCGGTGAACGGGGTGAACCCGGCGAGGTCGGCGAAGAGCGCCGTTACCTCGCGGTTCTCACCACCGAGGGCGGCGCGACCAGGATCGGAGAGTAGCGAACGCACGATCTGCGGTGAGAGGTACTGGCCGAAGAGACGGTGCACTGCTGCGAACGCCCGGTCGCGCTCGTGCACGAAGGCGTAGAGGGCGACGAACACCACGATTGAGACAGCGGTGATGTTGACGATGAACATTGCGCCAACGAGACCGGTAGGCAGGTTGTTCGCACTGCGCAGCCTTCCGCCGAAGATGCCGACGGCGAGGATCAGCACAAGGTATGCGACAAACCATCGGAGCGCTTCACGCGGGTTGGCGAAGGCGAGGGCGCCGAGCGGCGCGAAGAACGCCCAGAGAACAACGACGCTCGAGGGAACGAAGCCGCCCAGCACGACCATGAGGGCGAAAGGGAGAGCGAGCATGAGGCTGAGCTGAGTGAAGCGGAAGACATCGTATCGGCGCGTCACGGTCAACATGACGATGCTCAGGAGGGAGAGGACCGTGTAGGTGAGTGGTATCGCCCCTCCGAGCGGTTCCCCGAATACGATGTACGCGAGCCCCCAGAAGATGGCGAGAACGCTGATGAGCAGCGACAGCCCGACAAGGAGCCCGCGCTGCAATCGCTCATGCTCGGTATCAGCTGGGGTGGCACCGATGGCAGCGAAGCGCGCGAGCAGTCGGGCCATCGTGTCGGCTAGATGCTACCGCTGGGGCGCCGGATCCGCCCGCGCGCATCCGACCCGAAATGACAGACCCATCCGCATCCGCACCGCGGACGACCACGAACTCTTCAGACGTGGACTAGTGGACCGGCCTCAACAAGCAGTTCGCGCGCGGCGGCTTCGTTAGTTGGTGTCACCTCAACATTTATCGCTCGAGCCATCCCGGCCTTGAGCAGCTCGATCTCGATAGCTCCGATGCCACCGCCCACCTCGAGAAGCGTCTTGCCCTCGACTCCCCGCTCTTTGATGAATCGAAGATTCGCTTGAAGGTTCCGTCGAGGCCCTTGCGCCGGAACCGCTTTGCTTCCCCGGCCGCATTCGTTTCGCTTGAAGATTTGCCGGTAACCATTCGGTGTGCAGCAGTCGCTCACGTCGAGCGGCGGGCTCGAATCGAGTAGCCCAGGGTCCCGAACTCCCGAGCGCTCTGTTCTCCGCGTGCTCCCGCAAATGTGTCGAGTGGATTGGCCAGCTCAACGTCGATGAGTCCGGCGCCGCCGATCACCGTCTCCCACCCTGCGCACGGCAGGGCCCCTGCGATTCAACCCGTCCAGAGATCGATGTCACGAAGCGCCTCCTCAGGGACGGGGCGCTCGAGGCAGATGTCGGCGACCGTCATCCGGCCTCCGGGCTTTAGCACCCGAAAGATCTGACGATAGACGCCGATCTTGTCCGGGCACAGGTTGATCACGCCATTAGAGATCACGACATCCGCCCACCCATCTTCGATGGGCAAGTCTTCGATCAGGCCCTCGCGAAACTCGACATTGTCTAGCCCCAACTTGACTGCCATCGACCGGCTGCGATACAGCATCTCAGGAGTCATGTCGACTCCAATCACCTTTCCTTCGTTACCGACCCAGAGCGCCGCCAGGAACGAATCCATTCCGGCTCCGGAGCCGAGATCGACAACTTTCTCACCAGGGTTCGGCCCGCCCCAAAAGAAAGGATTGCCTACGCCAGCAAAAGCTTCGCAGGCGTAATCGGGAAGCTGGTCGAGCGGCGTCGCTGGATAGCCGAGTCGAATCGCGTGGGGGCGCCCGGTGTGGAAGTGATACTCAGCCGTGGGGTCCTCGGCGACTTCGCGATACTTCTCGCGCACTTCATTGCGCAGCGCTTCCAGATCGACCACCGCGAGTATCTCGGCCATCGTCTTCTCCTAACAATTGTCCGACGGATGATCTGCTTTGACCGCCGTCGCCATGAACACTTCACCCTGGTAGAGGTACTGCTCGCCGTCGGCCGCTGAGAGACGTCTTCGAACCCGGCCCAAGCAAGCCGCACGGTCCGTCTCGGTCAAAGACAGAAGTCTCAGGCGTGAGCTGCTACGTGCCTGGTAGTCGAAGTGAACTTCCGGTCGCCATCGGTGTTCAATCGACTCACTCCAAACCTTGATCGATCCGAAGCCTGCCTTCCCGAGCAAAGCTGTCATCTTCTGAGCGCTGTCGCAGCAAGCCCGATTGTCGACGGCAGGCAGCTCGAGCATCTGGGCGCCGGCTGATTGCAGCTCGTCATCCCAAATGGCGTTGGCCGGCGGCATGTTTTCCGACCCCCATGTAACCGTCCCTACTGCGCCTTTCCGCTGCAACACACGATTCACCTCCGCAAGGCACTGCTCGGGGTATGGCAGGTGAAAGAGAACGAAAGCGACAACCGCTACCTGGAACCGGTTGGCGGGTAGCGCCAGATTGTGCACATCCATTAGTGCAAGTGGACCCGAGTGCTTGTCTTTGGCCAGACGAAGCATGCCCTGTGAACGATCGACGCCGACGATCACCGCGCTTGGAGCAGCACGCTTTATCGCCGGCAGCAATGCTCCCGCCCCGGTGCCAATGTCGACGACGCTCCCGGTCATGTTGGATAGAGGAAGGTGCGCGATGAGACGCTCGCCAACCGGTCGGATGATCGGACTCCATAACGCTTCATAGGCGTC
>DATLXS010000109.1:0-4263 GCA_035575675.1 Gemmatimonadales bacterium
CATGGAAGGCGGCCAGTACGACGTCGACCACACCATGCTGATGGCCGGCCTGCACGTCGACGCGCCGTACCAGGTGTTCGCCGGCTCGGCGCTGCTCGACTGGCGCCCGGCGGCGGCGCTGCGCGTCCAGGCCGGCCTGCGCTTCGACTACTGGAACCTCCTGGGCAACCAGTTCGCCGCTCCCGACGTGCGCGGCACGACCTCGTTCTCGGCGGCGTCGCCGCGACTCGCGATCATCGCCAAGCCGAGCGACGACAACATCGTGAAGCTGATGATGGGCTCGGCGTTCCGCGCGCCGAGCGCGTACGAGCTGTACTACGCCGACAGCGGATCGACCCAGGTCCAGAGCGACACCTGCGGCGACAAGCTCACCCCCGAGACGATCTACACCGCCGAGCTCGAGGCCACCCACAAGTTCGGCCTCGACTGGGCCGCGCTGGTCTCGATCTACGGCACGCTCGCCCGCAACGTGGTCGAGTCGGTGCCCGTCGGTGACATGTGCGCCGCCGCGCACGGCGTCCCCGCCAACCTGATCTACTACCGCAACAGCCACGTCGACCAGCGCTTCCTCGGCGCCGATCTCGAGCTGCGCCGCGAGCTGCGCAGCGGCATCATGGCGTCGCTGCAGTACGGCTACAGCTACGGCCGCTACGCCAGCGCGCCGAGCGACGACCCGAGCCAGCCCGAGAGCACGCAGCTGCCCAACGCGCCGAGCCACTACGCCGGCTTCAAGGTGATCTTTCCGATCGTGACCAGCTCGGTCAACGGCGCGCTGCGCGCCGCGCTCGAGGACCGCCGGCGGATCGACACCACGACCACCGAGCAGAGCGACCGCGCCGTCGTGGTCGACGCCGTGATCTCGGGCGCGATCGCGCGCCACGGCGTGCGCTACGCCGCGGGCGTCTACAACCTGTTCAACTGGCAGTACGCGCTGCCGGCGGTGCCCTACGCCGCCAACCTCATGCCGCAGAACGGCCGGTCGTTCATCTTCAGCCTGACCGTGACGCGCTAGGAAATGACGCGGACGAACGTGTCGCTCTCGACAAAGACGATGCGCGGCGTTCCGCTTGCGTTCACGTCCGTTTCTTTGTCCTCGCACTACTTCGTGCGATCGTCGCCGCGGTGATCCCCACACCGTTCGATCGGCTCGGCAAGGAGCTGGTTCGCGATGCAGTCGAGGGCCGCTGCTCCGTCGAGAGCGACGCGGAGGTCCCGGCCAGCGCGCGTCACATCGATCTATGGGTCACACCCCGCGAGGGGTATGCCTCGCCGCCCGAGGATCTGGGTCTGCTGGGGCGCATCATCAACAGCTCGGTGACGCTCGAGTTCTTCCACAACGGCTCCGCGGCTGACCTGGACGCGGTCGTGGACTTCTATAACCAGCGGTTTAACATCGGCTTTTCGCGACAGGAGCACGCGGATCTCGTGGCGTTCCTCGCGGCGCTCTGACGTTTCTTGCCAGTCCTTTGACACTGAACCGGCTTCGGTCGGTTCGTGTCGTTTCGGATCATCACGCCACAGGCTGCGGTGGTTCGGGCGGCACGTCGTGCGGCCGATCGAGCACCAGCACTGCGTCGCGCGCCATCTGTGGAACCAGGTGCGCGTAGCGCTGGGTCACCACGATCGAGGAGTGCCCCATGAGCTTCTGCACGACCGCGAGCGGCACGCCGCGCATCACGAGGTGACTTGCGAACGTGTGGCGCAGGACGTGGCAGCCGATCGGACGTAGCCCGGCACGCTTGCAGATCGCGCGCAACTGCCGCCCCACGCGAGTTTCCACCAACGGCTTGCCACGGGCATCGCAGAACACGAAGTCCTCGCTTCGATCGTGCGCGTGTGCAGCGAGCGCCCGCGCAGCGGTCTCGTTGAGCGGAACCTCGCGCGCCTTGCCGCTCTTGGGTGTGCCGAGTCGACCGCGGCTGTAGTTGCGAAGCACGGCGATGCGGCGATGCTTGACATCGACAGCTTGCTTTCCGAGCGCAAGCAACTCCCCGCGTCGCACCCCAGTGTGGAGCGCGACGATCACCATCGTGCGCCACTCTCCCTCCGCTGCCGCAACCAAGCGATCGGCTTCCTCGAACGTGAGAAAGTCGAACTTCGCCGGTGGCGCGGTCAGTCTTGTGAACTCGGGAACGCTCTCGATCAGGCGCCGCTTGTGCGCGAGGCGCAGCACGTGTTTCAAGCACGCCAGCACCCTGTTCACGGTGTTGGGATGCGTGATACGCGGCTTGCGCTTGCATACAAAGTTCGGCGACTCCTTGAGTGCGAACGTGAGATCCTGGATCACCGCGAAGTCGATGTCGCTGAGGCGCAGATCGCCGATGCGCGGCAGGATGTGCAGCCGCAACGCGCTCTCCTTGATCTCGATCGACGATTCCTTGTTGTGCAGCTTCGCAGCCGCGAGGAACGTATCCGCGAACGCGGTGAGCGTGGGGATGCTCTTGGTTGCGACCGGCCGGGCAGGCTCGCTTGATGCCGCGCTCGCGGGCGCGGGTGTGCTGGGTGGTGGTTCCTCCTGGGTTGCGCCGCTGCCAGGGCGGGGCTGCGTGGCCATGAACGCAAGTTGCTGCGCCTCGGCCCACTGTGCAGCGGCTTTGGTGTTCTGGTTCTTGGGCGCGGTACCGCTCACGCGTTTCGCGGACCCATTGGCCCAATGACCCATGACGCGAAATCGCCATCGGCCATCGTTGGTTCGGTAGACTGACATCGGCTTGATTGCCTTTCCAGTCACCGACGCACTGCATACGGTGACTATACACAACGCACCGGGCGATTCCACGGTGCGGTGTGGCAAAAACGACGAAGCGGGATCCCGATAGGGATCCCGCTGGGTTAGCGGTCGTCCGCGACGGTTTTGACTGGCCGTTTTCGATGGAGCGGAGTGAAGTCGGTTCCCGACGAGCGCGCGAGCCACGCCCGGATCACGGGCCGCGAGAACACCAGGCGACGGCCGAGTCGGCGGCACGGAATCACGTGGCGCGCGGCGTACTCGTACACCGTCTTCCGGTTCACGCGCAGTAAGCTCGCTAGTTCATGTGCAGTCATGCATTCGTGCTCTACATGACCGCTGTCAGCTCGCATAGACGTGCTCGGAACATCGCTCTTATTCGCAGGAATCGCGGTGTCCGTAAGTGACGATTGCATGGCTCACCTCAGCAGCCCGGCGTCGGCAGGCGCGCGAGCTCCACGAGCTTGACCAGGGACGCGCCGGCCGGCACCAGCAGGACATCCGCGCCGGTCCGGCATGCGGCCGGCCCCAGGAGCGCCGTTGCGCCGATCGCGTAGGGGCCGGACGGGATGTCATCGACCGTCAGCGTTTCATCGCGCTCGATGCAGCTCGCCACCTGGGGGGAGCTACAGTTGATCGTGTAGGTCCCGAGCGTGGCGGTGCCACGTGCTCGCGTGAACGTCACCGGGGCGCAGCCATCGGCCGCATGCTCGAAATCGATCGTGAATCCGGTCAGCCCCGCACCGCCTTGATCGGCGGGCGTGCAATTGGCGCTCGCGGTCAACGCCACGAACGAGAGCACGAGCTTGCCCCGCTCGGAGACGGGGAACACGGCCGGCCGCAATGCGGTGACCTGCTCGGCCGCGATCGTGACGGCCGCTTGCATCGGTGCGGTGGCGAGTGTGGCACCGTCGGCGGCATGGAGCGCGAGCGTGGCATCGTAGACGCCGGCCGGAACCGGCGGCGTCGAGCCTTCGGCATCCGTGCACGCGAACGACGACACGGTGTCATCGCCGCTCGCGCGGCTGTGCACGACCAGCGACACGGAGGCTGCTCCGACGTGCGCGCATGTGACGGCTTGGCCCGCCACTGTGATCGACCATGCGGCCGATGCGGAGCCGCGCGCGGCCGGGTCGGGGCCGCAGCTGCCGCACGCGCTGCTACTGGTGAGCGCGACGAGCGCGGCAAGGAAACAAAGAAGCGTGGAACGCATGACGTATTACCTTCCGGGTGGAGTTGATGAGTCAGTTGGTGGTGGTGGTGATGGTGGTGGTGCCGGGCGAGCGCGGGAACGCGTTGGCGCTCACTTCGAGCCCGCCGGCGACGAGACAGGGACGAGCTGGAACTGGATCCCTTTGGGCGTCGGTACCGTCACGCCCGAAGGAAGTGCGCCGCGCAACCGCTGCAGCAAGAGATCCAGGAGCTGATCCGGAGGCATCTGCCGGAGTGCGCGCGCGGCCATCGCGATCGGCGTGGCCGGCATCGCGGGCGTGGGCATCGCCGGTGCAGCCGGCATCATCGGCGCGGCTGGCATC
>DATLXS010000110.1:0-30383 GCA_035575675.1 Gemmatimonadales bacterium
ACGGCGGTGTTCACGGGACTGATCCTGTGGACGATGCTGCGGTGGTGGGAGGAAGCCGATCAACCGAACGCCTGGCGCCGGCTCGCCCTGCTCGGCCTGCTGTTCGGGCTCGATTTCAGCGTGCATCGGACTAACGCCTTACTCATGCCCGGTGCGCTCGTCTGGATCTTGCTGCGTCATCCACGTACCCTGCGTGCGCCGCGCGTCTGGCTGGGCGGGGCGGGCGGTGTCATCGCCGGTCTCGCCGTGCAGTTGTTGATCATTCCGATCGCGGCGTTCACACGGTCGTCGCTGAATTTCGGTGATCCGAGCACGCTGCCCCGATTCTGGGATTACATATCGCTCGCGCAGCGCGGCGGCGGGTTCCTGGTGCAATTCTTCCCGCGCAACGCGCCGTTCTGGTCGGTCCAGGTCGCCGATCTGCTGCGCGTGCTCGGCGCCGACTTCTTCTCCGTGACAGCACCGGCGTGCATGCTCGGCGTGCTGCCGGGGATGGCCGCGGTGGGTGGGCTCGTGGCGCTGTGGCGACGCGACCGGCGCCTCGCGCTCGCGCTGAGTTGCGTGCTGTTCCTCCAAATGGCCGCCACGGTTCTCTACTTCAACATCCCGGCGCAGTATTTCCGGTCGTTCGACCGACACTACCTCCCCGTGTGCGTGACGATCGCCGTGCTCGCGGTGTACGGCCTGTCCGCGGGACTGCAGGCGGTGACCGCCGTGCTACGGACGCGGCCACGGGTACTTGCCATGGCGATAACCGCGCTCGCCGCGCTCGTCCCGGTGGGGCAGCTCATGCGCAACTGGCAGTCGCACGAGGCGTCTAACCGGTACTTCGCCAGAGATTTCGCCGCCAACGCGCTCCAGACGCTCCCCCCGCGGGCGATCGTCTTCACGGCCGGCGACAACGACACGTTCCCGTTGCTGTACTTGCAAGAGATGGAGGGTCTGCGGCGCGATGTCACCGTGATCAACGTGGCCTTGTCCAACCTGCCGCGGTTCACGCAGCTGCTGCAGCGCCGAGAGCCCGCGTTCCCGGCGGCGATGAGTGACGCGGAACGCGCAGCGTGGGCGAGGCGCGGCGGCAGCGACACGACGCTCGCGATTCCGGTGATGGGGACGCCCGAGGCTCTCGGTCTTGCCCCCGGGACCGCGACACCCAAGTCGATCATACTCCGGGTAAAACCACAGTACGCGGCGAGGATGCTCCCCTCCGAAATCACCCTGGTCGATATCGTCCGCACCAACCAGTGGCGCCGCCCGCTCTGCGCCTTGATCACAGTTGGGGAGCTGCTACGGTGGCTCAAACCTTACGGCCGGCCGGATGGACTGTTCTGGCGCATCGTGCCGCTCGCGCAGCCGCGGCCCGATGAAGCGCTTCTGCGGACCAATGTGCTGGGGCACAACCAGTACCGGGGCTACGCCGACGCCCACGTCCGCGTGGACGATTTCGCCGAAGGGATCGGATTCTTGTACCATGTCGCGATCAAGCCGCTGCTCGCGGCGGAACAGGCTCGCGGGGACCACGCGGCCTGTCGCGACGACGCCAACACATTGATCGCCGCCGTGCCACCGCGCCGATTGAATTTGTCGGCGGACGTGCGGCAGGATATCGAATCGCCGTGCCGAGCCCAGGGCGGTGGCAGTTGAAGCCGATCGGGCACACTGGTGCGTCCTCGTCGCCGGAGAAGCGCTTGAAGCTGTCAGCGGGACCGCCACGCGGCAGAAACCAAAGGAGCCACCATCGGTGAACGTCCTCTTGTGGGTGCTTCAGGTCGCGCTTGCCCTCTTCTACCTCGCGGGTGGCCAATACAAGGTGTTCCACTTCGACGAGCTCGTGAAGGTGCCGCCGGCCGGCGCGCTCTCACGGGGCCAATGGGGCGCGTTGGGCGGGTTCGAGATGTTGTGCGCGGTTCTGCTGGTCGTTCCGGCGGCGACCAAGTGGATGCCGGTCCTGACGCCCTTCGCCGCCGGGGCGCTGGCGCTGGAAAGCCTGGTCCTCGCCGTGTGGTTCGCGCGGCATTCGCTCGCACTGCGCGCTACCAATCCGCTAGTCTACGTGGTCGTGGGAGGGGCAATAGCGGCGTTCGTCGCCTACGGAAGGTACACGCTGAGCCCGCTGTCCTGACGCGCTGGGTGCCGCCTAACCCGCGCTTGAAGGTGGCGGCGCCCGTCCCCGATGGATCCCGAGAACGTTTTACGTGCGGTGTGGTAGAATTCCCCTTGTGAACCTTCTAATTCGGCGCCGCAGCTTCCGCGCGATTCGTTCGGCGGCCTCGAAGCTCAAGTCAGAGCGCAGCGCTGAGGACCGCGATCGAGGGATCGCTGAGTACCTCTTCCGTCGGTGACAGGAGCGGTGAAAATCGTGACCAACCTTTATGCGAGAAGTGTCTTCTTTGTCGCCGATGCGAACCGTTCGCTGCGCTACTACACGGAGCAACTGGGGTTCTCGCTGGATTGGGACTCAAACGACGGGGTATTTCAGGTGAGTCTGTTCGGTTTCGAACTCATCCTGAATCAAGTTGAGGACCGGACCCGAACGCGGGCTGGCCATGGACGAGTCTTTATCGGCCTTGAGGACGATCAGGATGCGCCGTTGCGGAAGCATATAGCGGGCAAAGGCATTCAGACCATCCGTGTGCAATGGGGACGACCGACCCTGGTGATCAGAGACGTGGACGCCAACGAGCTATTCTTTTGGATGCCTCACGATGATTTCAGTGACTTGGGCAAGCCGCCGCTCGAATCGAGCGCGATCACGGCGCGCGTAGATTAGGGAATGAATCTTTCACCAGCGCGCCGCAGCTTAAGCGCCATCCGTTAGGACGACAGCGCCTTCAGCCTTCAAGGAATCCCATGAACCCGCCCACACCCGTAAGCCGTGGCCAGTTTGCGATGGCGCTGAGCTCCATCTACGCCAGCATCACGTTGGTCTTGCTTGTTGCCCTGGAAACGCCTTCGGCCATCTGGCCGATCTACCTCCTAACGAGTGGATTGGTGGGTGCTACGGTGTGGTGTAGTCTCGTCGCTCTTCGCGAGCTGCGACGCGGGCGCGGGTCTGCGGTCTGATATCAACTTTGAAGTGCAACACTGAGCCTCATTTCGCATGACATTCCTCCCTACACCCACTTGAAGCATCGGGCGAGATCTAGGCTCCGCCCGGCATTCCCGACACGTAGATGACCTGGGCTAATCCGAGCACTTCGATCGTATGCGGCAGGTTCGGCGGCAGGTCGAGCCGGTCTCCAGGTCCCAGGTCAACCGCCTCGGCGCCGGCGGTGACGCGCAGAAAACCCTCGACCACCCAGCGCGTTTCGGGAAACGCGTGCGCGTGTTCGGCCATCCGCGCGCCCGGGAGATCCGACCACCACGCCGTGACCATCCCTTCGCGCTCGAGCGCACGGCGCAGCGTGGCCACCTGCAGCGGCCCGAGCCGCGGGTCCCAGGGCCGTCGCGCCAGCGTCACGACACGAAGCGCGGCGCGCCGACGAGAATACGCCGGGCCGTCAGGACAATGCCGGCGGCGTACAGCAGATGAATCGTGCCACTGGGCACGTGCGCCACGAAGAGCAGCAGGAACCACGTGATCAGCATCACGACAGCGGCAAGCAGTGTGAGATTCACGGCGATTGACCTTTAGAGGGCAGAAAGTATTGTAGTACCCAGGGGCGGGGAGATCAAACTATTGAGCCAACAAGCTCGATTGTGGACCCGGATACTGCGGCCCATGTCATGCCCCCACGCTGGGGAAGACAGAATTCGTGGTGAGGGACCCATCATTACTTTCGGGCTTCAATAACCCTCTCCGTTCCTGTTGCAAACGATCGGCCGGTCCATGTTATGTGGTCCCGGCCGATCGTTTTTTCCGGATGGTGCGCCAGAAGTACGTCGGCGCCCGCAGCGGTTGACCTTTCGCCACAAATCCGATCACGAGCACCCCCGCCCACACGCCGTACGCCACCATGACCTCCAAGCGCAGGTGTGGCAGCGTGAACTGCACGGCCCACAGCACGAAGAGCGCCGTCGCGTCCATCCAGTCGAATTCCATGTTTGCGAGCAGCAACACCCCCAGCAGCGTTTGCAGCAACGTCAGCGCGAGCTCGTTGCGTTGCGCGATGTCGAGCGGGAAATCGGCCCACACCCCGTGGTGGTGCAGGTGTGAGAAACCGTACACGACCGGAATCATCGCGGCGAGAATCGTCCACTGATTGATATTGCTGGACACGATGTTCATGAGCGCCATGGGCGCACGCGTCACGCGCCGGGCCCAGCTGAACGTGGAGACGAATTCCGGAAACTCCGACAGGAACGGCGCCACCCATTGCACCAGGAAGAACTGGCTGATGCCCACGACGCCGGCGAGCGCGATCATCGAGTTCAGAAACGGGTGCGCGGTTACATACAACAGCACTCCCCCCACGCCGAACAATCCGCCGATCGCGGCCTTCTGACGCCAGCCGGTCTGGCCGTACGCCCAGCGTGAGACCCGCGGGGCATCGGCGATCGCCTCGACTTCGCGCGGCGGATTGCGCATCAGGACCCAGAGATAGGCGACGTACAGCAGGACGAGCACCGCCGCGTCGATCCAGCCGAGGCGCTGGCGCCACAACACCAGCGCGAAGTACAGCAGCGGCGGGACGAGACCCATCACCTCGATCGCGTGCTCCGGCTCGAGCGTGATCGGCGGCAGGTGTGTGGCGGCGCCGCGCCGCCGGCTGGCGGCCGCGAACACGAAGTAGATCATCGGCCAGCCCAGGCCCAGGAGCAGCCGGATCGCGCCCGTCAGATTGGCGATGGCGAGGTGCGCCCGCTCGGCGTCCCGTCCCGCGTCCCAGGCGATGACCGCCTCGACGGCGAATTCCGGCAGCGTCTGCAGCCACGCGAGGATCGCGAGCGCGAGGCCCTGAGAGATGAGGAATTGCGCCGCTTCTGCGCCCCAGGCGACGAGAAATGCCGACGCCAACATGCTGGGAAACGTCCAGAGCGCGGCGAGCGCCGTGCCTCCCGCCTGCGTCGTCGAGACGAGTAGCTTTAGGAGTCGCATTGGCTGGGGCCAATATTACGAAGGAAAGGGAGCATGGCACGAGACCACATGAAGTCCGCGAGCCTGCACAGCTTCCACGAATCGCACACCGAGCCCACGGCGGTCCGGATTCCGTTCCAGACGCTGGTGCACGAGATGCTGGAGCAGCTGGGGGAGGACCCCAAACGCGAGGGGCTGCGGCAGACGCCCGCGCGGGTGGAGGCTTCGCTCAAGTGGCTGACGCGCGGCTACGGCATGGACGTTGAGGAGGTCGTCGGAGACGCGGTCTTTCATGAGAAGCACGAAAGCATGATCTGCGTGCGCGATATCGAGATCTACTCGATGTGCGAGCATCACATGCTCCCGTTTTTCGGGAGAGCCCACGTCGCCTATCTGCCCAGCGGCAAGATCGTGGGGTTGTCGAAGATCCCGCGGGTGGTCGAGGTGTTCGCGCGCCGCCTGCAGGTACAGGAGCGGCTCACTGATCAGGTTGCCGAAGCGCTGTGCCGGGTCCTCGACCCCCTCGGCGTGGGCGTCGTGATCGAGGCCTATCACCTGTGTATGATGATGCGCGGCGTCGAGAAGCAGAACTCCAAGACGGTGACGAGCGCGCTCCGGGGAGCGTTCCGCGATGACGCCAAGACGCGCGATGAGTTCCTGCGGCTCGTGCACGGCGGCGCCGGGCTGCCTTGAAGATCGCGCTCGTGACGGGCGCGTCGCGGGGAATTGGGCTCGCCGTCGCGGACGCGCTCGGCGCCTCGGGATGGCACGTCGTCCGCCTGGCCCGCAGCCTGGCCTCAGGCTCCTCGGAGCGGCGCACCGACATTGCGTGTGACGTCACGAAGCCCGCCGACGTGGAGCGTGCCGTGGCGCGGGTGGAGAAAGAGCTCGGCGTCCCGGACGTGCTGGTCAACAACGCCGGCATCTTTTTCATCAAACCCCTCGCCGAGACCACGCACGCGGATTTCACGGCAACGCTGACGACGAATCTCACCGCGGCGTTCCTGTGCGCCCACGCCATCGTGCCGAAGATGGTCGCGCGCGGCAGCGGCCACCTCGTCACCATCGGTTCGATTTCGGACTACATCGGGTTCTCCGGCTCGACGGCCTACGCCGCCAGCAAATTCGGGTTGCGCGGGATGCACGAGGTCATTCGTCAGGAGACGGCAAAGAGCGGGGTTCGCACGACGCTGATTTCGCCTGGACCCGTCGACACGGACATCTGGAACGCCGTGGATCCCGATGCCAAACCGGGGTTCACCAAGCGCAAGGACATGATGCGGGCCGAGGACGTCGCGGCGGCGGTCGTGTATGCCGTCACCCAACCGGAACATGTGGCCGTCACAGAGATCCGATTGCTGCCGGCGATCTACACGCCGAGGGGCTAACGCGGTGCACATCGAGCTGACGGAAATGCTCCGCTGTCCGGAAGCGCATCGCGAAGAAATGCTCGTGCTGTCGACGGGTGAGATGAAGGACCGCATGGTGCGCTCGGGCCTCGTGGGCTGTCCGGTGTGCCGCGCGGAGTATCCCATTGCCCGCGGCATCGTGAACTTCCGCCGCAGCAAAGAGCGCGTGGCCAAGGACTCGTCGTCGGGTCCGCGGCCCGCGTATACGCCGCCCTCGCCGCTGCCGGCGGCCGATGCCGCGCAGCTGCAGGCGCTGCTCGAGCTCTCCGGGCCGGGTGGCTACGTCGTGCTCGTCGGCTCGGCGGTCCGCCAGGCCCCCCGGCTGAGCAACCTGATGGCGGGGATCCATTTCGTCGGCATCAATCCGCCGCCGGACATGGAAGAGCAGTCGGCCCTGTCGCTCCTGTACGCGAACGAGAAGATCCCGCTCCGCACCGCGGTCGCGCGCGGCGTCGTCGTCGGCGCCGACCTCGCGACGTCGCCCTGGCTCGTGGAAGCCCATCGCGTGCTGCTGCGCGGCCGCCGCTTCGTCGTCGAAAACGAAGAGCCCGAACTTCCGATCGGGCTCCTCAAGCTGGCGGCGGAACACGGGTTGTGGGTCGGAGAGAAACGCTGAGCAGCCCTACCCCGTTGATTCGATCGACGCCGCCATCTTGTCGCTCGCGGCATACGCGGCATCGATCTTGTCCTTGTAGTTCTTCTCGACGACGCGCCGCTTCACCTTCAGCGTCGGTGTCAGCTCACCGGATTCGATCGTGAAGTCCTTCTCGAGCAGCACGACCTTCTTGGGCGTCTCGAACTTGGCCAGGTGCGACAGCATGCTCATCACTTCGCGCTCGACCTTCGCCTGCACGTCCGCCAGCTCGATCAGCTGGCGCCGCGACCCATAGGTCAGACTGCGCTCCTGTGCCCAGCGCTCGAGGTTGTCGAAATTCGGCACGATCAGAATGATCGGGAACTTGCGACGATCGCCGTACAGCATGGCGTTGGCGACGAACTTGTTGCGCTTGACCGCCATCTCGATCGGCTGCGGCGCGATGTACTTGCCGCCCGCCGTCTTGAGCAGCTCCTTCTTGCGGTCGGTGATCTTCAGGTAGCCGTCCGTGTCGATCTCGCCGATGTCGCCGGTGTGCAGCCAGCCGTCCTGGTCGACCGTCTCGCGTGTCGCCTCGTCCAGCTTGTAGTAGCCCTGCATGATATTCGGCCCGTGGGCGAGGATCTCGCCGTCGGCCGCGATCTTGAGCTCGACGCCCGGAATCGCGCGGCCCACCGTCCCGAGCTTGATGCGGTCCAGCGGATTCAGCGTGAGGACGGGCGAGGACTCGGTGAGTCCGTAGCCTTCGATGACCGGTAATCCCGCGCTGTAGAAGAACTTCGCGATGTCGGCGGACAGCGGCGCGGCACCAGAGACGAAGAAGCGAATCCTGCCCCCGGTGCGGGCCTGCAGCTTCGCGAAGACCAACCGGTCGGCGATGTTCTTCTTGAAACTCAAGGCCCCGGGAATCGGAAGTCCGGCGAGCGCGAGCGTCGCCCATTGCTCGCCGGTGCGCTTGGCCCAGAAGAAGATCGAGCGCTTGATCGCACTTCCCGACAGCGCGTTCTCGAGCACGCGCGCGTACACCTTTTCGTAGAGCCGCGGGACCGACAACACCACCGTCGGCTTCACTTCCTGCAGGTTCGCCGCGACGGTGTCGAACGATTCGGCGTAGTTGATGATGACGCCCGCCTGGAACAGCGTGTAGTCCACCATCCGCTCATAACTGTGCGACAGCGGCAGCATCGAGAGACATTCGTCGCCACTCCCGATCGGAATCATCTGCAGCACGGCCTGCACGTTGGACCACAGGTTGTGGTGCGTCAGCATCACGCCCTTGGGATCGCCGGTCGTGCCGGATGTGTAGATGAGCGTCGCCAGATCATCCGGCCCTGCCGTCAACGCCTCGTCTTTCCACTTGGGATGTTGCGACGCGGCGGCGCGACCTTTCGCCTCGACCGCGGCAAGCGCCGTGATACCCGCCCGGCCCGCCGCGGCGTCAGCGTCGTAGGCGATGATGTGCTGGAGGCCGGGCAGTCCGCCCCTGACCTCGAGGACCTTGTCGACCTGGGCCTTCGTCGAGCAGAAGACGGCGACGGATTCCGAATCGCGGAGGATATACTCGGTCTGTTTGGCGGTGAGGGTCGGGTACACCGGCACATCGGCCGTCCGGGCACACAGGCAGGCATAGTCCGTGAGCGCCCATTCGGGCCGATTCTCCGAGACAATCGCCACTTTGTCACCGGGCTTGATCCCCAGCTCCCGCAGGCCCAGCGAGATCGCCTTCACGCGCTCGAGCGTCTCGCGGTGGGTTATGCCGACCCAGGCGCCGCCCACTTTCGAGCGGAATGCCGCGGGCAGCCCGGCGTGCCGATCGACCGTGGTAAAAAACAGCTGGGTGAGCGTGCCTCGGTTCATGGCGTGAACTCCACGACGAATGTCAACGGACTGCCGTTCACCGCCGTCTGGTTCACGTGCTTCATCGTGACGGTGATGACCACCGAGTCGGGGACTGCACCGGTGGGACGCCGCACGCGCACCGCGGCGAGACCCGTCGCACTCGTGAAAACGGTGTCGTGAGGCACCAATGTCACCCCAGGACCCCCGGTCGGAAAGGTGTCTGCGACCGCGAAGACCACACGCCGGTTTGCTGGAATGACGCCGTTCAGGGCGAAGACCTGCACGCTGAGCGAATCCGAGAGGGAATCCGCCGCCAGGACCGTGGCGCGCACCGCTCCCGCGGGCCGAATCGAATCCAGCCGCGCGAGCACGGTGACGGTTTGCGGGTTGGAGAAGAGGTTGCCGGCCCGCGCCTGCAGCCGCGCCGTGCCGATGCCCTTGCTGATCGACACACCGGTCGCGCTGTCGACGACGGCCAGGGTCGCCGTGTCGAGCGAGCTCCAGTAGAGCGGAGCGGCGACGGAGTCGCCGAGTCCGTTCAGCGCGCGCCCGCGGGGGTGGAAGGTGTCTGTCAGCTCGACGCGGCCGCTGTCGGGCAGCGTGATCGCGATGGCCACCGGCTGATTCTGATCGACATTGATTTTGCAGGCGCACACAGCGGCGAGTGCGAGCACGGCGAACGTCCGAATCAGGGGCTTCCCGTCCTCTCCTCGGCGGCACGGGGTACGCGGAGGTCCTGCAGCGCCTGAGTGGCGTGCTCGATCCACTTCTGCGCGTCTGGTCCCCGTGGCGGGTGCGCCAGAAACGTCTTCAGATGTTGTGCGGCGCCGTCGGGATCGCTGCGCTGCAAGAGCAGAAAGGCGAGCCCGTAGTGGGCGCCGGCGAGCGAAGCGTCGAGCTCGAGCGCGCGGCGGTAATGCCGGATCGCTTCGTCGAAGCGGCGGGTCTTGGTGAAGGCGATCGCCATGTTCTGGAGAATACGCGCGTCGTTGGGAAGATCGCGCAGCGCGAGCCGGTACGACGTCAGCGCGGCCTCGTAGTCCCCCTGACGCTCGAGGGCCAGCGCCTCGTTGAGATAATCGAGGCGCTGCGGTTTGAGATCGCCGCTCGACGAGCCGCCTCCCCCGAACAAGCGGCGCCAGAAACCCATGGGCCGAAAATAGCTTGCGGCTGCAGACGTTGGCAATGTAGAATCCCCAACCATGGCCCCCCCACCGCGTCCCACCACCCCTCGTCCTTCCGGCGGCACGCGCGCAGGCAAGACGCCGCGCGGGGTCCTGCAGGTCGACTGGGCGTTTTTCGGCGAGCTGTGCCGGGTGCTCGCCCTCAAGGTGTTCCGCGAGTATGACCCGGAGGTCGTCATCGGGATCGCCAAGGCGGGCGTGATTCCCGGCGCCGTCGTCGCGAGCATTCTGCAACGTGACTTCGCGTCGATCGCGATTTCGCGCGAGGGCTCCGTGATTGCCGCCCCGCCGCGCCTCGTGACCGGCAAGCGGGTGCTGCTGGTCGACGAGACGTGCGAGTCGGGGAACACGATGAAGCTCGCCCTGGCCGCCGTGCGCGAGCTCAAGCCCGCGGCGGTGAAAACAGCCGTGTCGTTCAAGACCGGCACCTACAAACCGGACTTCGTCGCGCTCGAGAACGAGAACTTCATCATCCTGCCCTGGGACCTGGAAGTCATCGTCAACGGCGAGATCGTCGTGCGTCCCGACTATCGCGCCAAACTGAAAGCGACTCCTCCCCGTTGAAAGACCGTTTAGCCGCCGCAGTCGCACAGTCCCGCGCCGGTTACACCGAAGTCCGCGTCGAACGCACCTGGAGCTCCGCCGTGGCGTTTCGCGGCCGGCGGCTCGAGACCGCGACCGTCAGCGAAGATCAGGGCGGCTTCGTGCGCGTGCTCAACCCGGGCCACGGCTGGGGGATCGCGTCGTTCACGTCGCTCGATGAGCTGCCGGCGATGGTGAAGCGCGCCAACGAGCTGTCCAACGCCGTGCGTCTCGACGAGCCCATCCGCCTCGCGGACGCCGCGCCGCAGACCGCCGATGCCGTGCTGGAGCTCGACGGCGACGTCCGCGGCGTGCCGCTCGCCGACAAGAAGAAATTGCTCGACCGCTACAACGGCGCCATGCTCGCCGTCTCGAATGTGATCGTCGATACGCAGTCGAGCTATCGCGACGAAGTGTCGGAAGTCTGGTACGTCAACTCGGAGGGCACGTCGCTGTACCAGCTGCGCCCCGAAGTCGTGGTGTCCGGGACGGCGATCGCGCGGCGCAACGGGGATATCGAAAAGGGCCTCGAGTCGATCGGGTTACGCAAGGGTTGGAACAGCGTCCAGAACTTCGAGCCGCAGTTCCGCGTCGTGGCGCAGCGCGCCGTCGACCTGCTCGCGGCCCCGCGCGTCCGCGGCGGCTCCTACCCGGTCATTCTCGACAATGAGCTGGCGGGCGTGTTCATCCACGAAGCGTTTGGACATCTCTCCGAGGCCGATTTCGTCTACGAAAATCCCCAGGCGCGCGAGATGATGACCCTCGGCCGGCGCTTCGGAAAGCCGGTCCTGAACGTCGGCGACAACGGCGCCGCGACAGGCCTGCGCGGGACGCTGCCCTACGATGACGAAGGTACGCCCACCCAGGACACGCCACTCATCACGGAAGGCATCCTCGTCGGCCGCCTGCACTCGCGCGAGACCGCGGCGAAGCTCGGCGAGCGACCCACCGGCAATGCCCGTGCGATCTCGTTCCGCCACGCGCCGATCGTGCGGATGACGAACACGTACATCGCGCCGGGCAAGACGGGCGCCCAATTCAACGATCTCATCAGTGACATCAAGCTCGGCGTCTATGCCTGCGGGGCATTCGGCGGCCAAACGATGCTGGAGAACTTCTCGTTCACGGCCGGCTGGGGCTTCATGATTCGCGACGGGAAGGTCGCCGAGCTGGTGAAGGACGTCGTGCTGGCCGGCAATCTGTTTCAGACGCTCGACCGCATCGATCACATTGCCGGTGACTTCACCTGGAACCAGATGGGCGGCGGCTGCGGCAAAGGCGGGCAGTTCCCGCTGCCCGTGACCGAAGGGGCGCCGCACGTGCGCATCGAGGAAGCGCTGATCGGCGGCGACGTATGATCGATCGCCTGCTCGACGCCGCGCGCGGCAAGGTCGACGGCGCCGACGCGCTCTGGCGCCGCGAAGAGCAGACCGCGGTCTCGTTCGAATCGGGCAGGCTCAAAGCGGCCGGCATCACCGAGGAGGCCGGACTCAACCTGCGCGTGGTCGCGCGCGGCCGCATGGGCGTGGCGGGGACCACCGCGGCGAAACCGGATCCGCACGAGCTGGTCGCTCGCGCCGGCGCGTCCGCGGAACTCGGAGAGTTGGTAGAGCTTGCGTTTCCAAACCCGAGCCCCCAGTCCCTGACCCCGATTCCCACGTTTTTCGACCGTACCGCCAACGCCTCGCTCGCCGAGCTGATCCGCATGGGTCGCCTCCTCGTCGAGCGGCTCGCGCGTCCCGACTGCCAGGTGAACGTCTCCGTCCAGCGCGAGGTCGCCGACACGGCCGTGGGCAATACCGCCGGCGCACGCGGCGAGTACCGTGCCACGGGCATCGGGGTGACGGCCGAGATCACCCGCATCGCCGGAGACGACGTGCTGATGATTTACGATCAGTACGTCGGTGCCGACATGCCGGGCGACGCCGATCTCGAGACGCTGGTGCGCTCGATCGAGACGCGCCTCACCGCCGCGCTGACGATCGTGACGCCGCCCGATGGGGCGCTGCCGGTCGTGTTTACGCCGGCGGGGCTGGCCGCCGTGGTGCTGCCGCTCGAGCAGGCGCTCTCGGGAAAGACGGTGCTGCAAGGCAGCTCGCCCCTCGCGGGCAAGGTCGGCGAGACGATGTTCGACCCGCGCCTGTCGATCTTCGACGATCCCCTGACGCCGGGGCGGCCATCGTCCCGTCCCATCGATGACGAATGCGTGCCCTCACGCGCGACGGGATTGGTGGAGCACGGGGTCGTGGGGCAGTTCGTTTACGATCTCGAAACCGCGGCGCGCGCCAAGACGCAGAGCACCGGCAACGGCCGGCGCGGCGTCTTCGGCAAACCACAGATCCGGTATACGAACGTGCTGTTTCGCGGCGGGGATGGCGCAGGGGCGCGACATGGCGTGCCGTACGGGCACGCCAGTGGCGTGCCCCTGCTGGGCGGCGGCCTAATCGCCGACATCGACGATGGCCTGATCGTCGACGACCTGATCGGCGTGGGGCAGGGAAACGTGATCAGCGGCGCGTTCAGCCATCCGGTGGCACTCGCCTACCGCGTGCAGCGCGGCGAAGTGACCGGCCGGGTGAAGGACGCGGCGGTCGCGGGCAACGCCTACGATCTGCTCAAACGCATCGGGGGATTTGGGAACGACGGGCGCTGGCTCGGCGCGCGGTGGTCGCCGTCGTTGCTGCTGGAAGGAGTGAGCGTGGCCCGTAGATAATGGTGTCAGGTTCTCTGGTGTCAGGTCTGCGGATCCCAGACACCTGACACCAGACACCTATCGCGCACTCAACGCATCCTCATACGTCCTACCAGCCGTCATTTCGTTGTAAACCCTTCCCAACACCTCCGGCGTCGCCGACAGAAACCGGCAGCGTTCATCGCCGCGGCTGCGGCACTCGACTTCCATCACTGACACCGTCTCGTCCGACAGCCGTCCCAGAAAGTCGGCCAGCATACCGGCGGAGAAAAAGCACATCGGCGTTTGCGCCGTGCCGGGGCTCGCTTCCGCCCAGTCGCTCGAGTCGAGCGCCAGCGCGCCGGTCCCGACCGGACTCATCGCCACCGTGCCCCAGCCGCCGTTGGCAAAAAACTCCGACAGCGTCTCACCCAGCAGATCGGCATCGAGGTCGGTCGGGTTGTTCACGGCGGCGAACGCCTTGTACAGGCCTTCGCCGGCGGCATACCCGGCCTCCTGCAGGATCGTGATGAGCTGATCGGGGGCGTGTGTGGTAAGGCTGGCGTGCAGTTGGCGGACGATGCTTGGGGTCGTCATACGGAAGCCAACTTAGGGTTTACGGTTCGCGCGGCGCAAGAGTTCGGCTTCGTCGATTTGCTCGACGCCGAGCGTTTTCGCCTTGTCGAGCTTCGATCCGGGGTCCGACCCAACGACCAGCGCGGTCGTTTTCTTGGACAGGCTGTCGGCGACGTGGCCGCCGGCGCCCTCGATCAGGTCCCGCGCCTGTTGCCGGGACAGCGTGGGCAGGGTCCCGGTGACGACGTAGGTCTGATCGGCCAGGGGTCGTGGCCCCGTGGCCGTGGCGGTCTCCTGCAGCGTGAGTCCCAGGTCCCCGAACCGCTTCAACAGCTCCTTGTTGCGCGGCTCCTTGAAGAATCCCGCAACGGCCTCGGCGATCGCCGGACCGATGCCGCGGACCTCGCCGATTTCGGCGGCGGAGGCGCTCGAGAGCGCCTTCAGGGTGCCGAAATGCCGTGCCAGGAGCTTCGCGCCCTGCGCGCCGACATGCCGAATGCCGAGCGCAAAGAGCAGCGCCGAGAGGGGCTGCTGCTTTGACGCGGCGATCGCGTCCACGAGCTGCTGTGCCGATTTCTCGGCGAAGCCCTCCAGCGTCAGCAGGAGCGCCGGCGTCAGCTCGTACAGATCCGCCACGTCGGCGATGCGCTTGGCATCGAGCAGCGCGCGGACGCGCTCGTAGCCGAGCCCGCGGATGTCCATGGCGCTGCGGCCGGCGAAATGGACGATCGACTCGAGGATGCGCGACGGACAGGAGATGTTGGGGCAGTACGTCATGACCTCGTCGGGGGGATGCTCCACCTGCGAGCCGCAGCTCGGGCAACGCTCCGGCATCTTGTACGGTTTGGCGGCACTCGTGCGCTTGTCTTTCACCGGCCCGAGGATTTGCGGGATGACTTCGCCGGCGCGCGTCACCTCCACCCAGTCGCCCTCGCGAATGTCCTTCGCGGCGATCAGCTCGGCGTTGTGCAGCGTGGCGTTGGAGACGGTGACGCCACCGATCTCGACCGGCTCGAGCACCGCATACGGATTGAGCGCGCCGGTCCGGCCCACGTTGATCCGGATCTCGAGCAGCTTCGTCACCTGCACTTCGGGCGCGAACTTGCGCGCCACCGCCCAGCGCGGCTCGCGGTTGCCGATCGTGCCCAGCTCGGCGTAGAGCGCGCGCTTGTCGACTTTGACGGCGACACCGTCGGCGCCGTAGTCGAGCGTCGGGAGCAGCGACTCGAGCTTGGCGATGGCCTTGTGGGCGGCGGCGAGGTCGTCGACGCGGGTGTGGTGCGATTCGACCGGCAGTCCCCACTCCCGCAGCTTCTCCAGCAGCTCGTGCTGCGAGTCGATTCCGAGCTTCAGGCCGGGGGCTTCGATCTGGAAAGTGAAGACGCGCAGTCCGCGGGCACGCGTCTTTTTGGAATCGAGCTGTCGCAGCGCGCCGGCCGCGGCGTTGCGCGGATTCGCGTACGGCGGTTCGCCCGCTTTCTCGCGCTGTTTATTGGTCTCCGCGAACTGGCTCTTCGGCAAGTAGACCTCGCCGCGCACTTCCATCTTTTGCGGCCACCCTTTGCCGCGCAGCCGCAGCGGCAGATCGAGCACGGTCCGCAGATTCGGCGTCACGTCCTCGCCCTCGACGCCGTTTCCGCGCGTGACGCCGGTCGCCAGCACGCCGTCTTCGTAGGTCAGACTCACGGCGGCGCCGTCGATCTTCACTTCCAGGGTGTACCCGGCGGTCTTCACCTCCGGAACCAGCCGGGCGTTCCGCTCCTCCCATTCGCCCAGCTCGGCCTCGGTGAACGCGTTGGCCAGCGAGAGCATGGGGACGAGGTGACGGTGTTTGCGGAACCCGCTCGCCGGCTCGCCGCCGATTCGCAGGGTAGGGGAGTCAGGAGTCTGGAGGCCGGGATGCTTCGCTTCGAGGTCCTGCAGCTCGCGGAACAGCTTGTCGTACTCCGCGTCCGACATGTCCGGCTTGTCGAGGACGTAGTATGCGTGATTCGCCTTCTCGAGAATCCGCCGCAGCTCGGCGGCCCGGGCCGCCGGCTTCACCGCCCTTTGGCTTCTTCCTGGATGACGGCCATCGCCACGCTGACGAGGCGGTCGAGCTCGTCCGCGCTGGCCTTGGGCAGGAGGCCTTCGCCCCAGGCGCCCTCGCGCCCGCCGAACGCATGGAGCAGGCGCCGGAAGAAGGAGAGCAACGCGACGCGCTCCAGCTCCATGTGCCGGAGGAGATCGCCCGTCTCGTGCTGGCGCTGGGCCAGGCGCTCGTAGCGGTGGGCGTTGCGCAGGCTCTGCGCGGTGAGGGAGGCCACGACCTGCACGAAGCGGACGTCGGCGTCGGAGAAGGTCGGGCCGTCGCGGTAGGTGCGGAGAAAAATCGCGCCGATCGCCACCGACCTCCAGGTGATCGGCACGACCGTGATCGACTTCACGCGGCGATTGATCAGCTCGTCCTTCACGTGCTTCAGCGACGGATCGTTGGCGGCATCGGGGATGAACACGGTCTCGCCGCTCTGCATCGCGCGTTTCAGCTCGGGGTAGCGGTCGAGGTCCACCACGTAGTTGCGGATCGTGGGGTCCTCGTACGAGGCCACGAGCCGGACCTGCCGGCCGCCTTTCTCGCCCAGGAAGATGGAGCAGCGGTCGAGGCCGAACGATTCGCCCAGCTTGCGGGCGATCGATTGCAGGATGTCAATAAAGTGTAAGGAACTGGACGCTTCCTTCAGGATCTCGATGACGGCGAGCAGATGCCTGCGTTCATGCTCGAGCTCGGCGATCCGCGCGGCCAGCCGTTCCGCCTCCGCGTGTGTCAGGGCCGAGTTGATGGTCATGGGTGCAATAGTTTCGCTTGGGAACTCGGGGGGAGTCAAGCGGATGTAGATTACGCCTCATGCGTACACTCACGTCACTCACCATCGTCGCTTTCGCCGTTCCGTGCGCCGTCGCCGCGCAATCGGCCGGACCAACGTCCTCGATTGGGGCCTATACCGTCGTCCCCGAGCTCCCGGGCATGGGGCGACCCGTCGAAATCACCGCCACCGCCGCACGGCGCCGCGCGCTGATGCGGCGCATCGGCCGCGGCGCGGTGCTGATTCCCGCCGGGCACGAGCGCAACGTCGAGACCGACTACATCCAGGACAACGATTTTCGGCAGGACAACACCTTCTATTATTTCACCGAGCTCGAGACGCAGGATGCGTTCTTGCTGATGACGGCGCGGGGGCCGGACTCGATCGAGACGGTGCTGTTCCTGGCGCCGCGCGTCCCCTCCCAGGAGCGCTGGACGGGACTGCGGCTCGGGCCGGACAGTGTGGCGGTGCGGCTCTCCGGGATCAGGACGATCCTGCCGCTCGATTCTCTCGACAATCGCGTCAAGGCCGCCGGGCAGCCGCTCTATACGCCGCAGGGCCACGTGCGCGGGCAGGCCGCGGACGCGTCACAGACCACCTTCAACGTGACGCCGATCGTCGATTCGTTGCGGGTCGTCAAGGATGCCGATGAGGTCGCCCGGCTGCGGCGCGCGGTGGACATCAGCGTCGCGGGGCACGTCGCGGCGATGCGGGCGGCGCGGCCGGGGATGTACGAGTACCAGCTCGAGGCGGTGCTGGAAGAAGGATTCCGGAGCAACGGGGCGGACCGTGTCGGCTACCCGTCGATTGTGGGGAGCGGTCCCAATTCCACGACGTTGCATTACGACGTGAACCGCCGTCGCACGGAAGACGGCGATCTCGTCGTCATCGACGCGGCCGCCGAGTGGGGCCAGTATACCGCCGACGTCACGCGGACCTTCCCGATCAACGGGAAGTTTACGCCCCGGCAAAAGGCGATCTACGATCTCGTGTTAGGTGCGCAGCAGGCCGCTTTTGATGCCCTGCGGCCGGGGATCACGATGCGCGAGCTGGACGGCATCGCGCGGAAGTACATGCGCGAGCACTCCGGGAATCTCTGCGGCGACCGCACCTGCGACGATCGCGAGTACTTCAATCACGGGCTGGGGCATCCGATCGGGATGGACGTGCACGACGTGGGGATCAACCGACCGCTCGAGCCCGGCATGGTGGTGACGCTCGAGCCGGGGATCTACCTGCAAGCCGAAAAGCTGGGAGTGCGGATCGAGGACGACGTGCTGGTCACCGCGAAGGGTGGGGAATGGTTGTCGGATGGCGCGCCGCGGACGACGGACGCGATTGAACGGGTGATGCGAGAAGGACGAGAGTAGGGTCACGCCGCTGGCGTGACCCTACTCTCGTCCTTCTCCCTCTCGATGTCTTTGAACAGCGCCGCCGCGTCTTCCTTGTACTGCGGGTCGAGCACGTCGACCGGCGGCAGCGCCGCGATCGCCTGCAGCTGCACCCGCGCCAGGGAATACTTGCCCAGATCGACGTAGACCTCGGCGAGCTCGAGGCGGTGGTAGATGTGATCTGGCCTGAGCCGGACCGCCGTCTGCAGTTGCCGGACCGCTTCGCCCCAGGTGGCTATGTCCATGAAGCCGCCGCCGTACAGCGCCTTGGCGAAGAAGCGCTGGAAGCCGGAGAGCCGCTTCACCTCGGCGTTCCAGGCGCCGAGGACGTGATGCGCATTGTCGTGGGTGGAGTCGATCTGCACAGCGCGGGTCGCTTCGTCGTAGATGATCTTGGCGTAGCGGACCCGCTCTTTGCTCCCTTTCGTGCGTGACAGCCGCCCGAGGACCATCGCCAGGACGTAATGTCCGTCCGCCTTGGTCGAATCGGCGCGAATCGCCCGCTCGGCGTAAACCCGGCCCACGGCGTATAGGCTATCTCGGCGCCGCTTGAGAGAATCGGCATTGCCCTGTATTTGTTTGGCGACGTCGGCGATGGCCCGCGCCGCCTTCCAGTTCGCCACATAGCTCAGCGAATCGGCGGCGAGGGCCTCCTGGTAGTGCCGGAGCTGGACGTCCGGATGCATCAGCCCCGCGCTGTCACCCAGCGCAATGTGATTGACGGGATTCTGCGCGACGAAGCTCAGCGCGAGAACGATGGAGAGCATGCGAGAATGATCGTCCCCCCCTTGATCGAGCGCAAGCGCGATGGCGGGCAGCTCAGTCCCGAAGAGTGGTCGGCCCTCGTCGCCGAGTACACGGCCGGACGCATCCCCGACTATCAGATCGCCGCGCTGCTGATGGCGGTGTTCATGCGCGGGCTCGAGCGCCAGGAACTGGCCGCGCTCACCGACGCGATGCTCGCGTCCGGCGATCGCCTCTCGTTCGACGGCTGGTCCACGCCACGCATCGACAAGCATTCCACCGGCGGCGTGGGCGACAAAGTCTCCCTCGTGCTCGGCCCGCTCGTCGCGGCCTGCGGCGTGGCCGTCCCGATGATGTCGGGGCGCGGCCTCGGCCACACCGGCGGCACGCTCGACAAGCTCGAAGCGATTCCGGGATTCCGCACCAATCTCTCGCTCGCCGAAGCAAAGGCGCAGGTGCAGAAGCTCGGGTGCGCGCTGATCGGCCAAACCGCCGAGATCGCGCCGGCCGACCGCAAGCTGTATGCGCTGCGCGACGTCACGGCCACCGTCGAGTCGATTCCGTTGATCTCCGCGAGCATCATGTCCAAGAAGCTCGCCGAAGGACTGAACGGCCTCGTGCTCGACGTGAAGAACGGCAGCGGCGCATTCCTCCCTGAAGTCGAGCGCGGGCTCGAGCTCGCCAAGACGATGATCGCGCTGGGGGAGGACCGCGGCTGCCCGACGATCGCGTTGATCACCGCGATGGACCGGCCGCTCGGCCGCGCCTGCGGCAATGTGCTCGAAACGGAAGAGGCGATTCTCGCGCTGCGCGGCGAAGGCCCGCCCGATCTGCTCGAGGTGACCTACGCGCTCGGCGTCGAGATGCTGATCCAGGGCGGGATCGAGAAGACCACCAAGAAGGCGCGCAAGAAACTGGAGACGGCGATCGAATCGGGCCTCGCCGCCGAGAAGTTCGAGCAGATCATCGAGGCGCAGGGCGGCAACCCCAAGACCCTGGAAGATCCGTCCGTGTTGCCGCAGGCGCAGGCGGTGGAAGTCTACCTCGCGCCGCGCACCGGCGTCGTGCAGCGCGTCGAACCGCGTACGATCGGCCGGGCGATCATCGCGCTGGGCGGGGGGCGCCGCACGGTCGAGGACATCATCGACCCGACCGTGGGGTTCGTGATCACGGTGAAGCCTGGAGACAAAGTGCTGGAGGGAGAGCCGATTGCTTCGGTATTCGCCAAGGATCCCGACGGCATTCAGACCGGGTTTGCGGCGCTCGCGCAGGCCATCGTGATCGGCGACAAGCTGATGCAAAAACCGTTGCGACTCGTATCGCACCGCGTCACGCGCGCGGGCGTGGAGGTGCTGGCTTAGGGCAGGGGTTTCTGGCCGGTCCCCGGTCCCCAGTCGCGCACCGTTTCTTCGTCGGCCGCCTCCTGCACGTCCCGCTCGGCGGCTTCCAGCTCCCGTTCGTCGACGTCAGGCCGATCGCGCGGCGCCGGCGGGGCGTCCCTGGCGGGCCAGAGAAACCACGCCAGGACGATGAGCACAACCGCGCTGACCCCGATGACCGCCATCAGACATCGAGGTTCTTCACGAACTTCGCGTTTTCCTCGATGAACCTGCGGCGCGGCTCGACCTCGTCGCCCATCAGCGTCTCGAACAGCTGCGACGCCTCGAGGGCGTCTTCCATCGTCACCTTGAGCAAGGTGCGCTTGGCGGGATCCATCGTCGTGTCCCGCAGCTGGTCGGGGTTCATCTCGCCGAGGCCTTTATAGCGGCTGACATTGACCGTCGACTTGCTCTCCGCCCCGTTGGTCAGCCGCTTCACGTAGGTATCGCGCTCCTTTTCGTCGTAGGCGTAGAACTCTTCCTTGCCCTTCGAGACGCGGTAGAGCGGCGGCTGCGCAATGTAGATGTATCCGACGTCGATCAGCTGCTTCATCTCCTTATAGAAGAAGGTGAGCAGCAGCGTGCGGATGTGCGCCCCGTCCACGTCGGCGTCGGTCATGATGATGATCTTGTGGTAGCGCGCTTCGTCCACCTTGAAGTCCTCGCCCACGCCCGTGCCGATCGCGGTGATCATCGTGCGGATTTCTTCGTTGGACAGAATCTTGTCGATGCGCGCCTTCTGCACGTTCAGGATCTTGCCGCGCAGCGGCAGGATCGCCTGATAACTGCGGTCGCGCCCCATCTTTGCCGATCCGCCCGCGGAGTCGCCTTCGACGAGATAGATCTCGCACAACTTGGGGTCGGTAAGCGAGCAGTCGGCGAGCTTGCCGGGCAGGAGGCCGGCGTCGAGGCCGCTCTTCTTGCGCACCAGCTCGCGCGCCTTGCGGGCCGCCTCGCGGGCCCGGGCCGCGCTCACCGCCTTGGCGATGATCGATCGCGCGACGCTCGGGTTCTTGTCGAAGAAGGCGCCGAGGGCTTCGTTGACGACGGTCTTGACGATGCCTTCGACTTCGGAGTTGCCGAGCTTGGTCTTGGTCTGACCCTCGAACTGCGGGTTTTTCACTTTGACGCTGAGGACGCAGTTGAGTCCCTCGCGCACGTCGTCACCCGAGAGCGTGAACTCTTCCTTCTTCAGGGCGCCGTCCTGCTTGGCCCACTCGTTGATCGTGCGGGTCAGCGCCGACTTGAAGCCCGTGAGATGCGTGCCGCCTTCGTGCGTATTGATGTTGTTCACGAAGGTGAAGGTGTTCTCGCTGTACTGATCGTCGTACTGGATGGCGCCCTCGACCTCGACGTCTTCGCGCGTCGCCTCGAACGTGATCGCCTTGGGATGCAGCGCACGCCGGTTGCCGACGATCCATTTCACGAATTCCGACAGACCGCCTTTATAGTAGAACGTCTCTTCTTTCGTACTGCCCTTGCGCTCGTCCTTGAGGACGATCGTGAGCGCCTTGTTCAGGAACGCGAGCTCGCGCAGGCGGTTGGCGATGGTGGCGTAGTCGAAGCGCGTCTCGGTGAAGATGCTCGTGTCCGGCTTGAACCAGACCGTCGTGCCGGTGCCCTTCGCTTTGCCCACGACCTCGAGCTTCTTCTTGGTGTCGCCGCGTTCGAACGACATGTGGTGGCGCTTGCCGTCGCGATCGACCCACACCTCGAGCTTCTCGGACAGTGCGTTCACCACCGAGACGCCGACGCCATGCAGGCCGCCGGACACCTTGTAGCTGCTCTTGTCGAACTTGCCGCCGGCATGGAGGACCGTGAGCGCGACTTCGACACCAGGCTTCTTCTCAGTCTTGTGAATGTCGACGGGAATCCCGCGGCCGTTGTCGACGACGGTGATGGCGTTGTCGGGATGGATCGTGACCGAGATGTCGGTTGCGAAGCCTGCGAGGGCCTCGTCCACCGAGTTGTCCACCACTTCGTAGACGAGATGGTGCAGCCCGCGCGACGACACCGAGCCGATGTACATCGCGGGCCGGCGCCGCACCGCCTCCAGTCCCTTGAGGACCTGGATGGAGTCGGCCTGATAGCCGCCGTTGCCTTTTTCCTTGGGTGCGGCGGGTTTCTTCTTCGGCATCAATTTCCTAGCGTGAAAGAAGCCAGCGTATCGTCGTGATGCGCCCAACACCGCGGCCCGCGTTGATCCGGGCCATGATGTCGGGCGTCATGAGCTGCAGCTCGTTCATCCACGAGCTCGTCGCCACGCGCACAAACATCACACCGTCGGGCGTGATGCTTTCGGGAGTGGCGACTGCCGCGATCTGTGGACCCACCAGGCGCGGCCAATCGGGAATCATCTGCGCCTGACCCACCCGGCGCGCCAAACCGGCCCGTTTCAGGTACCCTTCGAGCGCCTCGGCGACTGCCACGGGACGGCTTTTTGGGGGGCGATTGGTACGGTCAGTCACAGGCACCAAAATACACGGAAGTCATTGTCCTGTCAACAGTTAGGGCAGTGGCGCAAGTTACGGCACAGCCACAACGTAGGTGTCGCGTTGGGCTTCAAACCCGGCGGCATCACGCGTCCGAACGGACATCGGGACGTGGGCCCCCGGAGCCGTGCCGGTGGTGACGATGAAGCGAAACCGCCAGGTGAATACGCGGCTAAAGCGGCCGTCCTGACGCTGCTCGGTGGAGTCGAGCGCCACCCAGACGGAATCGATGCCGTCGAAATCCTCGGCACGGATCGTCCCGCCAAGGGTGTCGACGCGGTTCTGGGCCAGGGTCGTGTCGTCGAGCGTGAGGGAGAGCTGCGGGGGACCGGGTCGCTCTCGGTCCCCGATGCAGGCGGTGCCGAGCAGCAGCGCTAGCGCCCCTGGAATCTGGCTGCGCGCTTTTCGAGAAATGCGGTGGTCCCTTCTTTCATGTCCTCGCTCGCCGCGAGCAGGCCGAAGTGGTTCGCCTCGAGCAGCAGGCCTTCGTCGAGCGTCATCTCCAGACCGTTATCGATGGCTTCCATGGACAGGCGCACGGCGAGCGGGCCCATCGCGAGAATACCCCGCAGCACCTTCTCGGATTCGGCGAGCAGGTCGGCGGCGGGTACGACCTTGTTGACGAGTCCGATGCGGTAGGCTTCCTGCGCGTCGATCATTTCACCGGTGAGGATCAGCTGCAGCGCGATGCCTTTACCCACGAGCCGCGGCAGGCGCTGTGTGCCGCCGTAGCCCGGTGCGATTCCGAGCTTCACTTCGGGCTGTCCGAACTTCGCGTTCTCACTGGCGATGCGGATGTGGCACGCCATCGCCAGCTCGCAGCCGCCGCCGAGGGCGAAGCCGTTGATGGCGGCGATCACCGGCTTGCCGCAGGTCTCGAGGCGCCGCAGTACGGCCTGGCCCCGCTGGGCGCGGGCCTTGCCGTCGAACGGGCCCTGCCGTGACAGGTCGCCGATATCCGCGCCCGCGACGAACGACTTCGCGCCCGAGCCCGTGAGGATCGCGCCCTTGATCTCGCCCTCGGTCGCGATGCGCTCGGCGGCGCCCGCGAGGTCGAGCATCACCTGATCGTTCAAGGCGTTGAGCTTGTCGGGACGATTGATCGTGACGAACGCGATACCGTCGCGAATCTCGAAAAGGAGGGTTTGGTAGTTCATGGGGAGAATGGTACAGCCAGAACGTGGAACGCGGAACTCGGAACGCGGAACATGAACTCTACTGTCTGTTCCGCGTTCCACGTTCCAACTTCCGCGTTATGTTCACCCCGTGCCCATCCAAGCCATCAGTTGGTCGCCCAACGGTGCCGTTCGCATCATCGATCAACGAGCCCTGCCTGAAGCGGAAATCACGCGCGATCTCGAGAGCGCCGAGTCGGTCGCGGAGGCGATCAAGCAGCTGCAGGTGCGCGGCGCGCCGTTGATCGGCATCGCGGCGGCAATGGGGCTCGTCGCGGGCACGCGCGAGCATCGGAGCGAGACGCTCGCGGACTTTCTCGCGCGCGTCACGCAATTGTCCGAGCTGCTCGCGGACGCGCGTCCCACGGCGGTCAACCTGCGGTGGGCGCTGCATCGCATGGCGAACGTCGCGCAGGGGACGAGCGGCGATGCCGCGGCCGTGTGGGACCGGTTGTACGCCGAAGCGACCGCCATCTGGGAGGAGGATCGCGCCATGTGCCGGAAAATCGGTGCGCACGGTCTTCCCGTCCTTCCCGACGGTGGGAATATCCTGACGCATTGCAATACGGGCGCCCTGGCGACCGGCGGAATCGGGACCGCGCTGGCGCCGATCTATCTCGCGCACGAGCAGGGCCGCCGGGTCCACGTCTACGTCGACGAGACTCGACCCTTGCTGCAGGGGGCGCGGCTCACCATGTGGGAGCTCGGCCACGCGGGGATCCCCTGTACCCTGATCACGGACGCGGCGGCGGGGAGCCTGATGCGGCAGGCCAAAGTCGACACCGTGCTCGTCGGCGCCGATCGCATCTGTGCGAACGGCGATTTCGCTAATAAGATCGGGACGTACGGCTTGGCGGTGCTGGCGCGCCACCACGGCGTCCCGTTCTATTGCGCGGCGCCCTGGTCCACCGTCGATTCGTCACTGGCCGACGGCGACCTGATCCCGATCGAGGAGCGCGCGCCGGCCGAGGTGACCGTGATGGCCGGCCGGCCGATCGCCCCCGGTGGAGCGGCGGCGCTGAATCCGGCATTCGATGTGACGCCGGCGCGGTACGTCACCGGGTTCATCACCGACCGCGGGATCGTGCAACCACCGTTTACGGAGTCGCTATGACGGCTGTCCTCGCACTCGATCAAGGCACGACCGGCTCCACCGCGCTCGTCATCAGCGCCGACGGCCGCGTGCTCGGCCGCGGCTATCGTGAGTTCACGCAACACTTCCCGACGCCTGGAGAGGTCGAGCACGACGCCGAGGAGATTCTGCGCGTCACCATTGCCGCGGCGCGTGAAGCGATCAAGCAGGCTGGCGTCACGCCGCAGGCGATCGGCATCACCAACCAGCGCGAGACGGTGTGCGCGTGGGAGCGCGACACGGGGCGTCCCGTGCATCGCGCGATCGTGTGGCAGGACCGCCGCACGGCGGCCCGCTGCGCACAGCTCGAGAAGCAGAAGAAAGGCGCCCTGGTCCGCTCCCGCACCGGCCTCGTGCTCGACCCGTACTTCTCCGCGACGAAGATCGAGTGGCTGCTCGATCACGTAAAAGGATTGGCCAGGCGCGCGAAAGACGGCGACGTCGTCTTCGGCACGATCGACACCTGGCTGATCTTCTGTCTCACGAACGGCAAGACATTCGCGACCGATCACACCAACGCGTCGCGCACGATGCTCTACGACATCGGCAAGCGCGCCTGGGATCGCGATCTCATGAAGCTCTTCGGCGTCCCGCGCGACGCGCTCGCCGACGTGCGCAATTCCAGCGGCGATTTCGGGACGGCGGCCGCGGAGCATTTCGGGACCGAGCTTCCCATCACCGGCGTGGCGGGGGACCAGCAAGCGGCGTTGTACGGTCAGGGCTGCTGGCAGCCGGGCCAGGCGAAGAACACGTACGGCACCGGCGCGTTTCTGCTCCTCAATACGGGAAAACATCGCGCCAACTCCAAACGCGGCCTGTTGACGACGCTGGGATGCGACGCGCGCGGTGAACCGGTGTTCGCGCTCGAAGGGAGCGTCTTCATCGCCGGCGCGGCGATGCAGTGGCTGCGCGACGGCCTCGGCATCATCGCCCGTGCGGCCGAATCGGAGCCGCTGGCAAAAAGCGTCGAGGACACGGGTGGCGTGTACTTCGTGCCGGCGTTTGTCGGGTTGGGCGCGCCGCACTGGGAGCCGAATGCGCGCGGCACCATCGTCGGCCTCACGCGCGGGAGCAGCCGCGCCCATCTCGTCCGCGCCGCGCTCGAGGCGATGGCCTTCAGCACGAAGGACGTGCTCGACGCCATGCTGGCCGATGCCAAGCTGAAGCTCGCGAGTCTCCTCGTCGACGGCGGCGCGGCCGCGAACGATTGGCTGATGCAGTTCCAGGCCGACGTGCTGGGTGTCACGGTCGCGCGGCCCGATCTCGTCGAAACGACGGCGCTGGGCGCCGCGGGACTCGCCGGGTTGGGCGCTGGACTGTGGAAGTCGTCGGGCGACTTCCTCGCCGGCCGCATGTTCACGCGGTTTACGCCGAGCGCCCACCGTCGCGCCGTGCAGGCACGCGCGACGGAGTGGCACCGCGCGGTGGAGACGGCGCTGCATTGGGCCGAGTGACGAATAGCAACGGCCACACGGCGGCCGGCATCCTATCAGCGAGCGGAGTGCTATATATAGAGATATGAAAGCAGGGACGAAGTTCGCTCTGGGGGCGGTGCTGATCGTCGGCTCGGTCGGCTATCTGATGGCGTCCGGCATCAAGCAGACGGGACAGTACTTCCTCACGCCCAGCGAGCTGGCGCAACGCGTCTCGGCCGATCCGTCGTTCTACGACCTCGGGCTGAAAGTCGGCGCCCGCGTCGTTCGCGGGACGGTCGCCAAGGACGTCGCGACGCAGACCCTGAGCTTTCACATCACGGACGGGACGGTCAACTACCCCGTGATCTTCAAGGGCCTTCCGCCCGATACCTTCACCGACTCCGTTGAAGTCGTCGTCGAAGGACGACTGCAACGCGACGGCGTGATTCACGCGACCAACGTCCTGGCGAAGTGCGGGTCGCGCTACGAAACCGTTCCCAAGGCCTAAATGACGCTGCTCGGGTCTCTCTCCCTCTGGCTCGCCTTGCTGGTGGGCCTGTGGGGAGCGATCACGGGCTTTGTCGGCGGCGCGCAGGGGCGCGCCGATCTGCAACAGAGCGCGCGCCATGCCACGTTCGTGCTGTTCGCCGCCCTCGCGGTCGCGGTGATATCGCTCGAGATCGCGATCTTCCGGCACGATTTCAGCATCCAGTACGTCGCGTCGCGCACCAGCCGCAATCTGCCGACCTTCTATCTCTGGTCCGCGCTCTATTCCGGACAGGAAGGGAGCCTGCTGTTTTGGGCGGCCGTGCTCAGCCTGTTCGGGGTTCTGACGCAGGTCCTCACCAGCCGGCGCCATCGCATGTACCTGCCGTATGTCGCCGCCGTCACGTGCCTGGTCGCCACGTTTTTCGTGAGCGTGATGCTGTTCGCCGCCAATCCGTTCCAGCGGCTGCCGTTCACGCCGCTGGACGGCTCGGGCATGAACCCGCAGCTCCAGAATCCCGGGATGGTCTTCCACCCGCCGATGCTCTACCTCGGCTACATCTCGATCACGATCCCCTTCGCATTCGCGATCGCCGCGTTGCTGACCAAGAAGCTCGACGCGGAGTGGCTGGTCGCGGTGCGCAAATGGACCCTCGTGTCGTGGCTCTTTCTCAGCGTCGGGCTGCTGATCGGGATGTGGTGGGCCTACGTGGAGCTGGGATGGGGCGGGTACTGGGCCTGGGACCCGGTCGAAAACGCCGCGCTGCTGCCGTGGCTCGTCATGACCGCCTTCCTGCACTCGGTGATGATTCAGGAAAAGCGTGGCATGCTGAAGAAGTGGAATCTGGCGCTGATCATCGGCGCGTGGGTGCTGTCGATCTTCGGCACGTTCCTGACTCGCTCGGGCGTCATCTCGAGCGTGCACTCCTTCACGCAGTCGCCGGTCGGTTACTTCTTCCTCGCGTTCCTGGTGGTCTCGGGCGTCGCGAGCTTTACGCTGTACGCGACGCGCCTGCCGCTGCTCGAGGCTGAGGCCACGCTCGAATCGATGGTGAGCCGCGAGGCCGGTTTCCTGTTCAATAATCTGCTGCTGATCGGGATCGCGTTCTCGGTGCTCTGGGGCACCCTGTTCCCGATTCTTTCCGAGGCGGTGCGCGGCACCAAGATCACCGTCGGTCCTCCCTTCTTTAATCAAGTCAATATTCCGCTCGGGCTCGCGCTGCTCGCGATGACGGGTGTCGGTCCGCTCATTGCCTGGCGTCGCGCGTCGCTCGCGAATCTGCGACGCCAGTTTGCCGTCCCGACGACGAGCGGCGTGTTCGTGCTGCTCATCCTGCTGGTCGCCGGGATGCGAGACATCGGCGCCCTCATGGCGTTCAGCATCGGCGGGTTCGTGGTGGGGACTGTCGTGCAGGAGTTCGCGCGCGGCGCGCGCGCCCGCCACCGCCAGTACGGCGAGCCCATTCCCGTCGCGCTGGTGCAGCTGCTGTCGCGCAACCGCCGGCGCTACGGCGGCTACATCGTCCACGTGGCGATCGTGCTGCTGTTCGTCGCGTTCGCCGGCATGGCGTTCAAGACGGAGACGCAGGCGACGCTCCGGCCGGGCGAAACGGCCACGCTGCAGGGCTCCGATGGCCACGTGTACTCGTTCACGCACCTCGGGATCTCGCAATACAACGCGCTCAATCGCCAGGTCACGGCCGCCCTCGTGGAGGTGCAGCGCGACGGTAAGCCGATCGGACGGCTTCGCACCGAGAAGCGCCAGCACGTCGACGGCCTCGGCCGGCCGACGTTCGAGCCGTCCACGGAGGTCGGCATCATGAGCGGGCTGCGCGTGGATCTCTACGTCGTCCTCGCCGGTCTCGTGAATGGCACAGAGCAAGCGGTCTTTCGCTTCACGATCAATCCGCTGGTCTGGTGGGTGTGGTTCGGTGGATTGGTGCTCGTGATGGGAGGGCTGATTGTGCTGTGGCCGGGCGGCGTCGTCGTGGCCGTGAAGGGATCGAAGGCGACGTCGGCGCAAGCCGGTTACGCGGTGAAACTGGAGGCAGAGCGATGATGGACGGTTGGACGGTTGGACGGGTGGACGGTACTCGCCGCGAGTTCTTGATCGCCCTCGGGGCTGTTGTCCTGTCGTTCCGTCCAACAGTCCAACAATCCGACCGTCCGACAGGACGTCAACCCGTCCAACAGTCCAACCGTCCAACAGCAGAACGAGTGTACGATCCGGAGCGGGCCGGCCACCCGCGGGAGCCCATCACCGCAGCCGACAACGATGCCGGCATTCAGGCGGTCGAAAAAAAGCTGCGCTGCACCTGCGGCTGCGGGCTGGACATTTACACGTGCCGCACCACCGACTTCACGTGCACCTACAGTCCCGCCCTCCACAAGGACGTGTTGCGGCTCGCGGGGCAGGGAAAGAACGCGCAGGAGATCGTCGACGCGTTCGTGAAGCAGTACGGTGAGGCGGCCCTGATGGCGCCGCCGAAACGCGGCTTCAACCTCGCCGGCTACTTCGTCCCGTCGATCGTGATCGCCATCGCAGGCGTGTTTCTCGTACGCGCCATGCGGCGCTGGACGCGGGAGGTGCAAGCGACGGCGCCGGCCGGTCCGACGTTGCCGCCCGACGCCACGACCGCCGAGCTCGAGCGGTTGCGCCGCGAGCTCGACCGGCTTCCCGGCTAACCGCCTCTCCGCTCCATGCTCGAGCTGATTCTCGGAATCCTGCTTGCCGCGGGGGCAACCTACTTCGTTTTGCTCCCCATTTTGCGGCCACCGCTGGAGTCAGCGGGCAATGAGCCGGCCGGCGACGAAGGGGAAGACCCCGCCGATGACATGAGTCCGCAAACGGTCGCGCTCCGTGCGCTCAAGGAGATCGAGTTCGATCGCGCGACCGGGAAGCTGTCCGACGCGGACTATGAGCAGCTCAAGGCCAAGTACACGGAGCAAGCACTGATTGCGTTGCGCGGTGCAGGTGCTCTAACCCCGGGCGCCAGCCCGGGGATTCATGAACCCCGGGCTGGCGCCCGGGGTCAGAAAGCCACACGCCTGACCTGTCCGGAACACGGGGCACGACCGGAGCCCGACGCCGTGTTCTGCTCGGCATGCGGAAAGAGGTTGGGGTCCGCCCCCGGCTACTGCGCGCGCTGCGGCTCGGCACTCGAAGACGACGCCCGCTACTGCAATCGCTGTGGAGCTCGCGTCGCCGCCTGACTCTTGCATTTTCGAGCCCCGTTTCCTATCAGTCTGCATCCCTGAACTCTGGAGCGCGTCGTGAACCGATGGGTTTCGCGGGTGCTGGTGGTGCTGCTGCTGATCGCGTTGACGGCCTCCACCGCGGACGCGCAGCGCCGCACTCGCCGCCGCGGGATCGCGGTGAATGCCGGCCCCACGTATGGCGCACACCTCGGCTACAACTTCGACGGGGATGATCTGCTGTTCGGCGCGCAGCTC
>DATLXS010000111.1:0-2180 GCA_035575675.1 Gemmatimonadales bacterium
GTCCGAGCGCTCGAGCAGCGCCTTGGTCGCCGAGAGTCGCATCTGCTCGATGTGCTCATTCACCGAGGCGTCCTTCTCGATGTACGTGTCGGACGAGGGGACGTAGGCCTCGGGCTGGTAATAGTCGTAATAGGAGACGAAATACTCGACCGCACTGTGGGGAAAGAACCCACGAAACTCGCCGTAGAGCTGCGCGGCCAGCGTCTTGTTGTGCGCCAGAACCATCGTCGGGCGCTGCACGCGCTCGATGACGGCCGCCACGGAGAATGTCTTTCCCGATCCCGTCACACCAAGCAGCGTTTGGTGAGCGAGCCCCTCGTTCAAGCCCTCGACCAGCTTCTCGATGGCCTCGGGCTGATCGCCCGCGGGCGCGAAATCAGCTTCGAGCTTGAACGGTCGCTGCTCCACGAGGCCTCATTCTTCCCGGATTGGTCGAGCCGGACACAATCTCTTAATATAGCGGCGGCCCCCTGATTTAAAGCGAACTGCAGGAAATTCAGTGACGTTTTCGCTCTCACGGCGCGTGCAGCGCGTAAAGCCCTCCCCGACCCTCGTGGTGACGGCCCGCGCCGCGCGGCTCAAGGCCGAGGGGAAGGATGTGATCGGCCTTGGCGCGGGTGAGCCCGACTTCGACACGCCGACGCACATCGCGCAGGCGGGCGTCGCGGCCATCCGGTCCGGCTTCACGCATTACACCAACGTCGACGGGATCGATGAGCTGAAGGACGCGATCATCGCCAAGTTCGGGCGCGACAACGGCCTCACCTACGAGCGCTCGCAGATCCTGATCTCCGCCGGTGCCAAGCAGGTTCTCTACAACCTCGCGATGGCCCTCATCGATCCGGGCGATGAGGTCATCATTCCCGCACCTTACTGGGTGTCGTATCCGGACATCGTGCTGCTGGCGGACGGACTGCCGGTCACGCCGTTTGCCGGGATGGCACAGGGGTACAAAATCACCCCGCGCCAGCTGGCCGCCGCGATCACGCCGCAGACACGGCTGCTGCTGCTCAACAGCCCCTGCAATCCCACCGGCGCTGCCTACACGCACGCCGAGCTGCGCGGGCTTGGGGAAGTGCTGCTCGAGCATCCGCGCATTCTCATCGGCACCGACGACATGTACGAGAAGATCTACTGGGAACCCGAGCCGTTCTGCAGTCTGGTGACGGCGGTTCCGGAGCTCTACCACCGCACCGTGACGATCAACGGCGTCTCCAAGGCATACGCCATGACCGGCTGGCGGCTCGGGTACTGCGGCGGGCCGAAGGAGATCATCGCCGCCATGAGCACCATCCAGGGACAGTCGACCTCCAATGCATCCAGCATTTCGCAGAAGGCCGCCACGGTGGCGCTCAACGCGGATCAGACCTGCGTTACCCGGATGACCGAGGAGTTCAAGAAGCGCCGTGACTACGTAGTGCGGGCCCTGAATTCACTGCCCGGCGTGAGCTGCCTGCCCGGCTCGGGTACCTTCTACGCGTTTGCGGACGTCTCGCGCGCCATCAGTGCGCTTGGTTGTCGCGACGACGCCGAGTTCGCGGAGCTGCTTCTGAACGATGCCGGCGTCGCGGTGGTTCCCGGCTCGGGCTTCGGCGCGCCCGGCCACATGCGCCTGTCCTTTGCCTGCAGCATGCCGACGCTGGAGCAGGCGCTGGACCGCATCGGGCGCCTTCTCATTGCGCGCGTCGACGCGGCCTGAAGCCGGCACACTGCGCGGCCAATGATCTGGTCGCTGCTCGCCGATGCTGTCGTCGTCGTCCACTTCACGTTCACCACCTTCGTCATTTTCGGCGGATTTCTCACCTGGCGCTGGCGCTGGATGGCGCTGCTGCACCTGCCCGCGCTCGCGTGGGGGTGCTGGGTGGAGCTCTCGAGCGCGATCTGTCCACTCACACCGCTGGAGAATCACCTGCGCTCGCTCGGCGGTGCGGCCGGTTACCAGGGCGGATTCCTGGCCCACTACCTGGTCGCGGTGCTCTATCCGGCCGCATTGACCTGGCGCATGCAGTGGTTCCTGGCGGGCCTGCTGGTCGCGATCAACGCCCTCGCCTACGGCCGGCTGCTCGCGCGCCGCCGATCGCCCTGAGAGCGGATTCCTTGACTCCGCCGACACCGTTGCCGGAGAATTCGCGCCCTTCGCGAGTCCCGCCCGTTCCCCGGTAGCTCAGCGGTAGAGCATC
>DATLXS010000112.1:0-3336 GCA_035575675.1 Gemmatimonadales bacterium
CTGCAGAGCCTCGGACTCTCGTCCAAAGAGGCGCACGATGCGCAGCGGCAAGCGGATCGCGATGCAAGAGAGGCTGAGCGCCCGGCAACAGACAGCGTGCCGAAGCCGAAGACTCCGTAGCGCGCGAGCGCGAATGATCAATGATCATTGGACATTGATCAATGATCATTGCAATGGGCCCTCCAGGATTTGAACCTGGGACCTACGGATTATGAGTCCGCTGCTCTAACCGCTGAGCTAAGGGCCCTCACCGAATGCGAAATGTGAAATGTGGAATGCGAAATTAAAAGGGCGATTTCACATTTCGCATTCCACATTTCGCATTATAACAATCCCTCTCTCCTGAGCTTTCCAAGCTGGTCGTAGTACGCCTCGTGGACGGCGAGCACTTCGGCGCCTGACACCGTCGCCACGCCCGCTTTGCCCACTTCGATCCCCGCCGCGAAGTTCGCGATGTGCGCCGCCTCGCGCACGCTCGCGCCCGCCGCCAGCGCCGTCCCCACCCACGCGGTGACGGTGTCGCCGGCGCCCGAGACGTCGAACACCTCGCGCGCCATGGTGGGAATGCGCGTGACCTCCTGATCCTTCGTCACGAGCATCATCCCCTCGCCGCCGAGCGTGAGGAGCAGGTTGTCCACGGCGAGCTTGCCGAGCGCGTCGGGCAGGGCGTCGGGGTGGGCGAGGTCGAGCGCGGCGCCCATCGCCAGCTCCAACTCGCGGCGGTTCGGCTTGAAGACGGTCGCGCCGCGGTAGGCGAAGAAATTCTTGAACTTGGGATCGACCACGACCGGCAGGCTGCGTCTCTTGGCGATCGCCATCCCGCGCTCGATCACCTGCGGCACGAGCGTTCCTTTATTGTAGTCCTCGATCAGCAGCGCATCGGCATCCTCGAGCGCCCGCTCGAGCGCGCGGCCCAGCTGCTCCATGACTTTGGCCGAGACCGGGTCTTCGATCTCCTCGTCGATGCGGAGCATCTGCTGCCCGCGCGCCACGACGCGCGTCTTGGACGTCGTGGGCCGCGCCGCGTCGGTGATGAGATAGGTCGGGTCGAGCTTGAGGTCCTCCAGCTCGGTGCGCACCGACTGCCCGCGCGGGTCCTGGCCCACGACGGCGACGAGGCGGCAGTCGGCGCCGAGCGCGGCGACGTTGGCCGCGACGTTGGCGGCGCCGCCGAGGCCGTGGCGGCTCGCGTGCACCGTGACGACCGGCACCGGCGCCTCGGGGGAGACGCGATCGACTTCGCCGACGAGATAGACGTCGAGCATCGCGTCACCGACGACGACGACCTTGGTCGTCGCCATCTTCTTGAGCAGGGTTTCCAAACGCTCTCTGATCAAGGAATGCGCCCTTCCTTCTTAGTGCGCCAGGTCAACTGCACGGTGCCGACCCAGCGCGTCTTGCTCGCGCCGCTCACATGCCCGGCGTTGGAAATCAGTTGCACGCCCGCGTCGCCCGACAGTCCCCAGCGCCGGCGCGCGGCATGGGCGCCGGCCGCGAGCCGCAGCGTGCGCTCGACCACGCCGGCCAGGAAACCGGGCGTGGTAGCGTACGCGCTTACGGTTGGATGCGGCAGGTGCAGGTCTCCTTCTCCCTGGCGCAGCACCGTGATCTCGGGTTGCACCAGGATTGCCGCTGCCGGCATGAGGCTCAGCTTGAGCGAAGTCTGGTCGTAATCGGAGAAGTTGCGTCCAGTGCCGAGCCCGAAATAGATCGGCGTCTGGAAGTTGTCTTCGTTCCGATAGGTCAGATTCGCGACCCGCGTATAGAAGAACGTCCAGGCGGCCGCGGCATGGGGAATACGTCCTTGTGCTCCGACGGTCAATCCGTAGCTCGACGGTTTCTGATCGGCGGCGCTCGTCCGGTCGACCTGAATGTCGTCCAGCATGCCCTGCGCGAAGAGCGTGACCTTGGCCTGGCGCTGCACATCAAGTCCCAGGAATGAATTGACGTTGGTGTTGGTGTTGACCTGCGCGAGGAGTCCCACGCTCGCGAAGTTCAGGTACCATGGTTCGAGCTCACGGCCGACGCCCGACAGCACCGAGCCTTCCCACAGGGCCACCGTCCAGCGACCGGACGGCCGAATCCAGAGCCGGTGCTGCACCATGTAGCGATGCACGGCCGCGCCCGTGGTGTCGGTGAGGTCGTTCAGCTGCGTGGCGACTCCCTCCAGTCGCACGCCCGTGGTCCCGATCGAGAGCGCGACGTGATCGGGTCCGTACGGCGAGTCGGAGAGCAGCAAGCCCTGCACGGCGCTCGGTCCCCAGTTCCGGTCGAGACTGCCGAAGAACAGCTCGGCGTTGGTGAATTGCGCGCTGATATAGGCCTCGTCGAACCTGCCGGCGATGATGCGGTCTTTCTTGCCGAACCAATCGGGATCGTACTTCAGGCGCGTGTCGAAGTAGGGGTGCGAGACGAACACGACGGAGCCAAGGTGCAGCGTGAGCGCGGCGCCGGCCGAGACCGTCCCGTGCCCCACGCCTGCCTCGCGCAACGGATCGCGGCGGGCATGCGAGCCGGCCGCGATGCCGGCGTGGACATCCAGCCGCGCCGTGGGCCCGCGCTCCTGGCGCGTGAGATCGCTCCGCACCCGCCGCACCACCGCCCATTCGGCGCGCGTCACGGTCGTGCTATCGACCGCATCGAGGGCGCGGAGCACCTGGTCGGTTCGCCAGGGACGCGTGAGCGGCGTGGGATCGGGGAGGAGGCCGCTGGCGATGAGATGCTCGATGAACGGGACGGACCAGTGGCTGAGGGGGACGTACGGACTGGCCTCTTGTGCAGCGGCGCCTGCAGGCAAGAGGAGCAGCGTCAGAAGGGTGGAACGCATGGCGGGGCAATCTAACGCGGAAGTGGGAACGCGGAACGCGGAACGGCGGGGCTGATTACATTGTGCGCGAGCATGTTCCACGTTCCGCGTTCCACGTTCCGCGTTGGGGGTGGGATGTTTGTTGAGACTCACCGTGGCTCAATTCTCGAATCCCGCCACCGCGTTCATGTCGCCGTGGTGGATGCCGATGGGAAGCTGGTTGCCCAGGCCGGCGATTCCGCGTACCGGACCTTCTGGCGCTCCGCCGCGAAGCCGTTCCAGGCGTTGCCCCTGGTGGAGGACGGCGTGGTGGAGCGATTGGGGCTCACGCGGCAGGACCTGGCGCTCGCGTGCGCGTCGCATTCGAGCGAGCCGGCGCAGGTCGAATTGGTGCGCGAGTTCCTGCAGCGGGTCCAATGCTCGGAGCGCGATCTGATGTGCGGCCCGCACCGGCCCCTGTCCGATGCCGTCGCCAAGGACTACGAGACCCGCGGCCTGCGGCTGACGGCGGTCTATTCGAATTGCTCCGG
>DATLXS010000113.1:0-2222 GCA_035575675.1 Gemmatimonadales bacterium
CGGCCGCGTGCACGTGACCGATCCGAGCAACGCGTCGCGCACGATGCTGTTCAATCTCCGCACCGGCGATTGGGACGACGAGCTGCTGAAGCTGTTCGGTGTGCCGCGCTCGGTGCTGCCGGCGGTCGGCTCGTCGAGCGAAGTGTACGGTGAGACGAGGCTGTTCGGGGGGGGCGGATCGATCCCCATCGCGGGCATCGCGGGCGACCAGCAGGCTGCGCTGTTTGGCCAGGCTTGTACGCAGCCGGGAATGGTGAAGAACACCTATGGGACCGGCTGTTTCATGCTGATGAACACCGGTACCAAACCGATCGTGTCCAAGAACAATCTCCTGACGACCGTGGCGTGGCGCATCGGGAACCGGACCGAGTACGCACTCGAGGGCAGCATTTTCATCGCCGGGGCGGTGGTGCAATGGCTGCGCGACGGACTGGGCATCATCGAGTCGTCGTCGGAAGTCGAAGCCCTGGCCTCCCGGGTGGAAGATACGGGTGGGGTGTATCTGGTCCCCGCGTTCGCCGGACTGGGCGCCCCGCACTGGGATCAATACGCGCGCGGTGTTCTCGCCGGCGTCACGCGCGGCACCACGGCGGCGCATATCGCACGCGCGGCGTTGGAAGGCATCGCGTTTCAGGTGGCCGACGTGCTCCGCGCGATGGAGGCCGATGCCAGGATCAAGCTGAAGGAGCTGCGCGTGGATGGCGGCGCGTCCGCCAACAACCTGCTGATGCAATTCCAGTCGCATCTGCTGGGCGTTCCCGTAGTGCGGCCCAAAGTCACCGAGACCACGGCGCTGGGGGCGGCGTATCTCGCGGGATTGGCGGTCGGCTACTGGAAGGACCAGAAACAGATCGCGGCGCAGTGGCAGGTGGATCGCCGCTTCACGCACGCGATGAAGCCGGCGCAGCGCCAGCAGCTCGAGGCCGGGTGGCGCAAGGCGCTCGAGCGGGCCAAAGGATGGGAGGCTCCATAGAAGTCGTCATCAAGCGGGACTACGACCAGATGAGCAAGACGGCGGCGCAGCTCGTCGTCGACGTGCTCAACACGAAGCCGAATGCCGTGCTCGGCATGGCGACGGGGTCCACGCCGCTCGGCCTGTATCAGGAGTTGGTGCGCCTGTACCAGGCCGGGCAGGTCGACTTCTCTCGCGTGACGACGTTCAACCTCGACGAATACGTCGGCCTGCCCGCGACTCACCCGCAGAGCTACCACTACTTCATGCACGAGCACTTCTTCCAGCACGTGAATATCCCGCAACACAACATCAACATCCCCTCGGGCACGACCAGCAACTATCCCGCGTTCTGCCAATGGTACGAGGGGCGGATTGCGGAGTGCGGTGGGATCGACCTGCAGATCCTGGGCATCGGGACCGACGGCCACATCGCTTTCAACGAGCCAGGCAGCTCCCTCAGCTCGCGCACGCGGCTCAAGACGTTGTCCAAGCAGACCATCGACGACAACGCCCGGTTCTTCGATGCCCGAGAGGATGTGCCGGTCTATGCGATTACGATGGGCGTCGGGACCATCCTCGATGCGCGGCGGCTGGTCCTGGTGGCGAGCGGTAAGTCCAAGGCCAAGGCGATCGCCCAAGCCGTCGAGGGATCGGTCACCAGCATGGTGACGGCGAGTGCACTCCAGCTGCACCGGGATGCGACCGTCATCATCGACGAGGCGGCGGCGGCCAGCCTGGCCATGCGCGACTACTACGAGTTCATCTACGCCGCCAAACCGGCGGCGCCGAGGGCGTAGGTGGGCGATCGCCCGATCATCCGGGTCCAACACATCGTCAAGTCGTTCGGCACCATCATGGCCGTCAACGACGTCTCCTTCGACGTCCGCCCCGGGGAGATTTTCGCGTTCCTGGGGCCGAACGGCGCCGGCAAGACGACTACCATCAAGATGCTCACCACCCTGTCGCGTCCGACGTCGGGCTCGCTCGAGCTCGACGGACTCGATGTCACCACGCATCAGACGGCAGTCCGCAAGCGGTTCGGCGTCGTCTTCCAGGATCCGAGTCTCGACAGCGAGCTCACGGCATGGGAGAACATGGATATCCACGGGGTGCTGTACCACGTGCCGCGGCACGCCCGGCGGGAGCGGTGTGAAGTCCTGTTGCGGATGTTCGAGCTGTGGGAGCGGCGCGATGACCTGGTGAAGACGTTCTCCGGGGGCATGAAGCGCCGCCTCGAGATCGCCCGCGGGCTGCTGCACACGCCGAA
>DATLXS010000114.1:0-2280 GCA_035575675.1 Gemmatimonadales bacterium
TTGGTGAGAGTCGGCTGGGTGAGGTTCAGGCGCCTGGAGGCCTTGAGGATGCTGCGGCACTCATAGAGGGCGGCGATCAGCTCAACGTGGCGCAGGCGGAATTTTCGCGCGATCCAGCGCTCGAGTCGTATCGAGGTCATGCACTGGTCTTTCGCAGGTCGGGGCCGAGGTGCGGAGCTTTCCCGGAACCCCGGTGCCGGTTCGGGCATCTAATGTGTTGCTCCCACAGCGAAGTCCCCATGTCCTCGTCGCCCCTCCTGTCAGACGCTTCGGTCCACGATGCAGAGCTTGCACGGCGCATCGGGCGTGACGACGAAGGCGCCTTCGAATTCCTGATGCGCCGCAACAACAGCAGGCTCTTTCGTGTTGCGCGCGCCATTCTCAAGGACGCCGCTGACGCCGAGGATGTTCTGCAGGAAGCATATCTCACCGCGTATCGCCACATCGCCGACTTTCGCGCCGACGCAAAGCTCTCGACGTGGCTGACGCGCATCGTCATCAACAAAGCGCTCGCGCTTCGACGCAAGCGTCACCGCGACAGAATCGTCGTGCACCTCAACGAAGTGCGACCCGACGCGCCCCGCGGCGCTGCGTACGCTGTGCTCGAGGAATCTGCCGAGTCGCCGGAGCAGTCCACCACGCGAACGGACATGCGGCGCCTGCTGGAGCGCAAGATCGACGAACTGCCGGTGGCATTTCGTAGTGTGTTCGCGCTGCGGGAGCTCGAGGAGCTGTCGGTGGCCGAGACCGCGGCGTGTCTTTCGATCCCCGAAGCGACCGTGCGGTCGCGTTTGTTCCGGGCCCGCGGGATGCTGCGCGAGTCGCTGGCAGGTGAGCTCGACCTGGCGACCGGCGATGTCTTCAAGTTCGGGGGCGAACGGTGCGATCGTGTCGTCGCGGGAGTCCTCGCGCAGCGCCGCGCGCTCGCGGCCGCGGCGACTGCTGGAAACGCAGCGCAGCCCCGCCGCGTCTAATGCCCGTACCGAGGAGTCTGATCATGAGATTGATTGGTGTCGTTATTGCGACAAGCCTGTGCCTCACGACCGCAGCGGCGGCCGCCGAGGGGCCCAACGACGCACAGATTGCCGCCATCGTGGTCACGGCGAACCAGGTCGACATCGACGCGGGCAAGCTTGCCGCCTCGAGGTCGCACACCAAGGACGTCAAGGAGTTCGCCGAGCGCATGATCGTTGATCACACCGGAGTCAACAAATCGGCGGTCGAGCTCGTAACGAAGCTCAAGGTGACGCCGCAGGACAATCCGACCAGCCAGAGCTTGAAGTCGGGTGGTGAGCAGAATCTGCGCAACCTCAAGGGCCTGGAAGGTGCCGCGTTCGACAAGGCCTACGTGGATCACGAGGTCGCCTATCACGAGCAGGTTCTGGACGCCATGGATAAGGTCTTGATCCCGAGCGCGAAGAACGCAGAACTCAAGGCCCTGTTGGTGAAGGTTCGGCCGGCATTTGTAGCGCATCTCGAGCACGCCAAGAGGATTCAGGCACCCCTTGCCGGGAAGAGCTGATGCTGTGCTTCAGGGCGACCGTCAGGCCGCTGCTGATTGCGCTCGCGACCGCCTCGACGCTCGGCCTGCCGCCCGGCGACGGCTGGGCTGCGGCTACTGCAAGCCCGAGGTCCACGACGCATACGGTGGTGATCGATAGTCTGCGGTTCGATCCGCAGGTCCTCAGGGTCAAAGCCGGCGACACGATTGTCTGGGTCAACCACGATCCGTTCCCGCACACCGTAACGGCGGAGGGCAAGTCATTCGATTCCCACGAGATCGCCCCGGGACGATCGTGGAAGTACACGGCCAGGAAGGCGGGCGAATTCGCCTATGCATGCGTGCTGCATCCGACAATGAAGGCGACGCTGCGCGTGGAATAGGCGTTCGGGACGACCAACGCGCAGCGCTCGCCCATGCCGCTGTCTCCTCGGCGCTGGCGTCGATATTTCGCGGCCGGCTGATGCCTCATCCGTGACCTTCCGGTTCTGTGCGTGTCCTTGTTTTGCTTGTACACGCCCGCCGCGCCACCTGTCAGTTACCGCAGTAACATTCGCTCCGCTACCGGCGATCGCCGGCGGCCTGCGCTGCCCGGTGCGCTGCTTCAAGCGCTGCGGCGCACGGCCGCTGCGCCGCTAACGGCGATCCGTCCGGCATCGAGGCCAAAGAAAGCGCTGGCGTTCTCGTGCAGGAGCTTCTCGCGGGTCGGCGCCGGTAGCGCCTCGTGGGAGCGGATGAGGCTGCCGACCTGTTGCTCCCCGAGCGGGAAGGGGTAGTCG